>VBFR01000219.1 GCA_005889345.1 Chloroflexota bacterium
ATCTCCGTCCTCGCCGACGCGCTGCGCGGCCTCTTCCACGTGAATCCCGCGCTGACCACGGGCGACATCCGCTGGGCATTGATCCAATCCGTCGCCTGGATCGCCGGGATCCTGATCGTTTTCGTGCCACTGTCGGTCATCCGCTACCGGCGCACGACAGCCCGCTAAGCGGGATCCTCAGTCACGAGGGCCCCGCCAGCCGGGCGCGAGCGATCTGTTCGGCAGTCGCCCGCTGCTCAGTCGATATCGGTCGTCCGGCAGCCACGTTCGCCAGGGGCGGCCAGTAGAAGACAAACTCGCCGATGCCGACCTCCGTATATGACCCCACGAAATGATCGAAGGCGTCGAGCGACGACAGCGGGTCGACCGCCTGACCGTACGCCAGGACACTTCGTCGCAGGCGAGCCGGATCACGGCCGAGCTCGATGCAGTGGCGGCTGAGCTGCTCGACCCGAGCGCGCGTCGAGCTCAACGCTTCGGCTTCGCTGAAGCGCTGACCGGTTCCACCCGCCCACACCGTTGGCTGGTACCCGCCGATCGTGCTCCACGCGTCGGCGTATCGGGCAACCAGGCGAAGCGCCTGCGGACCCTCAGCTGCCACGACCAGGGGAGGCCTGGGGCGCTGAGCGGGCTGAACGAGCGGAGCCGTCTGGACAGAGTAGTAGGTGCCCTCGCGGCTCACCGCCTCCCCTCGAAGTAAGCGATCGAGCAACACGAGCTGTTCTTCGAGTCGCGCAACGCGCTCGGCCGGAGACCAGCGGGGAACCCCTAAGACATCGCAGTCCGCCGGACGGTCGCCAACGCCGATGCCGAGCTCGACACGCCCCTGGGAGAGATGGTCGATGGTGAGGGCCTGGGCCGCGAGCAGGGCTGGGGGCCGGCCGATGATTGTAGTAACGAGCGTCCCAATCCGCAGCCGGGTTGTCACTCGCGCGAGGGCCGCCAGCAGCGTCCAGGCTTCGAAGTCGGCGTAACCCTTTATGGCCCAGGTGTCGGGGACCCAGCCAAAGTCAAAACCTAGTTCGTCGGCCCATCTCCACTCCCGTTCGAGGTTCGCGAAGGGTGCCACCCCGAAAGTGAGGATCCCAAAACGCCGTAACATTTTTGGTCGAGGTTATACCAATCGTGTTTGAGTCGATCATGACCGAGCGGCTCATCCTCCGCGAATGGAGGGACGCCGACGTGGCGCCCTTCATCAAGATCAATGCCGATCCCGTGGTTATGGAGTTCTTCCCACAGACGTTATCGGAAGATCGCACCCGTCGATTCGTTGATCGCATCCGCACCCGTTGGCGTCAGTTCGGCTACAGCCTCTGGGCCGTGGAGCGCAAAGACAGCGCCGCCTTCATCGGCTACGTCGGCCCCCTGGCCCGCCACGTTTCCCGCTCACTTCACACCCGCGGTGGAGGTCGGGTGGCGGCTGGCGGCCGACCAATGGGGCCACGGGTACGCGACCGAAGGGGCGCGGGCGGCCCTCGATTATGCGTTCGGCAAGCTTGACTTCCCCGAAATCGTCTCCTTCACCTCGACGATCAACGTGCGTTCCTGGCGTGTCATGGAGCGCCTCGGCATGCGCCGCGATCCCAACGGAGACTTCGAGCACCCAGACGTGCCGGAGGGACATCCGCTCCGGCCTCACGTCCTATATCGCATCAGACGGGAGGACTGGACTTAAGCCGCGGCCACCGGAGAGCCTTCTTCACGCGCCGATTGCCGTCCGCGCAGCGGCACGTCGTTGAGGAAGACCGAGGCAATTAGCGCCAGGATCAAGATCGCCGCGCCGTAGAGGAAGACCTCGTGCAAGGTCGCGGCCAGACCGGCGCGAATCGAATGCAGCACCTGGTCGAAGATCGCGGCACCCTGTTGTCCCAGCGCGCTCGCCTGGGCCCGGCGGGCCGCGATTTGCGCGGGATCGAACAGGGTCTGGGGGTTGCTCCCACCGCCGCTGGCGAACCGCGACGCGATCTGGGAGGGAAGGTGAAGGCTGGCCACTTGCTCCTGGATATGAACCGGGAGGCGCTGGGCCAGGACGGAGCCGAGCACCGCGGTGCCGATCGTCCCGCCGATCTGCCTCCAGAACTGGATCTGGCTCGAGGCAACGCCGAGGAAGTTACGCGGCAGCGCAGTCTGCACAGCCGTGAGGTAGAGCGGAAAGGTTGTCCCCAGCCCGGCGCCCACGAGGACGATGTCGCGGACGACTTCGAAGCGAGAGGTGGTGACCGTGACCTGAGAGAGGAGCCACATGCCAACCAGCATGACCACGATACCGGCCGTCCCGAGGAAACGGTAGTAGCGAATGCGCACCATAGCCTGGCCCACCAGCGTGCTCGCCACGATCAGGCCAAGCATCATCGGGGTGAGCAACTGGCCGGAGTTAGTGGCACTGACACCGAGAACACCCTGGTAAATGAGCGGGACGAAGACGATGGTGCCGAACATGCCGAAGCCGGTCAGGAAGCCAACGATCATGGACACGCTGAAGGTTGAGTTCTTGAAGAGCGAGAAAGGCACGATCGGATGGTCGGTCCGCATCTCGAGCACGAAGAAGATGGCCAGAAGGACCGCCGCAATTGCTAGAAGTCCCAGAACCTCGGGGGAGGTCCAGCCATGGTCGCGCGTAATCGAGAGCGCCACCATCAGGGGAACCAGGCCGGCGACCAGCATCCCCGCACCGAGGAAATCGATGTCGCGGATGGAGGCGGAGGATCTCACGTACGGCATCGTGACGAGAACGAGCAGCACCGCGATCAGACCAACCGGGAGGTTGACGTAGAAGACCCAGCGCCAGCCCCAACTGTCGGTGATATAGCCGCCAGCCGTCGGGCCGACGATGGAGGATAGGCCAAACACGGCGCCGAAGAGGCCGGCCAGACGCGCCCGCTGGCTGGGCGGGAAGAGGTCGCCGATCACCGCGAAGACGGTGGCGAAGAGCATGCCGCCGAAGATGCCCTGCACCGTCCGGAAGGTGACCAGTTCGAGCATGCCGTGCGATTGGCCGCAGAGCGCCGAGGCGGCGACGAAGCCGATCATGCCGGCGAGTAGGAAAGGCTTGCGACCGAAGAGATCGCCCAGCTTGCCCGCGATCGGCACCATGATCGTCGAGGCCACCAGGTAGGCGGTGATGACCCAGGAGTAATAGTTCAGGCCGTTCAGCTCGGCCACGATGCGTGGCATGGCGGTGCCGACAATCGTCTGATCGAGTGCGGCGAGCAGAAGGGCGAGCATGGTGCCGGCGACCACCCCGATGGTTCCCCAGCGCGTCAACCCCTCGGTGAGGTGTCCGCTCTCCGCTGGGTCGCCGGCCTGCCCTTGGATGTCGTTTCTCATGCGCTCCTCCTCTGTGACGCGGTCGCGCCGGTCATGTTTTCGATCAGCCGCAAACAGGTGTGCCGGAAAATCTCCAACTCCTCGGTGGAGAGGCCGGAGGCAATTCGGAGTTGCCATTCCAGTCCCTGGCCCCGCATGCCCTCGAGCCGCTTCCCACCGGCTACGGTCAGCCGGGCGTAGGTCTGGCGCCGGTCGTCGGTATCGTCGACACGCTTTACCAGGCCGTCGCGTTCGAGGTGATCGATGAGCCCGGTGACGTTGCGCGGGGTAACGTCGAGCCGCTCGGCCAGTTCACCCAACGGGAGTTGGTGATCGGGCGCGGCGGCCAGCGTAAACAGAACATGGAGACGACCCTCGCTCAACCCGTGCTTCTCGGCCCAACGATCCATCAGGTGGCGGGTGAGCCGGGCGGTCTGCCGCAGGGCCGTCATGGCCTCCACCGTGCGCAGCTCCTTTTCTGACAGCGGCCGGCGCGACGCGAGCAGCGCGTGACGGAAGCGGCTGTCGTACAGGTGTCCCGCACGGTCCGTGGCGAGGGTGCCGTTGAAGCGGCAGTCGCCCTTGATCTCAGAGAACTGCATAGTGAAGCGCTTCACTATGAGGCCTTTCACAAATCGCTGTCAAATTCACTATTCGGAATTGCCAGGCTGAGCAGCCATCCGCAGAGACAGGCCAGCGTGAGGAGAGGCCAGATCGGTGCACCATAGAGCGGCACGTACATGCCGAGGGTAACGGCTCGCTGCCATCGTGGCGGATTGCTGCGCAGGATCAGCCAGGCCGCGAGGACCAGGGCGGAGAGATCGTAGAAGTTGATGTAGGGGCTCACCAGCATGCCGGCGATCAGGCCAACCGCAATCGGGGGGGCCGGGCCACGACCGTGGCCGCGCCACAGGATGAGGCCGGAGGCGCCAAGGACGGCGGCGATTCCCAGGGCGGCCAGCGGGAGCGGGAGCTGGCGCAGGAGCGACGATTGGATCGGCCCGGGAACACTGCTCACGGTTTGTAGCGAACGGGACATTTGCTGGAAAACCCCGATCCCCGTGGCCATCAGCGTGATGGCCGCGAGCGGCACGCTGACGGCGAGCCAGGCGACAAACACCCGCCCATACCCGGCGAGAAGCAGCGCCAGCGGCACGAGGAACGCGACCTGCGGCTTCAGGATGAGCGCGCTGAGCGCCAGGCCGGCAAGCCAGGGCCGCCCGCGCGAGAGAAGCCACCAGCTGAGAGCGACGGCCGCCACGACCAGCAGGCTGACCTGGCCGAAGAGAATGCCGACGAACACCGGAAGCAGGACCGCGGCGCCCACGCCGTGTATGAGTCGTACCACCCTCCGGCCCGGTGCGACCAGGTACCAGATGAACACGAAGGCGGCGGCCAGGAGCCCGGTCCAGATCCAGGCAGCCATCGGGTAGGGCAGGAAACTCAATGGCGTGACCAACCACGCGAGTTCAGGCGGATTGAGATAGGGCAGCGGTTTGCCAACCGCGGCCGTGACCGGCGGAAGGAAGACCGCCGGGTCGTAGATCGCCGCCCAACCGTGGGCCCGGCCGAGCTGGGCGGCCAGGTAATAGACGTAGAAATCCGGCTGGGCGAGCTTGTAGTGAAGCGTGTAGGACCACTGGAGGTCGATGATCGCGAGCACCACGCTGACGCCCAGTGCGGCGGTGATGCCGTGCTCGCGCCGCAGTCTCACGTCAGGCCGCCTCGAGCCGAACCTTGCCCGCAGCATGCAGAGCGCGAAGGAGGAAGAGCCCGACGGCCGCGAGGCCCAGGTTGACCACGGTGGCTACCAGGAAGCCGGGCATCGTCGGTGCCACGGGGAAGGCGTGCCCGAACGCCAGCACGAGCATCAGGTCGTAGATGGCGTGCACGACCATCACCGGCCAGATGGTGTTCATGCGCAGCCGCACGGCGCCGAAGAGGATGCCAACGAGCGACGCCTCGAAGATCTGGTAGGCGACGCCGACCTCATCCGCCCCCGGGAGGAAGAAGTTGTCCAGGTGGCTCAGCCCGAAGAAGATCGCGGCGATGATCACGCGCGCGACGTTGCTGAGCCCGGCGAGCGCCTCGAGGATGACACCGCGGTAGGTGACTTCTTCCATGAAGATGTCGATCAGGACAAAGCCCACCTGGAGGGTGAGCACGAGCGCGGTGGTCGCCATCGTGCCTCGCGCTGAGAGCCCCACGAAGGGCAGCACGAGGATCAGTAACAGCGGGATCACCAGGTGCGGCGCCCTCCACTCCGGAAATGATGTAAAGCCGACGCGCCGCCACCAGTGGAGGCGAGTGAGCACGATCGCGATGAAGATCCCCGGCACGAGGACGAGCGCGAACGGTATCAGGTACTGCCACCAGCTCGAGCCGCCGGCGGCGACGATTCCGCGTATCGCGACCAGCGCCCCGGCCTCGATCGTGAAGATGCCGACCGCGAAGCCCCAGCCTTCGCGGCGCGACGGCCGGATGAGCAGGACGCCCGCCGCGGCCACGATCAGGCCGATGCCGAGCTTGATCAGCCAGTCGAGGCCGGGAAGGAAGTGGGCCGAGTCCGCCATCGCATCGGTATGACGGGTGGCGGCCGTAAGGCCTTCCGCTTTCCCTCCCCCGCGTGTGGGGGAGGGTCAGGGAGGGGTTTGGTCAGGCCGTAACCGTAACGGGCTGCGGCCGCCGCATGAAGGGCAGACCGCGATCCTGGCGCAACCAGAGGTACAGCAGCGGCACGAGGCCGATGATCGAGATCACGATGTAGGCTGTGACGCTGCCGAAGATGTCGAAGGCGCCGTGCAGCAGCGAGACACCGAGATAGGCGACGAGGATGCTCCAGGCTGGCCGCAGCTGACCCTTGCGCGCAGCGGCGTGGAAGATGACGCCACCGAGGATCGCCGACCACAGCCCGTGACCGAAGGGGGCCAGCACTCCCCGGATGAGCTCCGTGAAGACGACGGACGACAGCGAGAGCGTGAGGTGCTGGCCCTGCACGACGAACAGGGCGGCCAGCGCATAGCCGCTGCTCTCGAGCGCCGCGAAGCCGAAGCCAACGGCGGCTCCCAGTGCCATTCCGGCCCGCGTCGTATAGGAGCGGAGACCCAGGGCGAGAACTACGATCGCCACCCCCTTGACGAACTCCTCGATGAGGCCGACCTTGAGGTTGCCGCGCAGCCCGGGACCATAGACCAACCAGTATTCGAGGAACGCCGCGGCCAGGAGTCCGAGCACGCCGGCGATGAGGAAGGCGGATAGGATGCGCCGCGGCGAGAGCACCGGGTCCGGATCGTGGTCGAGGTACCAGACGACGGCCGTAACCGGCACGAGGAAGCTGCCAAGCAGGAAGACGGTGGGAAGAACGATGAGATCTCCGGTGACGAAGACAGAGCCTACGGCAGCGCCCCAGAGGGCCAGTCCGATGAGCAGGACGACCCACCAGCGCGGTGCCCACGCCTGGCCCTTAAGGTTCTTTAACGCGACCTGGGAAGACGACGAATTGTTCACTTTGCCCTCCTTGAGCACTTACGCGATGGCTGATTTCCCACTATCGGCGTCGACAATCGCAATGATGTCGTCGGCCTTCGCGTCCACGTCACTGGCCGGATGGCCGTTGTCACTGACTGGGTCGATCGTGATCACCTTTATCCCTAGCGCGGCCACCTCTTGGGCGAGCCCCTCGGAGAAGCGGTCGATATTGACCAAAACATCGATGTGGCCAAAGCGTTCGGTGGCCTCTCCAAGCACACGGCGCACCTGGTCCTGGCGACTGACATCGAGTTCGAGGACGAGCGCCTGCGCCGGATAACGCTCGATCAGATCGCGGACTCTCTCGGGGGTGCGAGCCGTGACGACGGCGCGCTCGCCACGGGCCAGGACCGATTCCGTCAAGGCGCGGCCGACGGCGGCGGATGCTCCCGTGATAAACCAGACGCGCTGGTAAATCGCCGACCGGTGCTCTTTCATCTTCTGAAAGAGATTGTCCCGGCCAGACCGGAGTAAGGCACCGCTCGTCCGCCGTATTGGTGTGCTGCACTTGCGGGGGACGCGATCATCCCCCATTTAGGGGAGTGACTCCGGCGAGCCGGTGATCGGCTTTGCAGGCCAGGGTTGGAAACCCTACTCTAGAGCCAGGTGGTTTCGACCGAAACCGGTGCAGCCAGAGCGGTGGGCGAGATTCGGCTACTCATCGCCGATGACCACAGCGTGGTGCGACAGGGACTTCGCATGTTTCTGGCGCTCGACCCCGACCTCCAGATTGTCGGCGAGGCCAGCACCGGTGAAGAGGCGATCGAGTTAGCCCGCGAGCTTCACCCGCAAGTTGTCCTCATGGATCTGCTGATGCCGGGGATGGGCGGCGTCGCGGCAACCGGGACGATCCGGTCCGAGATGCCGGACGTCGAGGTGATCGCCTTGACCAGTGTTCTGGAAGACGCGGCCGTCACGGGAGCGATTCGCGCCGGGGCGATCGGCTACCTCCTCAAAAACACCGAAGCCGACGAGCTGCGGCAGGCGGTCAAATCGGCGGCCGCGGGCCAGGTGCATCTGTCGCCAGAGGCCGCCGCTCGGCTCGTCCGCGAAGTGCAGATTCCGGGCAGCCCCGAGGTCTTGACCGAACGGGAAACGGCCGTGCTTCGACTGATCGCGAAAGGCCAGGCTAACAAGCAGGTCGCCCGCGAGCTTGGTATCGGTGAGCAGACCGTCAAGACGCACGTGAGCAACATCCTCGGCAAGCTCCAGCTGCAAAGTCGGACGCAGGCGGCACTCTACGCGGTGGAGCGGGGCCTGGTGAGCGCGAGCGACCTGGGCCGAGGCTGAAGTCGTGGCTACGACGGGTTTGTCCAAGAACCAGACGCTAGCCACTCCCTCGGTCGATGAAATCGTTCGAGCCCTTGTCGAGGTCGTGCCAACCCCGGTCGTCGTCGCGGATGATTCGGGGCATTACGTCTATGTCAACCCGGCAGCCCGCGCATTCTTTGGCCGGTCCGTCGAAGACTTAGTGGGGACGGAGGTGATCGACTCTATCGTGCCACGCGAGCGCGAAGAGGTCGGTTCGTACTTGTGCTCCACCGCCACGGCCGAGCCGGGACGCCGCAGCATAACGATGCTGGGCCAAGCGGGGGAGCGTGAGGTCCTTTTGCACCACACGCCAATGGCATTGCGGGGGAAACTACTGTTGATCGGAATCGTCGAGGACGTGACCGAGAACCGGCGCGTGCGGCGGGAGGCGGTCGCCCTGGCGCAGTCCGCGGCTAGCCTCGCCGTCAACCGCTCGCTCGATGCCACCCTTGACGCCCTGGCGCAGAGCATCGTCGAAACCACCAGCGCGGTCGCCTGTGGCGTCTACCTTCTCGAAGACGGTGGCAACAATCTGCGAACGGCGGGCACTTTCGGGCTTCCCAGCGGTTATGCCGCCGCCGCCGATGCCGCGCAGGAGCGAGGCGCCCCCCGCGCAGCGATCAGGGCCATCGAGGCGCACGCGACCGTCATCGATGAGGACGTCATCAGCCGGCGACTTGCCGACCCACGCTTCGCCCCTCTCCATGATCTGATCCGCACAGAGCCGTGGAGCGTCATCGTCTCACTGCCGCTCATGCACCACGACACGGCGATCGGCGCCCTCAATGCCTACTATCCATCGGGCCAGCATCCGCCCGAAATCGACATGTCGTTCCTGCGAGCGATGGCCGATCAGGCCGCTTCGGCGGTCGACTATGCGCGCCTGCTCAGCGCATCGAGGGACAAGGTTGCGCTGGAGGAGCGCCAGCGACTGGCGCGCGATCTGCACGATTCTGTCTCGCAGGCCGTGTACGGCATCGCCCTGGGGGCGCGGTCCGCGCAAGAAATGCTGGCGAAGGATCCCTCGCAGCTTCGCGAGCCGCTCGACTACATCCTTCGCCTGTCGGAGGCGGCCCTTGCAGAAATGCGGGCGCTGATCTTCGAGCTGCGTCCCGAGGCCCTGGAACGCGAGGGCCTGACGGGCGCGTTGAAGCATCACACGGCCGTGCTGCGCTCACGGTATGGCATCACGGTCGAGGAAGCGATCGCGGGCGAACCCACCATGAGCTGGGAGAGCAAGCAGGCCCTCTACCGGATTGCCCAGGAGGCATTGCACAATGCCGGCCGCCACGCGCGCGCCACGCGCGTTTGGGTGGAATTGAGTCAGGATGACGCCGAGATCAGGCTGGAAGTCCGCGATAACGGGGTCGGCTTCGATCCCCAGAGCGAACACCCGGGCCATTTCGGTTTGAACACCATGCGCGAACGCGCTGCGGAGCTCGGCGGCAGCCTGGAAATCGAGAGTCGACCTCAGGCCGGGACCAACGTCCGGGCGGTCGTCCCCGCCAGCCGATCCAACACAGGCGAATCGATCAGCTCCCCCAAAAGTAGGTAGCCGCCAACACCTCTTTGGGGACGATCGCGAGGCTGCGATGCGGGATGATCTCGTCATGAATTCCGAGACGCTGACGGTCAGTGAGTTGCTCGCCATGTTCGGTCGCACGCCGGACGAGACGCGCTGGGTCGGCTTTGCGGACTCGGCGGAGTACTTGTCGGTCGTCACCTACGTCGTGCAGCGGGCTGCGCGCCGGTTTTAGCGCCGGCTCGCGGGCATCGGTGATCCCGCCATCAGCCACTCGCGTTCCCTCCCTTTCCCCCAGGCCCCCACACTAGGGGGCCTGTCGCTTTTCACCCATACTGAACGCGCGACACGCGTGACCCGCAATAACCCAATCGGCAACTCTGGCGTTCTATCGCCGATGCTTCGCGCGCGGCTGGCGGCGACTCTGGTGCTCATCGTGGTGGGGGCGTCGGCCTGTGGGCCGTCAGCGGCTCCCTCCCAGAGGCCCTCGGCAACCCCGACGACCACACCAACACCGACTCCAACCGCGACACCGGTGGTTGCGTGCGCCGACCGAATCTTCCAGACACTGACGCTCGATCAGGAGATCGGTCAACTCGTCGAGCTCGGCCTCGCTGGCGACCGCCTCGGCCCCACCGAAATCAACATGATCCAATCGGATCACATCGGCTCAGTCTGGTTTGTGGCCACCAGCACCGCCGGGGTCAACGGCATCCACGCCGTCACGGCGGCAGTTCAGGCGCAGGCTTCTAGTGCGGCGACCGGCAACATCGGCTTTTTCATCGCGGCCAACCAGGAGGGTGGCGTCATCCAGGCGATGCAGGGTCCTGGCTTTTCTCAGATCCCTGCAGCGGTCGTGCAAGGCACCTGGAGCGCCGGCCTATTACAGAGTCGCGCCGCCGCATGGGCGCAAGAACTTCGCGCGGCCGGCATCAACTTCAATTATGCCCCGGTTATGGACGTCGTCCCGCCCGGAACGGATGCGCAGAACCAGCCGATCGGCTCGCTCCAGCGCGAGTATGGCCACGATCCAGTAACCGTCGGAACCCATGGCGTCGCCGTCCTCGCCGGGATGCATCAGTCCAGTATCGCCGTCAGCCTCAAACATTTCCCCGGACTTGGCCGGGTAACCGGTAACACCGACTTCACCACGGCGACCGATACGACCACCACTGCGAACGATCCCTACTTGCAGTCCTTCACGATGGGCATCGGTGGGAATGCCGACTTCGTCATGGTGGCGTTAGCCCTCTACACGAAGATCGATGCCAATCACCTGGCGGCCTTCTCGCCGGTGGTCATCGGGCAAATGTTGCGTGGCACGATGGGTTTCAACGGCGTTGTCATCTCCGACGACCTCGGCGATACCGTGGCGGTTGCGAGCATTCCGCCGGGTACGCGAGCGATCGACTTTCTCTCGGCGGGCGGCGACATGATCATCTCGAAGACCTCAGCGCCGGCCCACGCCATGGTGCTGGCGATCCGGTCACGAGCCGCTACCGACCCGACCTTTCGACAACGCGTCGACGACGCGGCGATGCGGATTCTCAGGGCGAAGCAAGCCTTTGGTCTGCTTCCCTGCTGAAATACGCCCGGGCTGTGTTAGCCGGCGCCGGCCGCCAGCGCGAAGGGCGATGGGAAGGGCAGCATCGCAACCACGAGAGCGGCGCCAAGGACCAGGCTGCCGATGACCGCCGACCTGCGGGCACGGACGCCCCGCAGCCGGTCGTGAGAATCCGCAAGCACGAGCTCGGGAGTCCGCCGCGCGTAGGCCAGCCCATGAAACATGGCGGCTAAGAACCAGAGCACGAAGACCGCTTTGTGCCAGGTCAGCCACTGGTCGCCAAAGCGGAAGCCAACCAGCCAGAGCTCGATGCCGGTGGCGAAGAGCGCGACAGTGAGGACAACCAGCGCAGGGGCGATCAGGCGCATCACGAGCTCAGGCGGGCCGGCCGCGCGGTAGCGCGGATCGCCGGCGTAGTAGCGTGCGAAACGGTACCCGACGCTGCCCAACTTGAGCAGTACGAGCGGCACGAGCAAGAACCCGATGAGCGCGTGGGCGAGCAGACCCGGCCGGATGCCAGTGATGACCTCTGCGGCAAGCGGAATCAGCAAGGCCACGGACGCGTAACTAATGAGGCGGGCGTTGGCCTCCACGCCAAGGTCGTGTCGTCCGCGGTCCACGAACCGGCTGCCAACCCACAGGCCTGCCAGGCCGAGGAGCACGACGCCCACGAACACCGCGATGAACTTCACGTGCGATCTGCCGGGGATCGTGACAGTGCGGAGGGCCACCAGTT
Source organism: Chloroflexota bacterium (assembly GCA_005889345.1). Taxonomy (GTDB): domain Bacteria; phylum Chloroflexota; class Dormibacteria; order CF-121; family CF-121; genus CF-13. The sequence continues at coordinate 11,968 of VBFR01000219.1, forward strand.
CCAGCGGCCGAGCAGCACAGCGATGGAGGGCACCAACAAAGTGCGCACGAAGAACGTGTCAAGGAAGACCGCGAACGCGATGGTGAACCCGAGTTGGCGGGCCTGAGGGTTGTTACTGACAAGTCCGAGGACGGTGAAGGTGCCGGCGAGGATCAGGCCGGCGGAGGTGATCGTGCCGCCAGTCCGCTCGATCGCCCGGATAACCGCATCCCGAAGGGAGCTGTGGCTGTGGGCTTCCTCCCGGATGCGGCTCATAAGCAGGATGTTGTAGTCCTCGCCCAACGCCATGGCGAAGATGAACAGCAAGAAGGGGATCACGAAGTTCAGGCCGGAATCCCCGCCAAGGTGAACGAAGACGATCATCGCGAAGCCGAGCGCGGCGAGGTACGACAGCCCGACCGTGACGATCAGGTACCAGGGGGCGACCAGGCTCCGTAGCAGCAGGGCGAGCAGGAGGGCGATGATGGCGAGCACGACGGGAACGATGCCTTGCAGGTCACTGGTCGCGGTGTGCCCGATGTCGTAGGTCACGGCGTCCTGGCCGGCGATGCCGGAATCCTGGGCGCCCGCGTCACGCGCCGCGCTCGCCAGCGCCGCGCGCATCGCCGGGATGGAGTCGAGTGCCGCGCTGCTGCCGGCGGGTCCGGCACTCGCCAGCGCGTAGAACTGAACGGTGCCGCCGTCACCGCTGATGAATTGCGCGGTCGCCCGGTACGCGTCGTAGAGGCGAGGGGGCACGGTCGATCCGGCGGGGGTCGTGGCGGGGAGGGCTGCGGGTGGGCCCAGGCTGGCGTGTAGCTGAGCCAGTTGGTCAGCGCTCAGCGTCGTGCCATTGGGGTCCAACGGACCGGTCAGGGCGTGCAGTTCGGGCGACGCAGCCAGCCGCTCTTGGGCACGGACGAGGTCGGCGGCGTGGTCCCAGATCGGCGTCGTGAAGCGCAGGATGAGGCTGTCGGGATTGTTGCTAGCCGCGGGAAAGTGCGCGGCGATGACGTCCGTGCCCGCCGCCGAGTCGGTCCCGGGTGTAGAGGCGCTGCCGGCGATGCCGCTGATCCGATAGCCAATCAGGCCGGCCGCGAGCGCGCCGAACAAGACAACGCCCAGTAACAGCGTCGGGACGGGGTGCCGCACGACGCGACCCGCAATGCGTCCCCACAATCCAGTCGCCCGCTGTCCTGGGGCGGGATGCGATGGCCAGAACACGGCACGGCCGAAGATAACTAGCAGCGCCGGCAGCAGCGTGAGCGCCGCCAGCAGCATGATCACCAGGCCAATGGCCAGCGACGGGCCGATGCCCCGATAAAGACCGAAGGTCGCAAGCAGAAGGCAGAGCAGCGCGGCGATCACGGTGGCCGCTGAGAAGGTGATGGATTGACCAACCCTGCTCATCGCCCTGACGACCGCCTCCCTGGGGGCGGCCCCCTGACGGAGCTCTTCACGAGTGCGAAACACCAGGAACAGTCCGTAGTCCGTACCGGCACCGACCAGCAGCACCGCCAGCAGTTGCTGCGTGACAGGAGAGACCGATAGGCCGGCCATCGATGCCTGTGCGATCAGTGGTCCGGCCAGCACCAGCGACGCGACCGCCGGCAGCAGGGTAACCAGCGGCGCCAACACGGAGCGGAACACGATGAACAACAGCACGATCACGAAGAGCAGCACGAGTCGTTGGAGGTTGCTGCTGCTGCTCGTCGAGGCGGCGTGCGCGTCCGTGCTCTGCCCCATCGCCCCGGTCAGGTGGAAGCTGAGACCTTGTGGGGCCTGTGCGGCGGCAAAGTCGTTGCGGATGGTGTTGACGATCTCAGCGGTCTTCACCTCGTTGAGGGTCGAGATCGTGGTGGCGACCAGGACCTTGCGGGCCTGGCCATCCTGCGACGTGCCCTGCTCGCGCACAAAGGTGACAGCCGGCACGGTGGCGACCGTGCGCTCGATCTGGCCGATCGCGGCATCGTCGGCAGGCGTCAGCGGACCGTCGGATCGGGAGGCAACGATGATCGCGGTGGCGCCGACATCCTTACCCTGGAATGGCGCGGCCAGCGCGGCCGCGCGCTGGCTCGGACTGCTCGCCGAAAGGAACTGGGCGTTATTCGTTTGGGTCACGCTCGATAGCGACGGGAGGCTTCGGGTGGCGAGCAGCGGCACGACCAGCCAGGCTGCCAGGACCAGCCAGCGGAACTTGATCGAAAGGCGCGCGATGGTCTCAAACATCAGAAGCTCCGACCTCCTGTAGGTGCGTCTTCCGGCTACAGGTAGGGTGGCTACCTATCCTAACATGTAGAATGGCTAGCTATGCACGCTGAGGCGGTCAAGGGTCATCTCGACTCGATCCTGCTCGCCTCGCTCGAGCCTCAACCCCTGCACGGTTACGCGATCATGGAAGCGGTCCGCGCCGGCAGCCACGCCAGTTTTGATCTCCCGACCGGGACGGTATATCCGGCCCTGCACCGGCTCGAGCGCGCGGGGTTGGTGCGAAGCAAGTGGTCGACCGTGTCGGGCCGCCGGCGCCGCACCTACGAGTTGACGGACCGCGGCCGACGCCGGCTTCGTGAGGAGCGCCAGTCGTGGAAACTGTTCTCGAGGGCGGTCTCGAACCTGCTCAGCGGGGCCCCGGCCGGGGCGACGCCGTGACCGCGGCGGCGAGAAGCGACCCGATCGAGGGCTTGTTAGACGCGATAGGCGCGCGCCTGCCCGGGCCGGCCAGGCCTCGCGAAGAGATCCTGACGGAGCTCCGCGACGGCCTCCTCGAGGTGGCGGACGCGAACCAGCGCCGTGGACTCGGCCACGGAGAGGCGGTGCAGCTCGCAGTCCGCCAGTTTGGAGACGCTCCGACGATCGCGGCGGCCTTTTGGCCGGAGATGGCCGCGGCGCGGGCACGACGCGTGGTGTTCGGCTTGTTCGTGACCGGTCCGATTGTCGTAGCCCTCTGGATCTGGGCGGCGAGGTCGCGAAGCCTCGGACCCGAAAGCGGCGTCTTCGACAGCAGCCTGTCCCACGCTGCCGCCGTACTTCTGATTGCCGCGACAATCGGCTGCGGCATCTGGGCAATCATCGCGGCGGGGCACGCTCCGCTCTGGCCTCATATCGAGCCCCAAATGGCGCTCCTTGGTGCCGCGGCGATGGGCGGTGTCGCCGTCGTCGCCGACCTGGCCATGCTGTCGACGCTGTCCGCGCCGTTGGCGAGCTTACCAGGGCCGGTCCACCAGGTCGCGCTCGCGGCAGCCATACTGGCCAGCGCCACGCGGCTGATCCTGACGAGCCGCGCCAGCCGGTCCTGCCTCGCCATGCGGACGATGACCTGAACTGACTGGGGCCGAGAGGCCCAACCTCTCGGCCCGGTTCAGCGGACGATGTTAGCGGCGACTGTCAGGCGCGCTGCGCCTTCAACGTCTCCAGGATTTCGGCCATGCGATCCATCGAATCATCGGAACCTTCCTGCATTCCGGACGCCACCATGCCATCGCGATCGGCGACCGACTGAAAGACCAACTGCTCGACGAGCCTGGTCTTCTGCCCCACCGGTTCGAAGTTCACCGTTTGCAGTAGCACGTGGCCAGGCACACCCTCGAACTCGAAGGTCGCGATGATCCGCTCCGGAGCGACGACGTCGTGGTGAACGCCGTGGAACGCGAACTCGTCTCCCTTCTCGTTGCGTTGGACGAACCGCCACAACCCACCCGGCCGTGCCTCCATCTTGTCGACGGTCGTCGTGTACTGTCGCGGACCAAACCACTGCGGAACCAGTTTCGGGTCCGTGAACGCCTTGAACACCAGCTCGCGCGGCGCATCGAAGACGCGGGTGATCGTGAGCTCCTGCTTTCCGGGTTCGATGACGTAATCAGTCCTTGCCGTCGTGGTCTCTGCCTTCGCTGTCATACGTTTCCTCCTTTTGTACGGCCGCCAGGTATTCGTCGAGTCGCTCGAAACTTTCGTCCCAAAACTGCCGGTACTCCCCCACCCAATCGGCCGCCTCTTTCAACCGCGCGCCATCCAGGCGGCACGGCCGCCACTGCGCCTTTCGGCTCTGCCTGACCAGCCCCGCCCGCTGCAGCACTTTCAGGTGCTTGGAGATGCCGGGAAGGCTCAGGTTGAACGGTTTCGCCAGCTCGGTAACCGACGCCTCGCCTGTCGAAAGACGGGACAGAATCGCCCGCCGAGTGGGGTCGGCCAGCGCTGCGAACGTAATGCTGAGCTGATCTGTTGCCACTGTATTCTTCCGCCTAGCTAATTAGCTAGTTGGTAGAATACACGCTGCGGCATCGGCTTGTCAAGGGGGTTGGCGCAAGCAAGCTCAAGCCAGCCAGGCTGGCGGGTGGCCGACTGGATCAGCGCTATACGGACTGTGAAAAGGGGCGGGATTCGCCAGCCGTCACCCCGGCATGCAGCCCGCGCTTGTACCTTTTGAGCATTGCCCCACCGACCATCAGGACACCTATGGCGACTGCTCCGACGACCCATCCGGGCGCACCCAGATCGATCAATCCGACGATGAAGAACCCCTCCCACAGAGAGATGTAGGTGAAGTAGATGTGGTTCATGTACGGGATTTGCCAGCCAGCCGGCTGCGTCGCCGCCAACCGAAACGCGAGCAACAAGCGAAGCAGGATAGTGGCGGCCAGGCCGATGAGCACCGAAAACACGATGCGCGGCGTGGCGGCAAGGCCAGACCAGTCGACGGCAACGATGGCCGCGAGAAAGATCGCCAGGTCAACGAGGGCCGCTGTGTAGAGTCGGCGGAGCCCAAGCCGAAACTGCGGCGTGGCGGGTGGACGCAGCGCAAACAGCCCAACAGCCAGGCCGAGCACGCCGCCGGCGACGTGGAAAAACAGAAAGAGGGTTCGTAGGGTGCTCATGAGACTGCTTGGACATGAATCCAGTCTGTCGTCTCATGCGGCGTCCAGGCGTCCCCAGGAGGCCGGAAACGACGGCGCTACTTTTGGGGGAGTGGAGCCGGCGTAGACTCGCCCAAACAGATTCTCGAGGAGGGATCAGGATGCCAGGTGAACTTGAGACTTTGACCCGGAAGATGTTCGGTGCACTCGACCGGAACGACGTCGAGGCCTTCATCCAAAATTCGGCCGACGACGTTCAGGCGGTCGACGAAATCTCTCGTCGTTGGCTGCGCGGCGTTCGCGAGGCCGGCGATTACCTTCGCAACCTCGTCAAGCAGATCCAAGGTGTCCACTCGACAATCAGTAACGTCCGTGAAGTGGTCTGGGGCGATGCGGGCGTCCTCACCTGCTGGCTCGAGCAGGACTACACCTACGAGGGGACGAAGCACCACGTGTCCGCACCAACCACTGTTGTATTCCGCCGCGATAAGGGCGCCTGGAAGTTCGCTGTCTTCGAGTCGATTCCGCTGCCGGACGCCTAGCTCGATTAGTCCACGATCGCGCCGGCAGAGATATTGACGTCGGCCGCGGTTATGGTGCGAGCCTGGTCTGAGGCCACGAACGCCGCGACGGTTCCAACGTCATTGAGGGTTGCGGTCCAGGGAAGCAACGCAGCCTGTTGAAGGCCAGCGATGATCTCCTCGCGGCCTGGAACGCCATCGGGAAGCGTCTCCGCGATCCCACCGGTTTTGATGGTAATGACGCGGATCCCGTGCGGCCCGAGCTCGTGGGCCCACTGGCGGCGAAGCCCCTCGAGCGCATCCAGGGCGATCTTGAAGCCGCCCAGCCCCGGCTGGGTTTGCGGTCCCCCACCGCCGAACGCGAGGATGACGCCCGACCCACGCGCGACCATGTGCCGCGCCGCTGCCCGGGTTGTCAGGAAATGACTCCGCAAGGCGGTCACGATCGGCTGCAGGAAGTCCCCGACAGAGATCTCGGTTAGCGGCCGTTGGACGTCACCCACCGAGATCAGATTGAACGAGATGTCGATCGCACCGGCCCGGTCCACGACTGCGTCAACAAACTTGTCGACTGCTCGTTCGTCAAGCGCATCGACTACGGTGGTGTCGGCTACCCCGCCGCGCGACCTGATCTCGCCGGCAATCGACTCGAGCTTTGCTGCGGAGCGGCCGGCGAGGAAGACCCTCGCGCCCTCGCGGGCAAAGGCGCCGGCCACGGCTCCACTAATCGGACCGCCGCCGTAGACAACTGCAACCTTCTTGTCGAGTAGCACCTGACAGAGTGTCCCACAGCGGCCATGAGATGGCCGGGGGTATCGTTGCAAAGTGATTTGTCGCTGCACTGAACGTCGTCCCCCGCAACTGTGTGGGCGCCAGAGGATCCATGGCCACAACTGCGATTGAGCAGGTATATAACTACGTTGCCGACAGCCAGTTCACCGTAGCCGAGGGCCGGGCTCGGCTCCTTCTGCAAACGTCGGGTGGTATCGCTTCACACCCGCGACTCTTCGAGGGCTGGATCAGCCATGGACGGCCTGGCGCGGCCTCGCTTCTCACACTCGGCCGGATTGCGAGGACGCGCTTCTACACGCCGCCCGCCATGGTTGCGCGGATCGTCGCCGCGGCGGATCCTATCGCCACGGCCGACGGAGAAAATGTTCGGTTCGAGGTTTTCTCTCCCTGCAACGGCGTGTATGCACGCCTCGACCTCGGGCCAAGCGCCTTGGATGGGGCGTTTTTCGCCGTGGGTACGACCAACGTCGACTTCGGTCCGCATATCCGCGAGCTTCTGGCGCTAGTCAAGGACGACGGGCGCATTTTCTTGAGCATGGGCCCGGACGATATCGCAATCGCCACGAGCGGCGGTGAAGCCGTCGAGCGCCGCGTCCGGCTCCCCGTCCGCTGGATCAAGGGATTGGCTGAAGTCCAGGTCGCCCAAAGCCGGATGGAATTGGATATGGAGCTGGATCGCGGTGAGGCTGTCAGCTTCCTGCGTTCACTCCCGACCGTACCCAGCCGCGGCAGCATCTATCTGCAACGGATTGCTGACGGCCTGCGCATCAGCCGATCGCCCGAAGGGACCGAGGTCGGGGGTATCGAGAGGCTCCGAGTCCTCCGCGACCTCGCCTCGATGGCCACTCGTCTGCGCATCTATCGCGCTACCTCCGGTGACCCGGCCACAGCCTGGGTGCTCGATCTACCAGGGATGCGGGTTCATGCGGTGCTCAGTCCCGACCGGGCGCGGGGCTTCTCAGGCGAAGGCGAGGTCCTTGGTCAGCTTGCCACCCATGGTGACGGGGCGAAACAGAGCGCCGTCGGCCGGCTGGGGTACGACCTTCACGAACAGCGTTTCTTTGCGCGTGAACTGCCCTTCGATCTCGCCAAAGTGGAGGCCGAGCAGCCGAGACTTCGCGCCGCGCGCCGACTGGTTGCCGATCGCGCAGTGCGATTTTTGGCGAACGGCGAGGCCGTCGTAAGGAGCTCCGAGGTCGAGCACCGCGTGCGATGGGCCGAGGATGGCCCCCACTGCACGTGTCCATGGTTTGCCCGTTACGCCGGCCGGCGCGGGCCGTGCAAACACGTCCTCGCAGCCGAATTGACCCGCGCTTGACGGTCAACTTCGAAAGCGCCCTGCAGGACGGCGACGCCGAGGGCGTTATCACCGGCCTGGCGCCACTCGCCGAATCGGAGCGCCGCAGACTTGCGCCGCAGGCTGCTCAATGGCTGAAGGAGCTGAAGGCAAACGCGATCAGTAGGGCGACCAAACCGTGGCCGTACCGGCTCGATTCCCAAACGCTGCTGCGTGCCGCGCGGGCCATGGTGGTCGGGACTGCCTCCCTGTCCGAGCTGCGCAAGCTTGGCAACTGGTCGACCCCCGATGAGGACGTTGCCCTCCGCGTCATGGCCGATCGGCGACCGGATTGGCTTGCTGAGTGGGCCGCCTTCGTCCTCGAGAACGAGACGACCAGTTGGCACACGCCATTCCTGCTCGTCAAGCGGCTGATCACCGAGGGCCTGCTACCCCGTCCAGCGACATCGTGGTATCCGCTCAGCATGATCTACGGACTGCAGCGCCGTGATCGCGAGCTCTACCAGGCGCTGAAAGCCGATCGCGGATTGCTCGAGGATGAAGTGTGGCGACTCTTCGAAGTCGAGGGTGGCGGCGATACCAGCCTCGCTGCTCACGACAAGTATTCTGCTGATCGCAACAGCTGGTCCTGGGCGCTGCTTCAGCTCAGCGGCGAGGGTCTCCTGTCACGCGACCGGTTGCTCGATGCCAGCCTGGCGGCCCTGCAGCGAGACTTCGCACCCTTCCGCGCCGGCTGGTTCTCCCGATTCCACGAGTCGCTCCAACCCACGCAGGCGGAACGCCTGGCCAGAAAGGAACGGTACCTTGGCCTGGTGGCGAGTGCTGTTCCGGCCACCGCCTCGTTCGCCGTGAAAGCGCTCCGCCAGGCCGGCCCACTGTCGCTTGAGGACGTCGGCCAGCTCGCTCCGGCGCTCGCGTCATCGGCGACGGGTGTCGTGAGAGATGCGGTCAGGCTCCTTCCATCGTCGGTCCGAAGCGCCGAGCTGGCGGCGGAGCACTTGCCGCACCGCTCCGCGGACATTCAGTCCGCGCTACTTGGTCTTGTTGAGAAGCACGCTTCCCAGCCGTCGGTGCGTGAGCGCCTTGAGCGGGCTCGCGCCAGTGTCGCACCCTCGCTCGCGGCTCGTGTCGCAACCTTGCTGAGCCTCGATGCGATGGTCGCGCGAACGTCTCAGGTCCGGGCCGAGGAGCGCGCCGCTCCCCCACCGCGGAGGGAGTCCAGTACGAGCGTTCCGGGGCCAATTGATGGCATCGCCGACCTCGTCGAGCTGCTCGCCGCACTGCTGGAGGAGATCCAGGACCCACACGATATCGAGAGGGCGCTCGACGGCGTCTCGAGACTTTGCGAACGGACGCCGGATGTCGTCCGGCGCCTCGAGCCGATCGTGAAAAGAGCCGGCAAGCTGCTGGGGGACCGGGCACCGGCCCGGTTCGATGGACATTCACCGCGAAGCGATATCGCGGGCCTCATCATCGCCTGGGCAACCGGGACGCCGCCCGCAGCCGCGGAGACGCCCCACCCTCTGCCGAGGTGGCTGACGGGCCGGTCGGCCCGGCCGGATCCTCATCAGAAGAGCGTGCTCGCCTTCCTCTCGGGTCGTGTTCGCGAGGTCGCGGCTCGGGCTGCTCGTGGGGAAGCAGCTCCTCTCCTGTCATTGCCAACGGGACGCGGTGGCGCGCTTGAGGTTGACGAATTCGAGGCGCGCCAACGGCGGTTGGCGAATGCGGGGCGCCGGCCTGATCCCTTCGACGCCATCCAGGCCCGGCTTCGTGCCGACGGATCGGACGAAGGCGAACGATACCGGTTTGTCTACGGCGCCACCGGCGAGAAACACATCTCGTTCCAGCTCCGCGTGGAGCCAGCCATGAAAGTCGAGCCGGAGTTGACCGACGTACCCGCCCTCTTTTACGCAGCAGTAGATCCGGCCGGGCCCGATTACGGTGGAGTGGCGGCCAGCGGATCCACCGGGCTTGCCGAAGCGATTCGCTGGGTCGGTACAGTGTGGCCGTCGAATCGTGAGCCCTACTACGCAAAAGGGGCCCTCGAGCTCGGGGGGAACATCGACTGGTGGGCAGCTCGCTGGGAGCTGCGCTGCTTTCTCGAGCCGATGCTCATCCCCAACGAACCACTCGGTGAGATGGCCACGCTGCTGCTATCGCTTGGACTCGGCGCCAAGGAGTCCGGAGAGCGAGGACTGGCGACGGACGTCACGATCGCCGCGGTGGCGGAAGGAAGACTCGACGTCGAAAAGGCCGGCAAAACCATCGGCGGCCTGTACAACAGCAAGCTGCTCAAAGGGTCTCGACTCGCCACCTCACTCGGTGATGCCAGCCGCATATCCCAGACCCATGCCGAATCGGTATCGGACCTAATCGAGATCGCCCTTTCAGGCTTGTACGGCCCGCCTCCCTCGGACCTTCATGCCCCCCTCGCGCTTCTCAATGAGCTCTCGGCTGCGCGAGGCCACGGCGTCAAACGGCCCACGGCAAAGGCTTACCTCACGGGAATCGAGGGGAGCGGCAAAACGGCGGCTCTCGCCAAACAACTGCTGGCCCGCTGAGGAGGATCGAGAACGCCTATGCCGTGATAATTGACCTCTTGTTCCCGAGCAGCTGCATGAAGATCAGAAGACTGCTCACCAGCAATGCCGGTACGTAGATGGTCACGATCACCCAGTTGACGCCGAGCGCGTACGTGAACACGTTGAAACGCATCGATTGGATGATCGCGTTTACCGTGTCGACCATGCCAACGATGACGCACAACCACACCAATGCGATGGCACCCTGGAAACGGACGCGAAGCGCGGTTAGCGCCACCAGGGCGAGGACCGCGGTGATCAGGTCCCCGTACCCGATCATCGTCCGAAATTCCATCGGGACGCCGGGGCCGACCGCGCCCGGAGCCAGGATGGTCCCGCCAACAACGCGAAAGGCGTGCACCCAGAGCAGCGGCACGAGGGCGACCTCCCGAGGCAGAAGGGATAACCGCGGCACGACATACCAGAAGGCGATCAGCAAATAGGCCACCAAACTCAACGTGAACTGAATCCCGAAAAGAACAATCGGTTCCATCGTCAGCTATCCCTCACGGAGGCCTAGCGGTTGATCCCGGACATGCCCGCGTAGCGGTCGCCCACGGGAGCTCGGAGCGCGCTCAGGCGCGCCACCTGAGCGGGCGTTGTGGCGACCTCCTTGGCGACCATTTGAACGGCGCGCACGATGCCCATATGCCGGCAGAATCTCGGCCTCCGGGTCACACGTCCATAAGGAGTACTCGGTTTGCAGGGCGGTCACCGGGTGGACCGCGTGCGCGCGACGAATCGTCTCGGGGGCAGCTTCTGAGAGGCCGATGGACTTTCGTCGGATCCTGCACCGGTGTAATAAGCGGACATTCCCATGGCCCCGAGTCCGATCCGAGATACCTCAAGGTTGTCGAGTGAGACGTACCTCATGCTCATCCTCCTACCGTAACAACAGTCGCATTCCCGGATCTCAAGCCCAACCTGGACTTGCGGATCGCAGGGGCACGCTAGCCGGTCACTCCCAGGTCGTTGCTGCGCACGGCTACCGTATGGCGTCG
>VBFR01000171.1:0-1970 GCA_005889345.1 Chloroflexota bacterium
CGATAGGAGAAGCGCGCCGCCTCTTCGATGATCTGGTTCATCGCGGGCGCGATGAAGTCTGCGAACTGGATCTCGGCGATGGGGCGCATGCCGTTGACGGCCGCGCCGATCGCGACGCCGACGATGCAGGACTCGGCAAGCGGCGAGTCGATTACCCGAAGCTCGCCGTATTTCTTGAAGAGGCCGTCACTGGCCAGAAAGACGCCGCCGCGATTGCCGACGTCTTCTCCGATCAGAAAGACGGTCTCATCGCGCGCCATCTCCTCGTCCATGCCGTCGCGGATCGCCTCGATCACGGTCTTGACCGCCATCAGGGCTTCAGCTCCTGCTTGAAGACGAAGGTCGTCAGGTCATCGGGCGTCGGATCGGGCGCCTGCTCCGCGTAGTCGGTGGCGTCGTCGACCTGCTGCGTGACCCGTTCGGTGATTTCTTCCTCAACGCGGTCCTGCAGAATCCCGGCCTCGCGCAGGTAGGTGGCGTAGCGCTGGATGGGATCTTTCTGCCGCCAGATCGCCACCTCTTCCGCCTGCCGGTATCGCTTGTCGTCGTCGTCGCTGGAGTGCGCGGTAAAGCGGTAGGTCTTCGCCTCGATCAGGGTCGGTCCCTCACCCCGGCGGGCGCGCTCGACGGCCTGTCGCGCCACCTCGTAGCAGGCGAGGACGTCGTTGCCGTCGACGACTACGCCGGGGAAGCCATAGCCCGCGGCGCGATCGGCGACGTTCTGGATGGCCATCTGGTGCGACTGCGGCACCGAGATGGCGTAGCCGTTGTTTTCGCAGACGAAGACCACCGCCAGCTTGTGGATGCCGGCAAAGTTCATCGCCTCGTGGGTGTCGCCCTGGCTGGCCGCACCCTCGCCGAAGAAGGCGGCCGTGACCGCATCCTCCTTCCGTTGCTTGGACGCCAGCGCGACCCCCGCCGCGTGCAGCAGTTGCGTGGCGACCGGGCTGCCACCTGTCACGATGTGCAGCCGCCTGCTGCCGAAGTGGCCGGGCATCTGCCGGCCACCGCTGTTGGGATCCTCGCGCCGCGCAAAGAAGGACAGCATCTGGTCCCGCGCCGTCATTCCGAACCAGAGGATGACGCCGGCATCGCGGTAGTAGGGCGCGACCCAGTCGGAGCCCGGACGGAGGGCGGCGGCGATGCCGACCTGAGCGCCTTCCTGGCCCTGGCACGAGATGACGAAGGGGGCGCGTCCCTGGCGGTTGATCAACCACATCCGCTCGTCGACGGCACGTGCCAGGCGCATGACCTCGTAAATCCGGAGCGCCTGCTCGTCGCTCAATCCCAGCGAGCGGTGCCGGCTGCGGCCGCCTTTCGCCTCGACCTCCGTGGTCTTCAGGGCCATCCTTTAGATGTGGATCGCGACGCCGTCGACGGCCAGCGCGGCCTCCTTAACGGATTCGGAGACGGTCGGGTGGGGCGCGATGCTCGCGCCGATCTCCCAGGGCGTCGATTCGAGCAGCTTGGCCAGCGCGGTCTCTGCGATCAGCTCGGTGGCGTTGGGTCCGAGGATGAACACCCCCAGCAGGTCGCCGGACTCCTCATCGCTGATGATCTTGACGAAGCCCTCCGTCTCCCCGAGGATGACCGACTTCGCGTTCCCTGCCAGCGGGAATTTCCCGACTTTGACCTTGAGGCCCTGGTCGCGCGCCTGCTTCTCCGACAAACCCAGGCTCGCCACCTGCGGGTAGCTATAGGTCGCACGCGGCACCCGGTTGTAATCGAGGGCCTTGGGGTTCTTGCCGGCGATGTGTTCCATGATGTGCTCGCCCTCGTAATAGGCGACGTGCGCCAGCAGGAAGTTGCCGATCACGTCGCCCGCGGCATAGACGTTGGGATGACCGGTGCGGTAGTGCTCGTCGGTCTTGATGTAGCCCTTCTCCAGCTGGATGTCCAGCTTCTCGAGCCCGAAGCCGTCGGTGATTCCCTCGCGACCGACCGCCACGAGCAGGCGCTCACCCTCGATC
>VBFR01000171.1:1978-8354 GCA_005889345.1 Chloroflexota bacterium
GTGTCGGGCTGCACCTGGGCGCCGGTCAGCACCTTGATGCCGCGTTTGCCGAGGACCTTCGCCAGCTGCTGGCCCACTTCGGCGTCCTCCAGCGGCAGCAGCGTCGGCAAGAACTCGACCAGCGTCACGTCGGCTCCGTAGCCGTTGTAGACACAGGCGAACTCGGTCCCGACCGCGCCCGCGCCGACGATGACGATCGACCTGGGCATCTGTTCGAGGTTGACGGCGTGATCGCTGTTGATGACCCGGTCACCATCCATCGTGAGGCCGGCCAACGACTTGGGTCGCGAGCCGGTCGCGACGACCAGGTTGCGCGCGTTGATCGCCTCACCGCTGCCCTTGACGACGACCTTGTGCTCCGACTCGATCATGCCCTCGCCCTTGAAGACGGTGACCTTGTTCTTCTTCAACAGGAACTCGACACCGCGCCAGAGCTGGTTGACGACCGCTTCCTTGCGTTTGAGCACGGCCGGCCAGTCGATCTGGAGCCCGTCCGTTTTCAGGCCGAGCGCACCGGCGCTGTGAATCTGGTGCGCCAGCTCCGATGAGTGGAGGAATGACTTCGTCGGGATGCAGCCGCGGTGCAGGCAGGTGCCGCCCACCTTCTCCTTCTCGATGACTGCGACCTTGAGCCCCAATTGGGCTCCGCGGATTGCGCCGACATATCCGGCGGAGCCGCCGCCGATGACGGCTACGTCGAACGCCTCATCCGGCATACAAAACGATTGTAGGCGACACCCGGCCGCCCACCTAACCCTCCAGCAGCGCGAGTGCCGCGGTAAGTTGCGTGTCCTTCGAGAAGTCGTTTGGGGTCCGGTCAACCGCATATTCGTCCTGCGCGTTGGCCAGGGTGACGGTCTTGTCGGGCGTGATGCCGGTCTTGTCGATCGACTTGTGATTGGGTGTCAGCCAGATGGCGATCGTCAAGTGGAGGTCACCATCGCGAAGGGGGAAATCCTCCTGCACCGAACCCTTGCCGAAGGACTTGACGCCCACGAGCTGCGCCCGGCTATGGTCTTTGATCGCGCCGGCGGTGATCTCGGAGGCGCTCGCCGAGTTCTCGTTGAGGAGCACGACCAGGCGGTTGCTGAAGGCGCGACCGGTGCCGGTGACCTTCTTCGGCTCCTCCTTGCCGCCGCGCGACACGAGGATGGTGCTGGTCCCCTCGCTGACGAACTCACTGATGACGTCGTTGGCGGCATCCACGTATCCGCCAGGGTTATCCCGCAGATCGAGCACGATCATGTTGACCGATCCCTTGAGGTTGTCCCGGAGCGCCTGGTCGAACTCGGTCGCGGTCCGGCCGCCGAACTCGAAGATTCGCACGTAGAGGACGCGGTTGTCGAAGACATGGGTGGCGACGCTTGGCACGTTGATGTTCTCGCGGGTGATGTCGAAGCTCAGCGTCTGGCCGTTCCGGCTCACCTGGAGCTTGACCGTGGTTCCCGCCTTGCCACGAATGTGATTCACGGCATCGTCGGCGGTCCAGCCCTTGGTGCTCTGCCCGTCGACTGCGTTGACGACGTCGCCCGCCTTCAGCCCGGCTTTCTCCGCCGGTGTTCCCGGCATGATGCTGACGAGGACGATCTGGTCCGTTTTCTGCTGGACGGAGGCGCCGATCCCGGCGAACTGGCCGCTGAGGAAGCTCTGGTTGGCACGATACTCGTCGGGCGTCAGGTAGCGGGAGAACTGGTCACCGAGCGCGTTGACCATGCCGGCTGCGGCACCCTCGGTCAGCTTGACGCCGCTGGCATCGGGCTTGACATAGTGCTGCTGGATGGTCGTGAACACGTCGTCGAGCGTGCGGTAGTCGACATTCGATTTCGGCGGGGTATAGAGGAGCAGCGACTTCGTCCAATCGGGCGCGAAGGCACCAAACTGAAACTCGGCGAGGCTGCCGCCGTAGAACGCGCCAATCGCCACCACCAGCAGGATCGCGATGTTCTTGGTTCGGGACATCAGTCGATTATCGTTCCGACCGCCTATTGATTCGCTCCGCCGTTGTGGCGGAGGGCTCGGGTGCGGGGTTTCACCGGAGGATTCGATCACGCCGGAAGGTAGGCGAGCGGGTCGACGGGCATCCCGGCCAGGTCGATCTCGAAGTGGAGGTGCGGTCCCGTAGAGTTCCCGGTGCTGCCCTCGTAACCGATGATGGTGTCCTTATCGACCTGAACGCCGTCCCCGACGGCCCAGCCGGAGAGGTGCCCATAGAGCGAGGTGAAGCCTCCGGCGTGGACGATGACCACGTAGCGCCCGTAGCCACAGAGCCCACCTCCCCAGGTGCAGCCCATCGTGAAGTTGTGCACGATTCCGCCGTCGGAGGCGTGCACCGCGGTGCCGTAGTCGGTGGCGATGTCGAGGCCGCTATGGAAGTGCTTGCTGGGGCAGGTCGGATCGTAGGGCTCGAAAGGATAGGTCGTGCACCCGAATCCCTGGGTGATGACGCCATCGAGCGGCCACTTCCATTTGCCGGACGAGCGCGCGCGGAAGCTTTCTCGAATCAAGCTGGCAATCTGCGCCTGCAGCGCCGCTCGCTGCGCCTGCATCTCGGCGAGCTGACGCTGGAACTGCGCTTCGATCGCGGCGATCTGTTGCACGCGCGCGGAACGCTGGTCCCGCACCACCTGCAGCTGCGCCTTCTGATCCGAGATCTGCTTGACGACCTGTTTCTGTTCGGCCTGCTTGGCTTCGAGGTCGGCCTTCATCGCCTCGATCGCGGCCCGTTCCTTCTGCAGCTCGGCGAGCTGGCGACGATCTTCGCGAACGATGTCGTTGAAGAAGAAGACGCGGTTCATCAGGTCGGTAAAGTTTGCCGCGGAGAAGACCAGCTCGAGGCCACTGACCTGGCCGCTCTTGTACATGATGCGCATGCGGTGGCCGAAATCCGCGATGTGTTTCGCGAGCTCCGCCTGCTTGATCGCCAGGTCCTCCTTGGCCTGGTCGACCTGCTGCCCGAGGAGGACGAGCTTCGCCGTCTCCTGGTCGATCTGGGCCTGAACCGCCGCCAGCTGCGCGTCCATGGCGGCGATCTGCGCCTGCAGGGCGCGCTCCTGGTCGAGCAGCTGACGGATCTGTGTCCGGGTGGCGACGATCTGCCCGTTGAGGCCTTGCAGCTGTTGCTGCTTGTCGTAGATCGTGTCCGAGACCGTGCTCAGAAGGATCACGGTCAGCACCGCGACGGCGAGTGCCGCGTGGCGGCGGGCCGGCCTCACTGCTTGAGGAACCGCCTTACGCCCAGATAGCTCCCGACGCTTCCCAGTAAGAGGCCGAAGCCGAGCATCGCCGCCAGCACCACCCGTAGGTAGGAGGGGTCGAAGGCCAGCGGCACGAAGATCAGCACGCTTTGCAGGTTGATCACTGCCGGCCGGTAGCCGAAGCCAACGATGAGCACCGCCACCACCGCACCGACAACTCCGACGATCAGGCCCTCGACGATGAAAGGCCAGCGCACGAACCAGTCGGTGGCGCCCACCAACTTCATCACCTCGATCTCCTTACGGCGGAGATAGATGGCGGTTCGGATCGTGAGCATGATGATGAACACCGATAGCCCCGTCAACCCGATGATGAGGACCAGGCCGGCAATGCCCGCCACCCGCGCGAGCAGGATGATCTTGTCGATGACGTTGGGCTCGTAATTCGTGGCCGGCGACTTATCGACCAGGGGCGAGGTCCGCACTTCCTGGTCGATCGCCCCGAGGTCGCGAATATCCTTGACCGTCACGTCGAGACTTGCCGGCAAAGGGTTGGTACCCAGGGTGTCGATCACGCTTGGGTCCAACGCCGGCAGCTGGCGAAATCTTGCCATTGCCTCGTCCTTCGACACGTAGGTCACGCTGCTCACCCGCGGATCGCTCTCCAGGTGCAGCTTGAAATCCATGGCGCTGCTGAGCGGGGTGGTATCGGCCAGGTAGACGGAGATGGCGCTCGCTTTGGTTTTCTCCAACGCCACGATCTGGTCGAGCGAGTGCAGGACGAGCAGCAGACTGCCGAGGGCGAGCAAGACCACCCAGACGATGAGCACGCTGGCGATGCTGACGGCGGCATTCCGCCAGAAGTTCTGCCACGCGCTGCTGAAGGCAAAATCAATGCGATTCCAGAGCCGGTGCATGGTACCCTCCTGCATCCTCGTCTCTGACGATCTGACCGCCTTCGATCGCCACCACCCGGCGTCGCATGACGTCGACGATCTCCCGGTTGTGGGTCGCCATCAACACCGTGGTGCCGCGCGCGTTGATCTGCAGCAGCAGCTGAATAATCTCCCACGAGGTCGCCGGGTCGAGGTTTCCCGTGGGCTCATCCGCGAGAAAAATCCGTGGGTCGTGGACCAGGGCGCGGGCGATCGCCACCCGCTGCTGCTCGCCGCCCGAAAGCTGGTCGGGGTATTTGCTTTCTTTGCCTTCCAGACCCACGATGCTGAGCACTTCCTCGACCTTCGGCTTGAGATGGCGCAGCGCGCCCTCGGTGACGCGCAGCGCGAAGGCTACGTTCTGAAACACGGTCAGGTTGGGCAGCAGCTTGAAATCCTGGAAGACCATGCCGATCTTCCGGCGCAGGTAGGGCAGGTGGCGCCGCTTGAGCCGGCTCAGGTCCTGTCCTTCGATGTGGATGCTGCCGGCGGTTGCTTTCTCCTCGCGGATCAAAAGGCGCACCAGCGTCGATTTGCCGGCGCCGCTGGGACCGACAAGAAAGACGAAGTCCTGCTTGGGGATTTCGAGCGTGACGTCGCGCAGTGCGACGGTGCCGTTGGGATAGGTCTTCTGCACGCCCTGCAGGCTGATCTGCGGGACAGCCGGGACTACCGCGGCCACGCGTGCCTTCGCTGGCAGCAACGCCGTCCGTGTCGGCTGGGTCGTGATTGTTGCTGGCACGTGAACAAATCCATTCCGAATGCCGGGGTCACGGAACGCAGGGGCCCTGTCGGGCCGAATGACTCGCGCAGTATAGGGCATCTCGTCGCGCATTGCTGCATCTCTTCACTCAGCGTCCAAAGCGAATTGAACTGCCCTCTTTATACTCAGCCGAATGCCCACGCCGGCCGCCCCCCTCGTCCGCGTCGAACGTGGCGGGGTCGAGGAGGCCATCCACCTCGGCCACGTTGCCGTCGTCGATGCCGACGGCCAGGTGCGGGCGAGCCTCGGCGACCCGAGGCACGTGACGTACTTCCGATCCTGCGCCAAGCCCTTCCAGGCGATCGGTAGCTTGAGTGCAGGGATCGCCGCACGCTATGAACTGGGCGCCGAGCACATTGCCATCATGGCGGCCTCGCACAACGGCGAGCCCCGCCACGTCGAGATCGTGCGCGACCTCCTACGTCGCGCCGGGATCACGGAGTCGGACCTGCAATGCGGCGCGCACTGGCCCTACTACGAGCCGGCGGCGACGGTGGCGCGGCACCAGATGAACGAGCCGCTGGCGGTCTTCAACAACTGTTCCGGCAAGCACGCGGGCATGCTGGCTGCCGCGCGCGCGCTCGACACGCCCCTCGATTCGTACCTTGAGTCCGCCCACCCCGTCCAGCAGCGCATCCGCAGTGTGATCGAGGCGTCCACCGGCTGCCCGCCGGCGGAGATCCACTACGGCATCGACGGTTGCAGCGCGCCAAACGCCGCCGTGCCGCTCGCCGACATGGCGCGAAGCTTCGCCGCCCTTATCACGTCCACGGATGAGACGCCGAGAACGGTTGTCGCCGCGATGACCCAGCAGCCGTACCTCATCGGCGGCACCGATCGCTTCGATACCAGGCTCATGGAGGTCACGACTGGACGGTTGCTCGCCAAGGGGGGCGCGGCCGGCGCACATTGCACCGGAGACCGGCGCTCGGGACGCGCTCTCGCGGTGAAGCTCGACAGCGGTGATGGGACGTGGACCGCGGTCGCGGTGATGGCGGCGCTCGAGCAACTCGGCTGGCTCGACCAGGGCGAGCGTGAGGCGCTCAGCGGTTTTGCCCGGCCGACGCTGCGCAACCACAAGCGAGTGGCAGTGGGGACGGTGCGACCGGTTCTGCAGGATTTTGTGACGGCCGTGTAACGGGAGGCGTGACCGGACCGTGTCCGCGGGTTATACGCGCGTGCGTCGATTGCTGGGATGGCCCCACCCGCGCCAGGTTGCTCTGAGCGCCGTGATCGGCATCTTGCTCGCCTTCTACGCCTGGCGCTTCCTGCTGCCCCTGCTGGGCCCACAGGCACCGCGCGCCGATGACTTCCAGGATTACCTGTTCGCCGCCCAGCAGATCACGAGCGGGGGCGATCCTTATGCCGGCTTCGTCCGCAACCACGTCCCGTGGGATTGGTCGTTGAGCAGCGGCTACCTTTAGCCGCCGGCATTTGCGGTGACCCTGATTCCCCTGACCTGGATCGCGAACGACCTCGCGGTC
>VBFR01000172.1 GCA_005889345.1 Chloroflexota bacterium
GGCGTGACCTCCCGCTCATCCATGATCCTGGGCGCGACGCCACTCTCGCTCAGGCTTGCGGATGTCAACCCGGACAGGTCCAGGCGCGGGATGGCCGGGTGGATCTCGTCGAGATCGATCGGCGGCGCCATAGCGCCAACCAGCGTCAGTGACTCGGCCCCGGTGTTGACGTAGGTGTGCTCGGCACCCTCGGGGATGAAGACCGCCTGCCCTGCTGCGACGTGATGCGTGACCCCCTCTACGCGGACCTGCCCGCTCCCCTTCAGGACGTAAAGGACCTCTTCGGCGCCGTTGTGTACATGGCTGAGGGCGGAGTCGGGATCGAGGCTCAAGCGGTAGGACATCACGTGCTGGGCGCCGAGCTCACGATCGACCAGCCACTGCAGCGTGCCGCCCTCCAGGGGAAGGCCGCTGATCTCACTTTGATGGCGAAGGCGCGCGCGTTGCTGCACGGACATTCTGGTGCGCCGATGATATCAATGGCCCGAACGCTTACCATCTCGACGAAGGGAATGGAGTACCGCGCGTTCGGGCGCACCGGGATGCGGGTCTCGGTGGTCGGGCTCGGTTGTGGGGGGTTTGGCGGCATCGGATCCGTACCTGAGCTGTTCGGGAAGGGGGAGGATAAGGCAACTGCCTTTGCCCTGATGGACCGCGCCTGGGATGCCGGTATCAACTATTTCGACACCGCCGACAGTTATGGCGGGGGGATTTCGGAGACGATCATCGGGGCCTGGCTCAAAGAGCGAAAGGTGCGGGACCGGCTGGTGCTCTCGACCAAGGTCTTCTACGCGATCGCCGAAGGTCCGAACGACCGGAGCCTGTCGCGTCGCCACATCATGCAGGCCGTCGACGGGAGTCTCCGCCGCCTCCAAACCGATTATCTCGACCTCTACGTCATCATGGAGCCTGACCCGTCAACCCCTGTCGACGAAACGTTGGAGGCGATGAACGACCTGATGCACGCGGGGAAGGTCCGGCACATCGGCGCCAGCAACATCACGGCGCCGCAGCTGCGCGAGGCGCTGGCCGCCAGCGACCGGCTGGGCGTGCACCGTTACCAGTCGGTGCAGAACGGCTATAACTTGCTCGACCGCTCCATCGAGGACGACATCTTGCCGCTCGCGGCGCAGGAGCGGATGGCCGTCACACCCTTCAGTCCGACGTCAGGAGGCCTGTTGACCGGGAAGTACCGCTTTGGAGAGATGCCCCCGGCCGGGTCGCGCGTCGACTTGCGCCCAAAGCCGTATCAGCACCTGATGAACAAGCGGACCTTCGAGGCGATCGACGCGCTGCGCGCCGCCGCGGCCGAGCGCGGCCTCGACACCGGTACGCTGGCTCTCGCCTGGGTCCTCAGTCACCCGGCGGTGACGTCGGCGCTGATCGGACCGCGCACGATCGAACAGTTCAAGCCCTGGCTGGATGCGGTCGGCGTTCATCTGACGAAGGACGAGCGCCAGGCGGTGGCCTCACGGATGGAGGCGGCGGCCGCCTGATGGACGTCCTGGTCCTGAATGCCGAAGAGGTGACGCGACTCCTACCCATGCCCGAGTGCATCAAGGTGATGCGCGACGCCCTGGCGGCGCTCGCCCGTGGCGAGGCGCTTGTCCCATTGCGCACCGTCATGCGAGTCCCGGGCGCGAGTGGCTTCCTCGGTTTGATGCCGGGCTACATCGCGCCCGCGAGGGGAGAGGGCGGTGCGCTCGGCATGAAGGCCGTGTCAGTCTTTCCCGGTAATGCCAAACGAGGCATCGATACCCACCAGGGGGCGGTGCTGCTCTTTGAAGCGGATACCGGGCGCCTGAGCGCACTCATGGACGGCGCCGCCATCACGGCGATCCGGACGGCGGCGGTCTCGGGCGTCGCGACCGACGTACTCGCCCGCGCTGACGCCGATGAGCTCGCCATCCTGGGTGCCGGCGTGCAAGCACGCTCTCACATGGAGGCGATCGCCGCCACGCGGCCACTCCGGCGAGTGCGAATCTGGAGTCGCAACGGGGAGCACGCCGCCGCCCTCGCGTCGGAGTTGCGCTCTCGCTTCCAGGTCCCGATCGAGGTCGCGGCCAGTCCCGAGACCGCGGTTCAAGCGGCCGATATCGTCGCCACCGTCACCGCCAGCGTGGAGCCCATCCTTGAGCGCCGCTGGCTGAAGGAGGGCGTCCACATCAACGCCGTCGGATCGTCGATCCCGACGAGTCGCGAGATCGACACGGCCACCATGGCGGCGGCCCGCCTGTTCGTTGACCGCCGCGAGTCGGCGCTGGCCGAGGCCGGGGACCTGCTGATGGCGGTGCGGGAGGGCGCGGTCACGGACGACCACATCGTGGCCGAGCTCGGCGACGTCATCATCGGCAAGGACCCTGGCCGCCGCTCGCCTGCAGAGCTGACCCTCTTCAAATCGCTCGGGCTGGCGGTCGAAGATGTCGCATCCGCCGCCTATATCGTTCGACGGGCGCGCGAAACCGGGACCGGCCAGAGGATAAAGATGTGAAGGCGACCGGGCTCGGCATCGAGGCGATCCGCCGTGCGCAGCCGGTGGTCGCACAGGCCGCCATCCGTACGCCGATCGTGCGCCTCAACGTCCTGGACGCACCGGCCGACATTTATCTCAAGCTTGAGAACCTTCAGCCGATCGGGTCCTTCAAAATCCGCGGGGCGGCCAACGCGATGAACGCGATGTCGAAGACCGAGCTGGCCAAAGGCGTCATGGTCGCCAGTGCCGGAAACATGGCGCAGGGCGCCGCCTGGAACGCGCGGCGGCTCGGCATTCCGTGCACCGTGATCGCGCCCGACTATGCCCCGGACACGAAGGTCCAGGCGATCGAGCGCCTCGGCGGCCGCGTGATCAAGGTGCCGTTCGACCGCTGGTGGCAGACCTTCAGCGATCGAAGCTATCCCGGCGTCGACGCCGTGTTCATACATTCCTTCGATGACGATCGCGTGATGGCGGGCAACGGCACCATCGGTCTCGAGCTGCTGGAGGACCTGCCGGAGGTCGACACCGTCTTGATTCCCTGGGGAGGCGGTGGGCTGGCGGGCGGCATCGCCACCGCGCTTCGCGCGCTCAAGCCTGGGGTGCGCATCTACGCGGTGGAAGCGGAGACCGGCGCGCCGCTGGCCGCCTCGATGAAAGCCGGCTCGCCGCAAGTTGTCGATTACCAGCCCTCGTTTGTCGATGGCATCGGGAGCAAGACGGTCTTCCCCAACATGCTGATGATGGCGCAGGAGCTGCTCGACGGCTCGTTTACGGCCAGCCTCGAGGAGATCGCGGCGGCGCTGCGGCTGATGGCGGAACGAAACCGCGTGATCGCCGAGGGCGCCGGTGCCGTCGCCCTGGCCGTCGCGCTGTCGGGGAAAGCGGGCACGGGCCGCATCGCCTGCATCGTTTCCGGCGGCAACATCGACCTGCCCAAGCTGACCAAGATCCTGGACGGCCATTAGCGTGGGGGATCTGGCCGGCCGCGTCGGACTCGTCACCGGCGGTGGCCGGGGAATCGGCCGTGCCATCGCGCTTTCCTTGGCCCATGGGGGCGCCGAGGTCGCGGTCAGCGGTCGCTCGGCTGACGTTCTCGAGGAGACGGTGAGCGCCATCCGTGCCGTTGGTCCGCGCGCGACCGCCATCGTCTGCGACGTCACCCAGCGAAGCCAGGTCGACGACATGGTTGCGCGAATAAAGAAAGACTTGGGCCAACCGCTGATCCTCATCAACAACGCTGGGATCGCCGGAAGCGCCAAGCTCTCCGATACCACCGACGACATGTGGGACGCGATGCTGCGCACCAATGCCACCGGCGCCTTCTACTGCATGCGCGCCCTGGTGCCCCACATGGTCGAGGCGAAGTGGGGACGCGTGATCAACATCGCGTCGATCGCTGCCCGGGCGGGGGCTGCCTACATCGCCGCCTACGCCGCCTCGAAGCACGCGCTCCTTGGGCTCACACGGTCCATTGCCGCCGAGGTTGCCACAAAAGGCGTCACCGTCAATGCGATCTGTCCCGGCTATGTCGACACCGAGATGACCGATCGATCGGCGGCTTTCATTTCCGCACGTACCCGCCGGGATGAGAAGGAGGCTCGCAAGATCCTCGAAGGATTCAGTCCGCAGCAGCGTCTCATGACGGCCGAGGAAGTTGCTTCACTTGCCAGCTACCTGTGCTCCGAGGCGGCGCGCGGCATCAACGGCCAGGGCATCGTGGTCGACGGCGGATCGGTCCAGGCGTGACCGAGCGGCAGCGGCTGGCGACCGATGCCCAAGCCATTGCGCGAAAGGTGGCGCCTATCGCTGAGTCGGGGCCAGAGGGTCGCGTCAATCGGCGCCTGGTTCGCGAACTGGCCGACGAGGGTTTACTCCCGGCCCTGTTCCCGCGCCGAGCCGGAGGCACACGCGACGGCGAGGTGTCGGCGGTCGAATTGTGCGCTGTCCGTGAGGCGCTCGCGCGCGAGTCGACGGTCGTCGAAAACGCCGTCGCCATTCAGACGCTCGGGGCGTATCCGATTGTTCTTGCCGGCACGGAGGGCCAACTGAGGGAGTACGTAGCGCCGATCGTGCGCGGCGAGGCTATCGCTGCCTTTGCACTGACCGAGCCGGACGCGGGCACGGATGCCGGCGCCCTGGCGATGAAGGCCGAGCCAGATGGCGCAGGCTTTCGTCTCAGCGGGACCAAGGTCTTCATCTCGAATGCGCCCGATGCCGACATCTATGTGATGTTCGCCCGGACCACTGCCGATGCCGGAACCAAGGGCATTACGGGGTTCATCGTGCCTGGCGATGCCCCGGGCCTCAAGGGGGAGGCTTTGGAGCTAATTTCGGCGCATCCGATCGGGCGCCTTCAGCTCGATGGCGTGGTGGTCAGGGAGGGCCAGGTGCTCGGCGATGTCGACGGCGGTTTCAAGCTTGCGATGCGCACGCTCGATCTTTTTCGCCCCAGTGTCGGTGCCAATGTCGTCGGGATGGCGGCGGCCGCTCTCGACGCAGCCATCAGCTACGCGTCCGACCGGCAAGCGTTCGGCCGGCCCATCAAGGAGTTTCAGGCCGTGTCGCATCAGTTGGCCCAAGTGGCAACCGCGCTGGAGGCGGCTCGAGCGCTCGTCTACCAGGCGGCCGAGGCCCACGACCGCGGTGACGAGCGCGTGGCTCGACAGTCGGCGATGGCCAAGTTGTTCGCTACGGAAACGGCGCAACACGTGATCGACGTCGCGATCCAGGTGCATGGCGCCGTTGCACTCGAGCGGGGGCACCTCCTCGAGCACCTCTACCGCGAAGTGCGCGCCCCTCGCATCTACGAAGGTACGTCGGAGATCCAGCGCGAAATCATCGCCCGCGATCTCTTCCGGGCGTCGGACTGAGAGGACAGAGCCCGGGGCCCCTGTCCTCTCACGAGTATCGGGCTACGGGTGCGTCAACTGCCCGCGGACGGCACTCCCTGGAAAGAACGGACCGCAGGTCGCCGGCTGACCACTACACGACGTATGCACGTTGACGTAGTAGCCGCCCGGGTTGTCTTTGATGTCTTCGATCAAGGCGCGATCAACGTTCTCGGTGCAGCCACTGAACGAGGTGGCACTCGAGGGCGTGCCGAAACCCGTGTTAAAGAACGGGACGACAACCGGGCCATTGACAGTCGGGCCGCCTTTGTGGATGTGGGCAGCGAAGGCTGGAGCGGTCAGGCCCGCGACGGTGACCTCCCAGCACACCTCGTTATGGCCCGGATTTATCGTGACGCGGGACGTCCCGCTTCCATGGCCGCTGAGGACGGCACTAAATGGGTCACCGCCGTGCAGCGAGTTGGGGAGTCGCTCGGCGGCCACCCCCGCTGGAATGAGCGAGGCCGCGCTGACCAACAACACGACGAGGAGCAGCTTTCTCATACCGTCACCTCCTGTGGGACTGCCCTCTAGACTCCCATAAGCCGCCGGCAAAGGCAAGTTAAGTTTCGGCTAGTTGCTCAGGCGGTGACGGCGATCCCCATCAGTTCGACCGTGGCCTTGGGGTCAAAGAGCCGCCTGACCTCGACCAGCGCCATCGCAGGATAGTAGTCGCCGAAATGCCGTCGGTAGGCGACGCCGATTTCCTTCGATAGCCGCTGGTATTCGGTGACGTCTGTCACGAAGATTTGCAGGCTTACCAGGTCCTGGGGGCGAGCCCCCGCTCCCTCCAGTGCCAGCACGACGTTACCGGCGGCCACGTCGAATTGCTCCGCCATTGTGCCGGCGACGAGACTCCCATCGGGCCGCTGTGCGGTCTGCCCCGCCAGGTACACAGTCCGGCCCGTCTGGGCCACGATCGCCTGAGAGAAACCCATGGGGCGCGGCAAGGTTTCCGGATTGCGAATCTCGTGCGAGCTGGTCATCGGCCGCTCCATTTCGGTTCCCGTCCTTCGCGGAACGCCGCGTAGAATTCCGCATGA
>VBFR01000220.1 GCA_005889345.1 Chloroflexota bacterium
CGGGGTTCCGCACCGCGTCTCGCGCGACCGCTTCGCGCGTCTGGCGGAGGAAGCGCTCGCCGGCATCCCGGAAACCTTCCAGACGCAGATGTCCAACACCATGATCGTGGTCGATGACCTGCCCGACATCGACGCGGTCCGCGAGGGCGAGGATCCGGACCTCCTGGGACTCTACGAGGGCGCAACGGTGCTCGAGCACGGCCTGCCGGAGCGCATCGTCCTCTACCAGCGCAACCACGAGAACATCGTCAGCGACGATCGGGAGCTCGCGGAAGAGGTGCGTGAGACGATGCGCCACGAGGTCGGACACCACTTCGGAATGGCCGAAGACGAGCTGCCTTACTGAGTTAGGTCTTGATCGGGAAGGGGTTGCCAGATGCAGGGAGCGCCAGCGTGCCACCCTGGTCGATCGTGGTCAGCGCCGCGATGAAATCGTTGAAGCCCTGTTGCGGGTCGTAGCCGGCCAGCGCCTGGTAGGTCGCTCCCAAGGTTGAGCCGCCCGCCCCGCAGACCGTCGTCCAATCGAAGGTCAGCTGGGAGTGCAGGTAGTAGAGGAAGAGATCGCCGCAGCCGGAGGCGATCTGGTCGGTGTCGCCGGCGGAGTTGTCGTTGACGTAATCGCGGTGCCCCTGCGACCACCAGTCCTGCTCGGTCGGGTTGAACTCCCCGGCGATTTCCGGATGGCGCTCGAACGCCAACACGCGCGAGAGCGATTCGCCGTTGGTCACGGCGCAGTCCCAGCCGTTGTTGATGGCCGCCTCGAAGACCTCGACGATCTCCGCGGTCAGGAACCCCGGTGCACGCACCGGATCCGAGAGCACGTGGACGTCGGTGCCGGCGCACGTCATGTGATACGCGCCGCCCGCGTTGGGATCCGCGTAGACATAGAAGGGCAAGCTCGGCGGCGTCAGCCCGCCGAACCACACCTGGGTCGCGGCGTAGTCGGACTCGGCTTTGTCCAGCATCGCCTGGGCCGCGGCGTCGCCATCGGCGGTCCCGTCAGAGAAGACGATGAAATTTTGTGTCTGCCCGGCCTTGGTCTGGCCCACGGCCGCCGGATGCCGCCGCCGGTGAGCCTCGACCGCGCTGGCGGGCAACGTGAGTCCGGGCGGCATGAAGACGCGCGCGTGCGGCTTTGAGCCGAAGAGGCTTCGCAACATGACGGCCGGCGCCTTACGCCTTTTTCTTCGCGGCGCTGCCGGCGCTCCGCTCGATGCGGAAACCGATCCGGACCTGCACCTGATACTCCGTGAGCCTGTTGTTCTGCACGACCGCCTTCGAGTGCACCACCTCGACCGTCTCGATGCCGCGCACCGTCTTGGCGGCCTCGTTGACGGCTTCGCGGGCCGCGTCGCTCCAGCTTTCCTTCGAGGTCCCCACCAGCTCCAGGATCTTCAGAACGGCCATGCCATCCCTCCTATATTCCGTAGAGTCGCTTAGCGGCCGCCACGATATGCCGCGCGGAGATCTCCGCCTTGTCCATCAGTTCGACCGGCTTTCCCGAACCCGGCAGTCCCCGCACCGCGAGGTGCACGATCCGCGGCGGGTCCATGTCCGACGCAAGGGCCTCCATCACCGCGGCGCCGACGCCGCCCTCGGGGTAGTGGTCCTCGACGACCACCAGGCGGCCGCGCGTGAGGGCCGCCGCCTCTTGCAGCGTGACCCGGTCGACCGGCTTGACACTGTAGAGGTCGATGACGCGGGTCTTGATGCCTTCCTTTTCGAGCTCGTCGGCCGCGGCCAGGCAGTTGTGCACGGTCACACCCGCCCCGATGAGAACCACCCGGTCGGTCGGATCGCTGCGGACCAGCTTGGAACCACCGATGGGAAACCTCGTGCCGGCGTCGTAGAGCACCGGATACGCGCCCCGTGTGGTGCGCAGATAACTGATCCCCGGATGATCGGCCATCGCGACGACCAGCGAGGCGGCCGAGGTGGCGTCCGAGGGGTAGAGGACCGTCGAGCCGTGGATCGCCCGCATCATGGCCAGGTCCTCGAGCGCCATCTGCGACGGGCCATCCTCGCCGATCTCGACCCCGGCGTGCGATCCGGAGAGCCGGATGTTCGCCTGGGAGATCGCCGCCATGCGGATGAAGTCGTAAGCGCGGCTGAAGAAGGCGGCGAAGGTCGAGGCGAACGGGATGTAGTGGCGCACGCTCATCCCGACGGCGGTTGCGACCAGCTGCTGCTCGGCGATGAAGATCTCGAAATAGCGGTCCGGGTAGGCTTTGGCGAACTCCTCCGCGAAGGTCGAGTTGCTCACCTCTCCGTCCATGGCGACGACCGCCGGACGGGCCCCCAGCGCTTTGAGCGCGTCGCCGTACGCCTTGCGCGTCGCCACCTTGTCGCCCTTCTTGTAGGTAGGGGGCGTGATCTCCACGCGGGCGTCCCTGATCGCGGGTTCGCCGGGTTGCGGTTTGATCCCATCGACGCGGAGGTGGCGCACGCCGCCGAGCTCGGTGATGGCGCGCTCCGCCATGTCGGCGGGCAAGGCCTTGCCGTGCCAGCCATCTTTGTTCTCGATCTCGCTGAAGCCCTTGCCTTTGATGGTGCGGGCGATCACGACGGTCGGCTTGGCGGTCGCCTCGCGAGCCTGCCCAAGAGCTTGGTCGATCTGCTCCAGGTCGTGGCCGTCGATGACGATGGCGCGGCAGCCGAACGCCTGGACCCGGTCGCGGTAGACGTCGGTTTCCCACTCGTATTCGGTGGGTCCGCGCTGTCCCAGGCGATTGATGTCGAAGATGGCGGTGAAATTCGAGAGGCCGTAGAAGCCCGCCTTGTCGAGGCCCTCCCAGATCGACCCCTCGGCCAGCTCGCTGTCGCCGGTCAGGGTCCAGACGTGGTAGGGGAGCTGGTCGAGCTTGCGCCCGGCGAGCGCCACACCGACGGCGATCGGCAGCCCCTGGCCGAGCGACCCGGTGGCGACGTCGACCCAGGGCAGGATGGGGGTGGGGTGTCCCTCGAGCCGGGACCCGAACCTGCGGAAGGTGAGCAACTCGACATCGCTGACCACGCCGACCGCCTTAAAGATGGCGTAGAGCAAGGGCGACGCGTGACCCTTGGAGAAGATCAGGTGGTCGTTGTTGGACTGCCTGGGGTCGTTCCAGTCGTAGTGGAAATAGCGCGTGATCAGCACGGCCATCAGGTCCGCCGCCGACATCGACGAGGTTGGATGGCCCGAACCGGCGGCGGTGCTGGCCCGGATGCTGTCGACTCGCAACTGCTGCCCCAGCTCCCGGATGAAATCCAGGCCCTGGGTCGTGTGGACCTCGCTGACCGAGCTTTTTGCCATCAGCTCACCCCGCTGTTCGTTTGTCCGCCGTTCTTTAGATTAAGCGCCGGCCGAGGCGGGCCGCTGGTCGGATCGATACGGGCCGCCCCCGCGAGGACGACGCCGGCGCCGATTCCACGATTGGGCAGGACGGGCGGCACCGGACGGCCCGGGCGTTACGCGTGCGGTCCGCACCCTGGGCTCAGCTTCGACCAGCGATGCGGCGACGTAGCGCCAATCACCCTCGGAGAGCAAGTGCCGCACGTCGACCTCGGGCAGGGCGGGTGCGCCCTGACGACGGAGCGTGCGCCAGGCCGCCTCATCCTCGGGGGTGACGAAGGTCAGCGCGCGGCCCTTGACGCCCATGCGGGCGGTGCGGCCGACGCGATGGGTGAGCCATTGCGGTGAGTCGGGGAGGTCGTAGTTGATCACCAGGTCGACGTGGCTGATGTCGAGGCCGCGGGCCGCGACGTTGGTAGCGACGAGGATGTTGGTCCGCAGTCCGCGGAAGGCGTCCATGGTGCGGTCGCGGACGTTCTGCGAGAGGTTGCCCTGCAGATCGGCGCTGTCATGGCCGAGGTTGCGCAGGTCGCGGCTCAGCTTGCGAACGCCATGCTTGGTGCGGCCGAAGACGATGGCGGAGCCGCGGTGCCGCTGGAGCAGCTTGCTCAGCGTGCGCAGCTTTTCCGGACGGGACACCCGCAGGAGCCCGTGCTCGAGAGCCTCCTCGGCTGGCGCGGCAACCACGACGCGCACCGGGTCGTCCAGGTGACGCTGGATCATGCGGCTGACCCAATCGGGCATCGTCGCGGAGGCGAGGGCCATCTGCGGCTGATAGGTCAGCTCGATGATGCGCTCCACGTCCGGCGCGAAGCCGGCATCGAGCATCTCGTCACCCTCGTCGAGCACGAGCAGCTGCACCCGGCTCAACGACAGGCGGCGCCGCGAGACCATGTCGAGAATGCGGCCGGGCGTCCCGATTACGAGATCGACGCCGCTGCGCAGCGCCTGTTCCTGGGTGACATAGCCGACACCACCGTAGATGAGGGCTGATTTCAGGTCGGTGCGCAGGGATTGGAACACCCGGTCCACCTGGATGGCGAGTTCCCGCGTCGGCGTGACCACCAGGGCCCGCGGGCCGGGGCCCTTGACGGCGATCAGCCGTTCCACGATCGGGAGGATGAAGGCAAGGGTCTTCCCGGAGCCGGTGGGGGCCTGGATGACGACATCGCGGCCGCGAAGCAGGGGCGGGATGGCCTCGACCTGGACGGTCACGGGGGTGTCGATCGAGTTTTTGGCGAGGGCGGTCAGTAGGCGGGCATTCACGCCCAGGTCGGCAAACGTCGTTGTCAAGAGGGTACTCCTCGGTCCCCTCTACCTATCTTTGTGTTGGCCGCGATCTTCAGGACACCGTTTAGGAACGGGGAGGAGAACCGAGAGCGGGCGACCTCGGAATTTGGGAGGTCGCGAACAAGTGTACCAGCTTTTGCGCAGGCCTAAACCCGCGATCTCGGCTCAGACGAGCCAGCCGGTCGTCAGGAAGAACACGAGTGCCAGGTAGGCGACGAGCGTGAACCATGCCCCGGCGATCACCAGCCGCGCTCGGGTGGAAAGGGCACCCTGATCTCGCTGCCAGCGACCCGGGTAGCGCAGGCGCAGCACGACGAAGGCAAGAAACACGATCACCGGTATCAGCGGGTCGGCCACGCCCAGGCCCAGGGCGGCCGCGCCCGCGACGAGGGCCGCGAAGACGCCGACCGCCGGAAGCCACCGCCCCACGACCAGCAGAATGGCTTCGACATCGACCGTAATGAAGGGGACCAGGCTCCCGAAGAGGTTGGCGGCCGCGCCGGCCGCGACCCACGGCAAGATATGGGGAGAGCCGGTCAGGACATAGAGGGCGAGCGCGACCGCCGTCGCCAGCCCGCCCGCCAGCCCGCCGGCGAGCGAGAGGCGGGCGTGGGTGAGTCCGTCGATCTTCTCGCCGGCAAGCGCGACGAAGGCTCCGAGCAGGACGAAGACCGGCGGGGTTGTGGCCAGTCCAACCCGCCGCCCCTCGACGTAATGGCCGAGCTCGTGAACGAGCAACATCAGCATGATGCCGGTCGCGAACCAATCGCCCATCAGCCGCGAGTAGAGCACCCAGCAGGCGATAAAGGTCGCGATCGAGATCCCCAGGTCAGACTGGCCGATCACCGGCAGGCGATGCAGCCAACCGTACTCGCGGAAGAGCTGTGGCTCGGGCGTACCGTCGGACGGGGAGGGCGAATCGCCACTCATCGCCTTTACGAGCCCGTTCAGGTCGCCCATGGTGAACGCGCGGTTGACTTGACGATGCTTGTCGAGGCTCGCGAGGGAGATGGCGCGCATTGGACCGAGCTCGCTTCGACGGGTGAGCGTGACCAACGTACCCTCTGCAACGGCGTTGAATCGCCACTCCGCGCGGTCGGGAAACCATTTCCCGACGAGATCCGCGCTGATGACCGGCTGTTGACCGCCCGTCTCGGTGACGCGGCTTTCGTACTCGAGGACGAGCCCGTCGCCGACGCGCTGGGTGGAGCGGTAGCGTCGTGACGATGGGGAACCATCCGCCGGCAACGGTTCGACCGCGACCATCACCGGCTGCCACTTCGGCTCGTTGCGCATATCCCCG
Source organism: Chloroflexota bacterium (assembly GCA_005889345.1). Classification (GTDB taxonomy): domain Bacteria; phylum Chloroflexota; class Dormibacteria; order CF-121; family CF-121; genus CF-13. The sequence continues at coordinate 5,925 of VBFR01000220.1, forward strand.
ACAAAGGCGACGACCTCGGCCAGCGGTCGTCGCACCAGGATGCGGGCTGAGCATTTCAGGGTTCGCCAGTGCGGCAGCAGGCGCCAGCCGAATTGGAAAAGCACCATCACCGCAAGCGTCGCGGCGAGAAACGGGGCTCGGGGGATGAGCCACCGCTCTGCCTCGATGACGATGAAGGCCACCATCAGCGCGCGCAGGGCGGCCGCCAGCACGGTCTGTCGCTCGAGTGCCGCGAGGGAAACGACTTCGGGCTCAAGCGGCTGGGTGGGCGACGCGAGAGGGCGCAAGCGCCACACGGCCGCCGTCAGACCCAGGGTCAAAAGGATCCCCACGAGCGCGAGCGGTAACCAGGGAGGTGGCGTCGCCGGCAACTCCTGATGAGAGACGAATGCCCCTTCCCGCGTCAGGACGGTGGCGACCGGGGCGCCGCTCGACGCCGTGTCGACCAGGGCACATTGCTGCGCCTGGAAGGTCGAGGTCAATTGACCGTACGCACCCTCGGGGATGCCGCGCACGTCGTTCGCGCCGGACTTGGCGGGATTCCACCATGGCCGGTTTTCCTGCTCGACGTACTGGCGCCCGAAGCACAGCAACGGCGATCCGCTCGCGAGACCGATGGCGAAGATATTGCGCGCATCGATCGGCTGCGTCGCGAAATCCCGGTAGTCACGGCTCAGCCGATCCACAAATTGCTCGAGCGGAATCGGGAGGGCACCGGCGCGTGGCGCGAAACGCTCGGGCGACCCCGCCGTCAAGAGCTGTTCGAGCCGCTCGGCGGAATCGGGTCCGGATGCCCAGCTCTCCAAGCGAACCCGCCAGGGAGACGCCGCGTCATCTCGGACCATCACCACCAGGGCGGTCCAGAATACGTAGCGGCCTGTCGGGTCGGGTGCGTTGGTTACGCGCGTCGCCGCCACGAAGAATGCCGGATAGGTCAATTGAAGGGGCACAAGGACGCTCTGGCCAACCAGCCCACGCCGCCCCGAACCGCCCGGCCGGTCTGACACCAGGCCGTCCATCCAGGCCAGGTCCTGGGCGAGCGCCGGCCCCTCATCGACCGCGGCAAGGACGGCCCGGTTGCGCTGCGCCAGCGCATCTTCGCGGCGGCCCCACGCTTCATCGAGGATGCCTCCGGCCTGCAGGGGTGTCACAACCGGAGTGTCGGCGGGGGCGTCGGCCCACGCCGGGAGCGAACCCAGCAAGAAGAGCACGACCGCGCCGAGGAGCACGCGCCGCATACGAGGTTCGACGCCTGGCGGGGCGCTCCCCTGCGGGAGGCGGGCCAGATGTCGGACAGTCGGCTAAGGGCGGCTGTTGGGCAGCGGCCACGCCTCGGAACGAATCCTCTTAACAGACCTCGATTCGGTATGGGACGATCGATGCAGTGTCGCCTCTTCCCGCAGAAGTCATGGATCTTCGCGTCAAAATGGCGCGTTGGGGCCTTCGAGGATTCTGGCTGCTGGCCGGCGTGGCAGCCAGCGTCATGGTGGGGGCATTCATCTTCCCAAAGCAATTCGACATCTTCCTGGATATCAGCGTGGGCCTTTGGATCGCCGCGATGTTGTGCATGGCCATCATGTGCGTGCGGTTTGTTCAGTTTCTTCTAGCGCGTCACCGGTTCTATCGCCAGCTGTCGCACCAGTACGGAGATTCCTTTGCGAAAGATGTACGTCGTACTGAGAATCCGCCCTGGTGGAACCGCATGAGCAGGCTGCAGAGGACGCTGTATCTCCTCGGCGCCCTGGCGCTCGGGCTGCTCGCGGCCGTCGCTCGACACTGAGGCCAGCGCTCGGAATCTACCCAGCACGGTGACCCCGTAGGCCATCGTCCGGTCGCGGGTGTCAGCTCGTAGGCGTAGCTCCGGCGGTCATATATTCCTTGAGCGGCTCTCCCTGGTATGCGACGTAGTTGACATCGATCCACTCGGGAGGCGCTTCAAAAAACGCCAGCATCTGCTTGTAGTTGTCGTTGGTGCGGGGAGCATTCGCGTTCTTGACATAACTCTCCTTGTCCTTGAACCGAATGATCCCAACGATCCGGTTGGGATCCTTGTCCTCGACCGCGAACTCACTCGAGACCCACCCGGAGGCGACATCCGGGCCGCCCTGCTCCTGGGCGTAGCGGCGAAACGCGTCCTGCTGACCTGGCTTGATCTTCGCTCGCATGATCGTCCCGTACATCGGCACACCTCCCGTGAACTCACGTTGACGTTGCCTGAGATTTACCCCCAGGCGGAATCGAACCGCCGTTTTGGCCTTGAAAGGGCCACGTCCTAGCCGCTAGACGATGGGGGCGCGATCGAAGTCCATGCTAGCAAGGCAACGACCGCGACGAGGTCTGAGCCTAGTCGCCCCAGCGAGTCTTGAGACGCTCGAATCCCATCGCGACCAGCGTCTCCGCGGTGTGTTCCCAGTTTCGCGGCTGCGACCACGCGACGACGAGCGCCCGGGTCGCTAGCGAAAGGGCTTCGTAGAGGCTGAAGCGAGCGCCCTTGTACCCCGGCCTCACGCTGAGGTACGCGTCGAGGAAGACGCGGCGGCATTCCTCAGCACGCGCGGTGTCCGACCAGTCCTTCGGGTTCGAAGGCACCAGGTGGCCACAATATTTCCCCAGGTCGAAGCTCGGTTCGGCCTGGACGAAGTATTCGACGTCGATCATGCCGAAGCGCTCGCCGTCATAGAGGAACTGGTTGTATTTGTAGTCCCCGTGCGAGGCGACTGGATCCTCGGGGGCGATCTTTTCAGCCTTCACGGCGATGTGCTTGAGGAGATCGCGCAGCAGAAAAAAGGTACGCGGCGCCGACATCTTAAATTGCTCGAGGCGTCCCTGAAGCCGCTCGATTTCTACCTCCGCCGTGTGCGGCGTCCCAAGCTTGATGCCCGAGTTGTGAATATGCCCGATGGCCCGGCCCGCCGCCTCGCATTGCGCCATGAAGATTTCGGAGTGCCGGTCGCTCTTGATCTCGTCGCCCGCGAGCGCCGACTGCAACAGGAGCGAGTGGCCAGCATGGTACGCGAGCGGCTCGGCAACGACCAGGTCTCCCGCCTGTCGCGCGGGTAAGTCCCACAGCGCGCGCATGACCTCATAGGTCATCTCGCCGCGTTTACTGTGTTGGAGTTTCCCGTAGATCGTGAGGGGTTGCTCCTCGCCGATGTCGGCGTCGTAACGGACGATGCACGAAATTTCCGGAAGATACTTGACCCGCGTGGCGCTCAGCGAGGCGACTTTCGAACCCGGCCGCAGATCCTCGAAGTGGCTGGCCAGCATCGGGGCCACGTGTTGCGGATCAAAGACGCTGGCCATCTTGGGGAACACCGGATCTGTCGGAAAGAAAAACAGAAACAGGTTCAGGTCGGAAAAGAACTGCACGTATCCATGGGGGTCCAGGGGATTTCCGTTCTGGCCAGCGAGCAGCCGTCTGATGCGGTGCTGATATTCCTCAGAGCCCTCATCGGTGAAGAACGCCTTGGTCCAGATCAAGCTCGTGGCTGGGATGCCGCCGGAGAATTCCAGCTCAGCCTCGTAGACGTTCCACAGAACCCTCGGAGCCTCGTAGCGCCGTCCCGACTTGGGGCGAACTTTCTTGACGACTACCGAGGGCATCACCGGACCAAGCACGCGGGTCGTGAGCAGCTCGGCAATGGCTTCCGGTTCCGAAGCCGCCTTGATCGTGGAATAGCTAACGGGCATGGGGACCCTTTCGAAGCTTACGGCATGCAGCGCCCGGCTCGGTTTGACGGAGTGCCGCCGGCTGACATCCAGCGCGGCGGCACGCCCTCATTCCCTCCCTATCGCGCCGACCGACCGAAGAGCTCCCTCCGCTTGAGCCACGCTGCTGTCAACAGGGCGATCAGTCCGGCCAGGACTCCGCCGGCCGCGGCAGGCGCCGGGCCGCCCGTGGCCTGGTACGCGCCCGCGCCGGTAGTTGCCAGTTGGCCGGCGGCACCTGCGCCGCTGGTCTGCCCGCCGGCGCCGGTCGTAACCCCGCCAGCACCGGTGGTCGTCTCGACCGCCGTCGCACCCGCGAGGCCCGCCGTCGTGGTGGTCTCGGTAACGGTGGCGCCAGCCGCGCCGCCCGCCGAGGCCGTCGTCTCTGTGACAGTGGCACCGCCTGCCGTGCCCGAGGTCTCGTTGACCGTGCTGGCCGCGGCGGCCGAGGCCGTCGTCTCTGTGACGGTGGCACCGCCTGCCGTGCCCGAGGTCTCGTTAACGGTGCTGGCCGCGCCGGCGGAGGTTGAGGTTTCGGTGACCGTCCCAGCTGCGCTGCCGGTGCTTCCGCCTGCAGCAGAAGTCGATGTCTCGTTCGTGGTTCCGGCGCCGTTCTCGCTGCCGGTGCTCCCGCCTGCAGCAGAAGTCGATGTCTCGTTCGTGGTTCCGGCGCCGTTCTCGCTGCCGGTGCTCCCGACTGCAGCAGAAGTCGACGTCTCGTTCGCGGTTCCGGCGCCATTGGTGCTGCCGTTGCCGCTTCCCTGCGCGACGCTGGTTTCGCTGGTCCCGGCCTGCGAGCCCGCTGCCGAACCATTGCTGCCCTGTGCTGCCGCGCTGGTGTTGCTGGCATTGCCGGCCGATGCTGCCCCAGACCCATGGCCGCTGCCTTGAGCCGCCGCGCTGGTGTTGCTGGCGTTGCCGGCTGAGGCGGCGCCGGATGCATGCCCGCTGCCCTGGGCCGCCGCGCTCGTGTTGCTCGCGTTGCCGGCCGAGGCGGCGCCGGATGCATGCCCGCTGCCCGCCGCGCTCGTGTTGCTCGCATTGCCGGCCGAAGCGGCGCCGGATCCATGTCCACTACCCTGGGCCGCCGCGCTGGTGTTGCTCGCGTTGCCGGCCGAGGCGGCGCCGGATCCATGTCCACTCCCCTGGGCCGCCGCGCTGGTGTTGCTTGCGTTGCCGGCCGAGGCGGCGCCGGACCCATGTCCACTCCCCTGGGCCGCCGCGCTGGTGTTGCTTGCGTTGCCGGCTGACGCGGCGCCGGACCCATGTCCACTCCCCTGGGCCGCGGCGCTGGTGTTGCTGGCATTCGCCGCTGACGCGGCGCCCGACCCATGACCGCTGCCCTGCGCCGCGGCTGACGTCGAGGTTTCGTTTACGGTGCCGGCGCCGTTGGCACTGCCATGCCCACTACCTGCCGCATGGTTTGCCGAACCCTGGGCGTCATGGCCGCTGTCCGCTCCGGTGCCTCCGGTGCCGCCGTGGCCGTCATCGCCATCCTCACCGCTCCCGCTATTACCTGGATGGAACGCGACTACTTCGTCCGCAGTGGCCGCCTTGGTCATGACTGCCGGCGCGCTTGTGCCCAGGTTGGGAATGGCAGGTGCCGGCTTTCGCGATCCAGCGAGCTGAACGACGAGCGGCGATTCGGCCGCATGGTAGGTCGGCGTCCAGGTCACGTTGCCATAGCTTGCCGACCGTCCGATAACAAGCAGCCCGGCAAATAACAGCCCAGAGAGCTTCAGGGGCCAGCTTGACTTCGAGATGAGGACCTCTGAGTCATCGCTGAAATATGCCGCGTTCCGGGGCGCAGATACAGAAGCAATCAATGTTGTTCCCTCCCAACACCCAGATTGGCGTCGCCTGATCACCGATTGTGAAACATCTGTACGTTCTTGTCGAGTTTCCGCTTGCTTGTCAGACTAGACCGTTCGGGAAGTTCTGTCAACATCCTATATATATAACCTGATAGCCATAATGGGCTGGTTTGCCTGAAACCCCTGGAAAGAAAGAAACCGCCGGACTTTCGCCCGGCGGTCTCAGCCTCGCAGCGATCTTTATCGAAGGAATCGCCGCAGGATCTCCTTGGGCCGCAAAAGCGCGACGCCGACCATCGCCAGGAGCGCTCCGAGCAGACCCTCGGCGCCCGTAGCCGGACCGCCGCCGGTGTTGGCGAGCGTTCCAGTGCCGGCCCCGGCTCCTGCAACGTTGCCGCCGCCCCCAGTGGTCTCCGAAGTGCCGGTCTCAGCGCCAGCCGTGCCCACAGAGCCACTCGATCCCTCGACGCCCGAGTTTCCGGTCTCGGCGCCCAGCGTACCCTGGCTGCCGCTACTGCCCTGTACGTCCGAAATGCCGGTCTCGTTACCGACGGTGCCCATGCTGCCACCGGTGCCTTGTACGTCCGAAATGCCGGTCTCGTTGCCGACCGTGCCCATGCTGCCACCGGTGCCTTGTACGTCCGAAATGCCGGTCTCGTTGCCGACCGTGCCCATGCTGCCACCGGTCCCTTGTACATCCGAGATTCCGGTCTCGTTACCAACTGTCCCTGTTGACTCGCCGGTCCCTTGCACGTCCGAGATACCGGTCTCGTTGCCCACAGTTCCGGTTGAGCCTGAGCTGCCCTGGACATCAGAGATGCCCGTTTCGTTGCCTACGGTGCCCATGCTCCCAGCGCTACCTTGGACATCCGAAATGCCGGTCTCGTTCCCGACCGTTCCGGTCGAGCCGCTGCTGCCCTGAACATCTGAAATGCCGGTCTCGTTACCGACCGTTCCGGTCGAGCCGCTGCTGCCCTGAACATCTGAGATACCGGTCTCAGCACCCGCGGTACCTGTGCTGCCGCCCGAGCCCTGGACATCTGATTGTCCGGTCTCAGCGCCTGCGGTACCCGTGCTGCCGCTAGATCCCTGGACATCCGAGATGCCCGTCTCGGCGCCCGCTGTGCCAGTGCTCCCGCTAGATCCCTGAACGTCCGACATACCGGTCTCGGCGCCCGCGGTGCCTGTACTGCCGCTAGAACCCTGGACATCCGAGATGCCCGTTTCAGCACCCGCTGTCCCCGTGCTGCCGCTAGATCCCTGGACATCCGATTGTCCGGTTTCACCTGCGACTGTTCCCTGGCTTCCAGAAGAACCCTGGACATCTGAGACCCCGGTCTCGTTGCCGACCGTACCGGTTGAGCCGCCACTGCCTTGCACATCCGAGATGCCGGTTTCATTCCCGACCGTTCCCGTCGAGCCACTGCTGCCCTGGACATCTGAGATGCCCGTCTCAGCGCCCGCTGTTCCCGTGCTGCCGCCCGAGCCCTGGACATCCGAGATACCCGTCTCAGCGCCTGCCGTACCTGTGCTGCCGCCAGAACCCTGGACGTCCGAGATACCAGTCTCGGCACCCGCGGTCCCTGTGCTGCCGCTGGACCCCTGGACATCGGAGATGCCTGTCTCGGCGCCCGCCGTGCCCATGCTGCCGGCCGAGCCCTGGACATCCGATTGTCCAGTTTCATTACCGACGGTTCCTTGGCTGCCGGATGATCCCTGCACATCCGAGATGCCGGTCTCGTTCCCAACGGTGCCCTGGGTACCGCTCGATCCCTGCACGTCAGAGATTCCGGTCTCGTTGCCGACTGTGCCTACGCTGCCGCTCGAACCCTGGACATCGGAGCCGCCCGTCTCAGCGCCTGCCGTGCCCTGGCTGCCGCTGGATCCCTGTACATCAGAGATGCCGGTCTCGGCGCCCGCGGTCCCGGCACTGCCTGCCGAACCCTGGACATCCGATTGTCCAGTTTCGTTACCGACGGTTCCTTGGCTGCCGGATGATCCCTGCACATCCGAAATGCCGGTCTCGTTCCCAACGGTGCCCTGGCTACCGCTCGATCCCTGAACGTCAGAGATGCCGGTCTCGTTGCCGACCGTGCCTACGCTGCCGCTCGAACCCTGGACATCGGAGCCGCCCGTCTCGGCGCCTGCCGTGCCCTGGCTGCCGCTGGATCCCTGTACATCAGAGATGCCTGTCTCGGCGCCCGCGGTCCCGGCACTGCCTGCCGAACCCTGGACATCAGACTGACCAGTTTCCGCGCCCGCGGTGCCGGTGCTGCCACCGGATCCCTGCACGTCAGAGATTCCGGTCTCGTTGCCGACGGTCCCTTGAGTGCCGCTCGATCCCTGCACGTCAGAGATTCCGGTCTCGTGGCCGACGGTCCCTTGACTGCCGCTCGATCCCTGCACGTCCGAGATTCCGGTCTCGTTACCGGCACTACCCTCGCTGCCACTCGAGCCCTGGACGTCTGAACTACCCGACTCGCCTCCGCCGGTACCCTGGCTGCCCGACGAGCCCTGGACATCAGAACCGCCCGACTCGCCTCCGCCGGTACCCTGGCTGCCCGACGAGCCCTGGACATCAGAACCGCCCGACTCGGCGCCTGCCGTTCCCTGGCTCCCGCTGGAACCCTGGTTGTCCGAGATGCCGGTCTCGGCGCCTGCCGTACCCTGGCTCCCCGACGAGCCCTGCACATCAGAGCTGCCGGTTTCGGCGCCCGCGGTGCCAGCGCTTCCCGTCGAGCCCTGGACGTCTGACTGTCCGGTTTCGTTGCCCGCCGTTCCGTGGCTGCCGCTTGATCCCTGCACATCAGAAATTCCCGTCTCGTTTCCGACGGTGCCGGTGCTACCCGACGAACCCTGCACATCCGAAATTCCCGTCTCGTTTCCGACGGTGCCGGTGCTACCCGACGAACCCTGCACATCAGAACTGCCGGTTTCCGCTCCCGCGGTCCCCTGGCTGCCGGCGGATCCTTGATTGTCGGAGCTGCCGGTTTCGGCGCCCGCCGTCCCCTGGCTTCCGCCTGAACCCTGCACGTCGGAGGTTCCCGTTTCGTTGCCTACGGTTCCCGTGCTCCCGCCGGAGCCCTGTACATCAGAAGTTCCGGTCTCGTTGCCGACCGTGCCCTGGCTTCCGCTCGATCCCTGCACGTCCGAGATTCCGCTCTCGTTGCCGACGGTGCCGACGCTACCCGACGAACCCTGCACGTCAGAACTGCCGGTTTCCGCCCCAGCGGTTCCCTGGCTGCCTGCTGATCCCTGGTTGTCGGAGATTCCGGTCTCGGCGCCCGCGGTTCCCTGGCTTGCGCCGGACCCCTGCACATCCGAGGTTCCCGTCTCGTTCCCGACGGTTCCTGTGCTTCCGCTCGAGCCCTGCACATCAGAAATGCCGGTCTCGTTGCCGACTGTACCCTGGCTGCCGGACGATCCCTGGACGTCCGAAATTCCGGTCTCGTTGCCGGCCGTGCCGGCGCTGCCACCCGAACCCTGGACATCAGAACTGCCGGTTTCCGCTCCCACGGTACCCTGGCTGCCGGCGGATCCTTGATTGTCGGAGATGCCGGTCTCGGCACCCGCTGTTCCCTGGCTCCCGCCTGAACCCTGGACATCTGACATTCCGGTCTCGTTGCCTACCGTGCCCATGCTGCCGGTCGAACCCTGGTTGTCAGAGATTCCGGTTTCCGCACCGGCCGTGCCCTGGCTCCCGCTGGATCCTTGATTGTCCGAGATGCCCGACTCGGCGCCGGCCGTACCCTGGCTTCCGGTCGATCCCTGGACGTCGCTGATTCCGGTCTCGTTTCCGGCTGTCCCGACACTACCGCTCGAGCCCGGAATGTCCGAGGCTCCGGTCTCGTTGCCGGCCGTGCCCTGGCTCCCGGTCGATCCCTGTACATCAGAGATTCCGGTTTCGTTGCCGGCCGTGCCCTGGCTGCCCGTCGAGCCCTGCACGTCGGAAATTCCGGTCTCGTTGCCGGCCGTGCCCTGGCTCCCCGTCGAGCCCTGGATGTCTGAGTGTCCGGTTTCGGCACCCGCCGTGCCCTGGCTGCCGGCCGATCCCTGCACATCAGACTGACCGGTCTCGGCACCCGCCGTGCCCTGACTCCCGGTCGAGCCCTGCAGATCGGACGATCCGGTTTCCGCACCGGCCGTGCCCTGGCTCCCCGTCGAGCCCTGCACATCAGAATGACCCGTCTCGCCGCCGGCCGTGCCCTGGCTGCCGGTCGATCCCTGTACGTCAGACTGGCCCGACTCCTGGCCTGCCGTGCCCTGGCTGCCGGTCGATCCTTGAATATCGGACTGACCGGTTTCGTTGCCGATCGTCCCCTGGCTGCCCGCGGATCCCGGAATGTCGGACTGGCCGGTTTCACCAGCGGCGGTGCCCTGGCTCCCAGCCGATCCCTGGTGGTCCGAGATGCCCGATTCGTTGCCTGCCGTGCCCTGGCTGCCGGCGGACCCCTGGACATCAGAATTGCCGGATTCGTTCCCGCCTGTGCCCTGCGTCCCGCTCGAGCCCTGGACGTCCGAAATTCCACTCTCCATGCCGGCCGATCCCTGGCTCCCGCCCGAACCCGCGGCGTCGGAATGCCCGGTTTCGTTGGCGACCGATCCGGTGACCGTGTTCGCGGTATCCGAGGCGTCGGGGAGGGACAATCCATCGCCGCTGCCGCTGGTCTTGCCCGGGGAGAATGTGATGACCTCAGCGGCGGCGCTCTTCTTGCTGATCGCGGCCGCCGGATTGCCGGGGAGGGTTTTTGGTAAGGCCGGAGGCGTGCCTGGCTTTGGCTGATTGATCACCACGATGAGTGGCGTGGGATTGGCATGGTAAGCAGGGAGCCACACGATCTGGCCGCCGCTGGCGGCTCGACCGACGACCAGCAGACCCGCGAATAACAGGCCCGAAAGCCGTAGTGGCCAGCTCGACCTGGATATGAGAACTTCGCCGTCGTCAGAAATGGGCGCGCCTATAGCAAGTGATGTGTCGGTCACGTCAGTTTTCCCTCCAGCGACCTTGTTCTCCCCGCGGACTAAGCGTTAACCGTCTGTTACGCTCGGGTAAAGCCCCGTGTAGAAGAAGATACGCCCTCAGATTGAGTGGTGTCAACAACCAGCTACACTAAGTTGATAGCGTGGTCGTCGCCTTTTGATCTGGGGCCCTCCGCTAAGATAGCCTGATCCGAACTCACCGCCTGGTCCTGGCCCTTTCCGCGGCACTGCTCCTCAGCGGCTGCGGAGCGGATGCGCTCGTCCCGCACGTGCCGCTCACCCCCCTGGTCAACATCCAGCTGCCCAAGGACACCAAGCAACCGTCCTTCGACCTCCTCACGCTCGACTCGCGCGTCGGACGTCTCTACGTGGCGCACTCGAGCATGGACGCCATCGATATCGTGGACATCAAGGCCAACAAGGTGATCGGCAGCGTGGGCGGCCTCTTCAAGGTGCACGCGGTCGCGCTGACCGCCGATCCCAATATCGTGATGACCTCCGATCCGGCTGATGGGATGGTGGGCGTCGTCGACGTCGCGCAGCGAAAGATCGTGAAGCTGATCGACACCGGCCCGCAACCCGACGCGATCGGATACGACCCAACCAACGATCTCGTGGTCGTGGCACTCGCCTCCGCCAACACCGTCAAATTGATCGATCCGCACACCTACCTCGTGGTGGCGACCATCGATCTTCCCGGGACCCCGGAGCTGATGGACATCGATCCCACCCAGGGACGAGTCTTCCTCGCCATCAATGACAAGGACGAGGTCATCATTATCGACGTCAAGGCGCGGCAGATCACGACCACCTTCAAGGGGTGCGACATCGCGATTCCGACCGGCGTCGCCTACGATCCCGATCAGCAGCGCCTCTACATCGCGAGCCGGCCCGGCAACAATCGCGAGCTCAACGTCATCGACACCCTGCTCGACCGCTGCCTCGGCGTGGTGGATATCGGCTTTGGGACGGATCAGCTCGCGCTCAACCGACACAACCACCACGTCTACGCGGCGAACGGCGGCAGCAAGAACCTGTCAGTGGTCGATGCCCACTCGCTCAAGCCGCTCGGGGTGGTCGGAACCGGTCCGATCGCCAAGAGCGTGGCCGCCGACCCCACGACCGACCGCGTCTACGCACTGGTGGGACGCGCCGGCATCGTCGGTGTCTATCACGACCCCTAACGCGCGATCGGTCAGGCGGCCTCGGGCGCGTTGACCATGCCCCAGGCGTCCATGAGGAGGGCCTGCAGCGTCGCGTAGCCGACATGACCGAAGCCGCCATCGCCCCACTGGCTCCCCCAGCTGTTGGCAAACTTGAACATGCGGTTGCGCCGGTCGAAGCCGACGACGCAGATCGCGTGGCCGCCGAGGAATTCGGCCCCCGGCTGTGGCATCGGGATGATGCCGCCCGGTGCATCCATGAACGGCTCGTGCACCATCACGCCGGCGATGAAGCAATTGGTCATCAGGTAGGCCTCCATCTCGACGATGCCGGTCAGTCGCGCGTAGCTCTTCGCCCGGTAGGGTAATGCCGCCTGGCGTTGCTCCGCCGTGGGTGGCACGTTGATGCGCTGCACGGCATACGGCATGCAGGCGAGGCTGCAGACGCCCTGGTCCTGGATGATCTTCATCGCTTCGCGGATCGTCATCCCTTTATCGGCGGGCTGCTCGCGCCGCTGGCTGTAGATGTACAGCGGCGAGAACTGGTGCTCGGGATCGTTCAGCGCCCAGTGATGCTCGAGACCTTTCTGGAAGGTCTTGTCGTAGTAGGCCACCGCGCAGGCGACGCAGGTGCCGGCCGGGCCCTGGTCGAAAACCGGCGGCAGCGCTGGGGAGTGGTCGACCTGCTCGGCGAGGGGCAGCGCGCGTAAGAAGGTCGCCATCTGCAAATCCCGATGGTCGTAGGGATCCTTGATGCAGCCGAGCGCGTAGCGAGCAGGCATCGAGGGGTGTGACGGCGGGGCCGCGATTTTCCGCTGAGTCCATGCGGGGAATCCCCGCATCCCCGCTGACTTACGATTGGTCGGATGTCCCAGGTGAACGAGCCCATCCGTGTCCGCTATGCGCCGAGCCCGACGGGCGCCCTGCATCTTGGCGGTGCGCGGACGGCCCTCTTCAATTACCTGTTCGCCCGGCAGAAGGGCGGGCAATTCCTGCTGCGCATCGAAGACACCGACCGCGCCCGCCTCAAGCCCGGCAGCCAGGAGCAGATCGAGGAGGGCCTCCAGTGGTTGCGCATGACCTGGGATGAGACCCCGCTGATCCAATCGGAGCGCCAACCGATCTACCAGCAGGCGGCCGACGACCTCCTGGAATCGGGGGCCGCCTATCGCTGCTTCTGCACGCCGGAGCGGCTCGCGCAGATGCGGGCCGAGCAGCGGGCCCGCCACGAGCCGGAACGCTACGATCGCCGCTGCCGCGCTATCCCGCGCGAGGAATCCGATCGGCGCGCCGCCGCCGGCGAGCGCTATGTCGTGCGTCAGGCGATGCCGACGCAAGGCACGACGACACTCCAGGACCTGGTGATGGGCACCGTCACCTTTCGCAACGACACGCTCGACGACCACGTCCTCCTCAAGTCGGATGGCTTCCCCACCTACCACCTCGCCTTCGCCGTCGACGATCACGCGATGCGCATCAGCCACGTGATCCGCGGCGATGGCTGGCTCCCCTCCGCGCCCAAGCACCTGCTGCTCTTCCAGGCCTTCAACTGGCTGCCGCCCGCCTTCGCCCATGTTCCGCTCGTCCTCGGGCCCGACAAGAAGCCGCTGGCCAAGCGGCACGGCGCCAAGGATGTCCTCGAGTACCGCGAGGCCGGCTATCTGCCCGAGGCGGTCGACAACTTCATCGCCTTCCTCGGCTGGTCACCGGGGACCGACCAGGACCTCTTCACTATGGAGCAGTTGATCGCGGCCTTCGACCTGACCAAGATCCAGGCGAGCCCGGCGGTCGCGAACCTCGAGCGGCTCGACTGGCTCAACGGCCAGTTCATCCGCCGGCTGAGCCCTGATGAACTGGCGGCGCGCATCGCGCCCAAGATGCCGACGGTCCCCGTGCAGACCCTCGCGCCCTTGATGCCCCTGGTGCAGGAACGGCTGCGCACCCTGAACGACGCGCCCGAGATGTTGCGCTTCTTCTTCGAGGAGCCCGACGGCTACCGGCCGGAGCAGTTGATCCCCAAGGGCCGCGATGCCGCCACCACCGCCACCGCGCTCACGACCGCGGCCACGACGCTGGGGTCGTTGACCGACTGGGCCCATGGCGTTGCGGGTCGCCGTCACCGGCCGAACGGTGACGCCACCGCTGATCGAGTCGATCAGCAGGCTCGAAAAGGCCACGGTCCTGGCGCGACTCGAACGCGCCGCGCGCAGGCTCGCCGCGCCGGCCTAGAGGCGAGCCGGCGGGAGCGGCCAGTAGCGCCAGCGGACCCGGGCCATGATGTGCGCGCGCGTGACCGGGCCGAACTGCCGCGAGTCGGTGCTGGCGGCGGGATTGTCACCCGAAAGGACGATCGCGCCGCCGTCGTCGATCGCGGAGATGCGCTTGATGATTTCCAGCTCGGGTCGATCGGGGCGGCGCGCGACCACCACGTCGCCGACTCGCAAGCGCGTGCGCGAGTCGATCGGTCGGGCAACCACCAGCGCGCCGGATGGTAATCGCGGTGCCATGCTCTCACCATTCACGCGTAGCGGGTAGACTGATTTATGGATCAGCGGTTCATCCTATAGGAGGAGTTGGCAGCATGAATGTGATGGAGTGGGTTCGCCCCAGCCGCACGGTTGAGGCCCATTGCGATCTTCCCTGCGGGATCTACGATCCCGAGCAGGCGCGCATCGAGGCGGAGTCGGTCTACAACATCATCAAGAAATACAACGACTCGAAGGACGAGGTCTACCGGCAGCGCGCGATCGTCATCAAGGAGGAGCGGGCGGAGCTGGCCAAGCACCACCTCGACGTCCTCTGGAGCGATTGGTACAAGCCGGAGAAGCACGATGCCAAGTTCCCCGAGCTCAAGGACGCGCTGAAGACCGCGGTCAGCCAGGGGTCGAAGGTAAAAGCGTCGGTGGACCTTAACGAGGCGCAGAAATTCCTCGACCTGATCGACAAGGTCGACCAGATCTGGGAAAAAGCCGGCGGCCCCCAGGAGACCCGCGTGGCTCGCGCCAGCGCGGCGCCAACCCGCGCCTAATGGCTTAGCGCCGCTCGCGGCGCCGCCCTTTCGGGCGTAATAGGGCGGGCGTCGTATGCGGCCTGTACGCGCACACGAGGCCGTCGTGATTTCGGCCGAGTGCGCGATGGGCCGCTGGACGACGCACCCGCCCGGTTAGTCTCTGTATAACTGCGAACCGTCAGGGGGACCACGCCAGCCGCGAGTCGGCGTCGAGAAAGCTCCCGTGCGTCACGGCCTTCGCCGGGCCGGTCGCGTGAACGCTGCCGGCCGCATCCGTGGCGACCGGCAGGATGAAGAGATCGAAGCTGCCATTGACCAGCATCAGGAAGGCGATCGCGCTGCCGTCCGGCGCCCACACCGGCTGCGAGACGATGCCGGCCTGGAGCAGCGTCGCCGCCTCGCTCGGCTCGGGTTGTGGCTCGCGACTGAAGCTCGAGGCCAACGACATGACATAAAGGTCGTCTGACCCGGAGCCGGCGCGCACGAAGGCGAGGAAGCGGCCATCGGGCGAGAAGGCCGGCTCGAAATTGCGGGCGCCGTCGGGCGACAGGTAGACGCGCGCGCCCGTCCGCAACGACATCCAGGTGAGCCGTGACACGGGCGTCAGCGGGGCGCCCCCATATAGATAAGTGGTATAGAGCAGCTGGTCGTTGGCTCCCGGGCGAAACGCGGGATCACTGTCGCCGCCGGTGTAGGGGATCGGCGCGATCAGCCGCCGCGCCGCGCCGCCGGCGAGGTCCTGGCTGAATACCGCGAGGTCGTTGGGCTGCAGGTTCTGCGGGTTCGACTCTTGCTTTCCCCGATCGCTGAGATAGACGATCCGCTGGCCGTCGTCGGAAAAGCGCGGGGCGAACGCCCAGAGCTTGCCCTCGGGCCCGGCGGCCGGCGTGACCGTTTGCAGGTTGTCGCCGCGGGCATCGCTGATGCCGATCGTCGAGCTCTGCTCCTGGAGCTGGGCAAAGGCGAGCTGCGAGCCGTCCGTGTTCACGGCCGGGTCCTTTACCCTCACCCCGGTCAGCAGCTTGACCAGGTGGGCGCCAGAGAAGCGGTAGAGCGTCCGCGACTTGGTGGCATAGAGCCGGCCGGCGACCTCGACCTGCTTGACCGGCAGCACCACCTTGCCGGGATCGCGTGGGGCCGCCGGGCTCGGCGTGCAGCCGGCGGTCGCCAGCAGCACCATCACCAGCGCGGCGGCGGCGCGACGCGTCATGGCAGGAGGTCGCCGCCAAACAGCTGGCGCAGGTAGGCGTTGACGGCCGGCCAGTCGGCTTGAAGGATTTGCTGCCCATCCGGCGAGACCGCGTCGCGCACGAAGGGTGTGATGAAGGCCTGGTGCACGTCGGTCGGGCGCAGGCCGCGCATGAACAGCATCAGCTGGGTCAGGCGCACCAGGTCGAGGTCCGTCTTGACGTGGCCATTGAGGTCGCGCGCAAAGGCCGGCAGCGCCGTCACCAGGTCCATCCCCGCCGTCCGCTGCTGCATGGCGAGCAGCACCTGCTGCTGCCGGACGGAGCGACCGAAGTCGCTCAACAGGTCACCGTGGCGCGAGCGAACGTACTGCAGGGTGTGCCGGCCGTCGAGGTGCTGCGGACCGGCGGCGAGGTAGACCCGCTCCGTCCCATAGCCGCTATCGCTGAAGTCGTTCGGATAGTTGTCGTCGAGCACGGGATGCAGCACATCGACGTCGACCCCACCGAGTCGGTCGACCACCTTGATCAGCCCGTTGAGGCCGATCCAGGCGTAGTAATGGATGGGAATCCGAAAGGCCTTCTCGACGGTCGCCCGCGCCAGCGGGGCGCCACCCTCCTTGTACGCCAGGTCGATCTTGGCGTTCGCGTGTCCCGGGATCGCCACCCAGAGGTCGCGGGGCAGTGAGAGCAGCGTGACCTGGCGCTTTGCCGGGTCGATCGACACCACGATCATCGTCTGCGAGAGGACCGCATCCTGGGCGAACTTCTGGTCGTTGTCGCTGCCCAACAGGAGGATGTTGACGCGCTGCTTGGAGTCGAGCGGCGGCGGGGTGGCCGCCGGCGTCACCAGCGGTTTGCCGGGCGAGAGATCGTGGTTGTCGAGCAGTGCCAGTACCGGCGACAGGTAGAAGAGCACGCCCCCCAGCAGCGCGAGCCCGCACACGATCGCGGCCAGCAGGATCCAATGCGCGCGCCGCAAGCCGCCAGCGCGCGGCACACCGGCGGCACCGGGGTGACTCATGCTTCCAACCCGAGGCGCGCCCGACTGCGCCCCGACCTCCCATCTCTATTAGGCGTGGCCGCCGATCGCGCCGTCAAGTCGCCCCCGCCGAAAGGCGCGCCGTAACCGTGGAAGCGGGATGAGAAAGCGTTACGAAATCGTGGCGGCGAATCCCGAACAAGCCGGTGAATACTGGACGTTACCAAGATTAGAGAGATGCACGAGCCAGGAAATATCCTCTCGCTCCGTTTCGGCTCTCCGGCGGTTCCGCACGCGTACCGCACCCCTGCGCAGCTGACCTTCTGCTACCAGTGCCATTGCGCGGTCGACCTGAGTGCCACCACCACGGCGCTGCGGTCGGGACACTGGGCGCGGATCGGCACCTGCGCGCACTGCGGGACCACGATCACCCGGATCCTCAAGGCAAGTTAAGATCGATCGGTGACCTCCCGGCCTTCCCGGCCAGCGGCGCGCCGCGCCCGCCGGGCCGCCCCCAACGCGGACGCCGTCGAATCACATGCCGCCAAAGAGCAGGGACGCCCCGACAAGGGCTCGTACGCGATGATCCTGGCGTTTGCCGCGGCGCTGCGCTCGACCTGCCTCAGTCGAAAAGTCGGTTGCGTGATCGTCCGCGATGGGCAGGTGATCGCGACCGGCTACAACGGCACCCCCAAGGGCACCTGGCACCCGGAGGAGTTTCCGCGTCCCTGTCCCTGCGTCGGCGGTGTTAGCGGCGCCGACCTCTCGCTCAAATACTGCGCCCACGCGGAGGCCAACGCGCTGGCGCAGAGCGCCTATCGAGGATCATCGACGGCGGGCGCCGATATCTTCTGCACCAACTTTCCCTGCATCGAATGCGTCAAGCTCCTCATCAGTGCCGGCATTCGCGCCATCTATTTCGTCCATGGATACCCGGACGTGAGCGGTCTGCGGGACCGCTACTTGAGCCAGGCGGGGATCCCGAGCCACCCTATCGCGTGGTCGCGGATCCAGCCGCATCTGTCGGCGCTGGCGAAGGGCTAACCGGCGCGTCGAGCGCGGCCGGCTCGACGATAAAGGACACGCTCAACGCGGGATGGGGCCTCACCGGAAGCGCGGCCGCGGACGGCAGGAAGACCGCGCAGGCGATGGCGGCGACCAGCCAGCGGCGCCACGATGCCCCCACACAGCAGCAACGGGCCGGGCCGGTGGCACCAACCCGGCGTCGCCGGGCTGCTCCAGCGGCGCCATGGGGACGTTACAGCCGGGAGGGCTCCTCCCTGCCTTTTGCCGCCACGGGCAGGGACGCGTGCGCCTGGCGGGGTGCGCCCGCCCGCCGAACCGACTGCGCATAGCGGACGGAATCGGCGGCGGCTTTCTTGGGGAGCGACCGCTGCGCCAGCGCCACCCAGAATGCGGCGGGGCCCGCGTAGCGATCGCGCGGCGCATCGTCGCCGGCCTGCGCGGGATACCAGTGGACGCGGCCACCCTCGCGCAGCCACACGCCGCCGTCCTGCTCCGCCAGGTAGACGAGGCGCGGCCCCAGCCCCGCGAGTAATCGCAGGGCCTCGCGGCTGTCGGCGGATGGGAACAGCACGCGCGCGTCCGCGGCCTGCAACGCCACGCTCTCCACGGCGGCGAGCGCTGGCTCGAGCACGCGGCGGGTCATGCGCGCATTCGTCCACCAGAGAAGGTCGGCCTCGAGCAGCAGCGCGGAACGGCCGCCGCGCGCGCGCGCCCCGGCCAGGGCCCCCAGCGCCGCCGAGCGCGCGGGCTCGACCGAGAGCGTGTAGCCGGAGACCACGGTGAGCGCCGCCGTCACAAAGGCGGGCGGCAGCTCGTCGAGCCGGAGCGCGAGGTCGGCGCCGCGCTCGACCCGCCGCCCCTGGGCGTCACCGTCAGGCTGATGCCAGATGGTGGTGCGCAATCCCGGCGCCTCGCGCAGCCAGCGAAGATCCACCTTGAGGCGTTCGAGGGCGTCGCGCACCCGGCGCCCTGCCTCATCGGCTCCCACCTTGGCGACGAGTGCGGTGCGAGCGTGCAGCGCGGCTGCATGCGCCGTCAGCCGGGCCGCCCCACCGCCCAGGATTCCCGGACTGCTGGCCGACGCGCGTTCTTCCGCCACGTCGCCGACGGCGAGCCAGTCGAGTCCCCCGCCCATATCGGGTCATGATAGTTAGTCGCCGTCGTCGGGTTTTTGCGTGCCAGGCTGCGGACCCGGCTCGCGAACAACCGGCGGGGCGGACGGGTGCGGCGCCGGCTGTGATGATGCGACCGGGACTGGCGATGCGACCGGCCGCGCGGAGGCGGGCGCCGTGGATCCGGCGGGCGTGCCCGACGAACGATGCGTTGCTGCCGAACGCGCCGAGACCGCTGCCACCGGCGCCGGAGTGGCCAGCGTCCCGAGCGCGAGTGTGCCACCCGAGGCCCACGCTTCGGGTTGTTCGTCGGCCTCGACGGCGGGGATCGCGAGCGAGAGATGGAGCTCGCGGCTCCCGGCCGGACCCAGCACGAGGGACGTCATCTGGTAGAGGGTAAGCCCCGCGGCGGCGATCAGCAGGCTGCCGGCTGAGAGGCCGCGTTGGCCGGCGACGGCGATCAACCCCCGCATGCCATGCATCCTACGGACCGTTGATTTCGACCACGTAGTCCATCTGGCCCATTACAGCAGCCATTGGGAGGAGGGCCGTAGAGTGATGCGATGGCGAATCGACTCGCGCAGGAGACCAGTCCCTATCTTCTCGAGCACGCCAACAATCCGGTCGACTGGTATCCGTGGGGTTCGCCGGCGCTGGAGCGCGCCCGTGCCGAACACAAGCCGATCCTGCTGAGCATCGGCTACAGTGCCTGCCACTGGTGCCACGTCATGGCGCGCGAGTCCTTCGAAGACGAGCAGACGGCGGCGCTGATGAACCGCGACTTCATTTCCATCAAGGTCGACCGCGAAGAGCGACCGGACCTCGACCAGGTCTACATGCGCGCGGTGCAGGCGATGACCGGTTCCGGCGGATGGCCGATGACGGTCTTCCTGCTGCCCGACGGCACGCCATTTTTCGCCGGCACCTACTTTCCGCCGACCGATCGTTCTGGGATGCCGGCGTTCCAGCGGGTGCTGGCCGCGGTCGCCGATGCCTTTGCGAAACGCCCGGCCGACGTCCTGGAAACCGCCACCCAGGTCCGCGACTTTCTGCACCGTCCGTCCGTGCCGCTGGCGGCGGGCGACCTCACGCCGGCGCTGTTGGAGGAGGCCGCCACGGGACTCGCGCGCGACTTCGACCCGGAGCACGCGGGCTTCGGCGGCGCACCGAAGTTTCCACAACCGATGCTCATCGAGGTTCTGTTGCGTCACCACGCGCGGACCGGGCAGCCGGCCGCGCTCGAGATGGCGTTAGAGACATTGCGCGCGATGGCGGCGGGCGGGATCTACGACCAGCTGGGAGGAGGATTCCATCGCTACGCCGTCGACGAGCGCTGGCTCGTGCCGCACTTCGAAAAGATGCTCTACGACAACGCCCTGCTGACGCGCGCCTATCTCGATGCCTGGCAGCTGACCCACGACCCCGCTCATCGACGCGTCGCCGAGCAAACGCTGGCCTTCGTGCTGCGCGAGATGACCTCGCCGGAGGGCGCCTTCTACTCCAGCCTCGACGCGGATAGCGAGGGCGAGGAGGGCCGCTTCTACCTCTGGACGCCGGCGGAGCTCGAGGCCGTGCTCGGCGTCGACGACGCGCGCGCGATTGCCCGCGCCTTCGATGTCACGCCCGCGGGGAATTTCGAGGGTCGCAACATCCTGCATCCCGTGGTGTCGGACGCGGTCGAAATCCTCGATGGCGCGCGCGACCGGCTGATGGCGGCGCGGGCGCGGCGTGCCCGGCCGCATCGCGATGAGAAGGTGATCGCCGGATGGAACGGCTTGATGCTGCGCGCCGTGGCCGACGCGGGACGCGTGCTCGACCGGCGGGACCTGGTCATCGCCGCCGAGGCGAATGCGCGATTCCTGCTCTCGCGTATGCGAGAACGCGGGCGCATGCGGCGCAGCTACAAGGACTCACGCGCGCCGCTGGCGGGCTTCCTCGAAGACCAGGCGGCCGTGGCCGACGGGTTGTTGAGCCTCTACGAGGCGACCTTCGATCCGCGCTGGCTCGACGACGTGCGCGAGCTCGTGCGAGAAATGCTGGCCGCCTTCTGGGATGAGGACGCGGCCGCCTTTTTCGATACCGGAAAGGACCAGGAGCAACTGGTGGTGCGACCGCAGGATGTCACCGACAACGCGATTCCTTCGGGAACATCGCTGGCGGTTGACGTCCTGCTGCGCGCCGGCCTGCTGCTGGGCGAGCCATCATGGCAGGACCGGGCGCGGCGAACGCTCGAGCGCCTGGCACCGACCGCGGCCAAGGCGCCGCTGGCGTTCGGACGCCTGCTCGCGGCGCTCGATTTCCACCTCGGCCGGGTCGTGGAGCTGGCCGTGGTCGCGCCACCGGGGGACGCGTCAGCGGATCGGCTGCTCGCGGTCGTCCGCGAGCGCTTTCTCCCCAATCGCCTGCTCGCCGTCGGCGCGAGCGACCCGGGCATCCCGCTGCTGGCGGACCGGCGCGCCATCGATGGCAAGGCGACGGCCTATCTCTGCGAACACTTCGTCTGCCAGGCGCCGACCCGGGACCCCGGGGAGCTGGCGGATCAGCTGGATTCCTTCACGGCGAAGCCGGTTGCGTCGTGAGCCACGCCTCGTAATCGGCCGGCGTGTTGATGTTGCGAAACGAGCGTAGCTCCGGATCGATGACGCGCAGCTCCTCTTCCGTCACGTAGCGAACCCTGCTGGCGGCCAGCAGACTCCTGATGCTGCGCTCGCCGGCGTTGAGGAGGCCATCGATCCGGGATGCGAGGCTGCGCTGGTAGAGAGCGCAGACGCCCTGGGGCTCGCCGCCGATGCGCGGCACGACGGCATCGTATCCGGCAGACATCTCTCCTAGCCGCGTGACAACGGCCGGCTGGACGTCCGGCAGGTCACAGGCGACCACCCACACGTGAGGGTACCGGGCTGCCGTCAAGCCGGCGTGCATGCCGCCGAGTGGACCGAGGCCGTCGGCGCGGTCGGCCACAAGGCGCACATCGGGAAGGTTTGGCGTGACAGATCCCCCGGCGACGATCGTCTCAAGGACGACCGGCGCGAGCCGGCGAGCGATGTGCTCGATGAGCGTGCCGTCGCCCGCCGGCAGAGCCGCCTTGTCGCGACCCATGCGGCGGCTGAGGCCGCCGGCAAGGATCACGAGGCTGCAGCCGCCGCGCATGGCAAGAGCCTAACGCGCCGGCTTACTGCCCGATGGCGCCGCTGATGTTGCAGAAGACGTTCGCCACCTGGTTGCCCAGGAGGATCAGCACGACGATGACGACCACCGCGATCAGGACCAGGATCAAGGCGTACTCGACCATCGACTGGCCCTGCTCGTTGTCGACCAAACGCGCCATTAAACGCCGGATGAGTTCAACGAGATGCATGACGGCATTGTCCGTGCCCGACCTTGCGCCATTCGTTACAGGACCGTCGCAGCCGCGCGACCGCGCCATCTTGAGCGCGGGCACGGCCGCCGGGCGGCGTTCGACGGCACTGTCGCAATCCGGGTTCCAACCTTTCGCCGGCGCAACCCGGCCCCTCCGACGCGGGTTGTACGCCCCAGCATCTTCGGAGGGAGGTATCCGCATGTCATTCATCGCTTCACGTCTGGGTTCCGGCGCCGCCGCCCTGCTGGTGGCCGCCGGGTTGACCCTGAGCTCGACACCCGTCGAGGCCGCCGCGCCACGCGCCGCGGGCAAGACGGTGGTGCGCTGCACCACCCGGCATCACGTGCGCCACTGCGTGCGGGTCGTCGTCCACACGACCAGGCGCACCACGACCAAGAAGAAGCCGGTCGCGCCCACGCCGCATCCCACGACGACCGTGACCACCGTCAGCACCGCCCCCTCGGGGAGCCTGGTCGCGCAGGAGCTGGCCCTGGTCAACGCCGACCGCCGGGCGGCGGGCCTGCCGGCGCTCGCCGAGTCGGCGGCGCTCGATCGCATCGCAACCGCGAGGGCGCAGGACATGGCGGTCAACGGCTACTTCAGCCATTACCGTCCCGGTCACAGCACCCTGGCCGTGCTCGAGCTGCTGCGCGCCAATGGCGTGCGCTTTAGCTGGTACGGCGAGAACATCATCTGGGAGTCCGGCCAGCCCGCCGCAGCGGTCGCCGGCCACTTCAATACCTGGTGGATGAACTCACCGGAACACCGCGCCAACCTCCTCAACACGCACTACGGCCACATCGGCATCGGGGTCGCGGTCAGCGGATCGCGCGTCTACATGGTGGAGGACTTCACCAACTAGCGGGCGTCGTCTCTCGCACATGAAAAAGACCGGCCCCGGGGCCGGTCTTTCTTCTTTGCTGGCTCGGAAAATTAGGGGGATGTAGAGGCGGATGCCGAGGCCGCGATCGACGGAGCGTTCGACGGCGGATTGATGATGGTGGTGTTGCTGCCGCCGACCCCGAACCAGTGCCCCACCGCAAATCCGTAGAACAGGATCGCGAGGATGACGATCAAGGCGATCAGGAAGATCGCCACCACCGCCGCACTGGAGCCACCGTCGCCATCGTCGTGCTCATGAACGACTGCCATGTTTACCTCCCTGGTACCTTGATGACTTAGTTGATACCGCAGCTATCATATCAATTGCCTGCCGCGTGGTCAATTCTTGAGATGGCGGAACGCTCCTGGTCGCTGGGTGACGCGCACCCTGTGAATGATGTGGAAGGCCTGTGAATAAGCTGGACAGCGGGCGCGCTAGCTTTTGCGGGCGACGTCGCGGACGGTCGCCTGGGCGATCGGCCGGACCACCATCTCGTCGACGTTCACGTGGGGTGGCCGGGTCACCACCCACACGATGCAGTCGGCGACGTCGGCGCCGGTGAGGGGCTGCATCCCCTTATACACGTTCGACGCCCGCCCCTGATCGCCCTTGAAGCGGACGAGGCTGAACTCGGTCTCCACCATGCCCGGCTCGATCTCGGTGACGCGAATCGGCTCGCCCATCAGTTCGAGGCGAAGCGTCTTGGTGATGGCGCGGACAGCGTGCTTGCTTGCCGTGTAGCCCACGCCGCCCGGATAGACCTCGAAACCAGCGACCGACCCCAGGTTGACGATGTGCGCGTGCGGGGCCCGCCGCAGCAGGGGGAGCATCGCCCGGGTGACGCGCAGCAGGCCGAGGACGTTGGTTTCCATCATCTGCACCCAGTCGTCGTCGTTGCCTTCGGCGAGTGGCTGCAGGCCAGCCGCCAGGCCGGCGTTGTTGACCAGGATCTCGACCTTCCCGTACTCCGCCGCGATCGCGGCCGTGAACGAGTCGATGCTCGCCGGATCGCGAACGTCGAGCACGAGCCCTCGACCGCCGAGCTCGCGGGCGACCGCCATCAGGCGATCCTCGCGGCGGGCGCCGAGCACCACGAAGAAGCCGGCCTCGCGGAGTCGTCGCGCGGTCGCCTCGCCGATCCCGGAGCTCGCGCCGGTCACGACGGCGATGCGATCGGAGCCGGGCATTCGTTAATGGTAGGCGGGCGTGAGCAAGCCACGGACTGTTCTTTTTCCATCACGCTCGGTATCCTGTTTGGGAGAATTCTCGGCAGGAGGCAAGGGAAGGGCATGGACCTGCGCCAGCGTGGGCTCACGCTCGCCGCAGCATTGGTGCTGCTGGCCGCCTGCGCGTCCCTGGCAGGCATCGGGCCCGGCTCGTGGATAATGCCCGTCGTCGCGGCGCGGCCGCATCCGTCGCCAACACCGATACCCACGCCCAGGCCAACACCGACGCCCACGCCCAGGCCCACACCGACACCCACGCCCGAACCGACGCCGACCCCTACCGTCACGCCGGCCCCGAGCGCCACGCCGGCCCCGGCGGCCATCGCGCCACCCGCAGCCACCCCGACGTCGCAAGCCGTGGCCGCGGCCGGTCCGGCGGGCGCCGGCCGCCTGCCCCTGGCCGGTCCACCCCCGGCCGAAGGCTCAGCTCAGGCGGTGGCGGTGGCGCCGACCGTGCAAGGTGCGAACGCCGCCGACACGGGAGGCACGCCGGAGTCGGAGAGCCCGTTGTTGTTGATCACGCTCGTGCTGCTGGGCGTCCCCGCCCTGCTCATCATGACGCTGCTGGCGACGGTGCTGACCCGGCGCTGAGCCGGGTGAAGAACACGACCAGGGGAACGACCATCGAGACGAAGGCCGCGGCCGTGAGGTACTCGATGTGCTGTCCCAGAGAGCCGACCAGGTTGGTCAGCGTGAGGGTGAGCGGGGCGACCTCGGGCGTCCCACCGATATAGATCAGCGCCACCAGCAGGTCGTTCCAGACCCAGAGAAACTGGAAGATGATCAATGACGCCAGCGCCGGTACCGACAGCGGCAGGATGAGGCGGAAGAAGACCGTCACCGGACCAGCGCCATCGATCTCGGCCGACTCGAAGAGGTCCGACGGCAGCACGCGGAAGAAATTCGCGAGCAGGTAAATGGCAAAGGGCAGCCCGTAACCGGTGTGCGCGATCCAGACCGCGATGAACCCGGCGTTGAGGCCGAAGGGGAGGGTATTCCCCGAGGTGAGCCCCAGGTGGACCGCGATTGTCAGCAGCGGGATGAACGTCATCTGCAGCGGTACGGCGAGCAGCCCGACCAGGGCGAGGAAGATCCAATTGCGGCCCGGGAACTTCATCCAGGCAAAGGCGTAGGCGGCAAAGGCCGCGATCGCCGTCGGGATGATCGTCCCCGGGATGGTGATCATGAAGCTGTTGAAGAAGGCGGAGGGCAGGTCGCTCGCGCCCAGGACGTGGCTGTAGCTGTCCAGCGTGAACTGATAGGGCGGGGCCAGTGCCGTCCACCAGCCGCTCGTGTTGAACGCGCCGCTGGGCCGGAAGGAGTTGATCAGCAGCCCGAGCGTTGGCGTGACCCAGGCCAGAGTGAGGGCCAGCACGGCGACGTTCAACCCAGCGCTCGATACCCGCGCCGACAGTCGCTCTGTCTTGAGTTTCGGCCGGCGTGCGGGTGCCGAGCTCGTGGGCGTGGGGACCGGCGTCGTGACGGCCACGCTCATCGCCGCGACTCCACTGCTCGGAACTGGCGCAGGTTGAAAATCAAGACCGGGACCACGGCGAGCAACAGGATCACGGCGAGCGCGCTCGCGTTGGCGTGGTTGCCCGCTTTGTACAGCTCCGCGTACATCCGCCGGGCGAGGATATCGGTGTTGTAGTTTCCGGCGGTCATGACGTACACGACGTCGAAGGCCTTGAGTGCGAAGATCACCATGGTGGTGCCGACGACGACGATGGTGGGCATCATCAGCGGCAGGATGATGCGGCGAAACACCGTGAGTTCGTTGGCGCCGTCGACGCGGGCGGCCTCCAGCAGCTCACCGGGGATGCCCTTGAGCGCGGCCGAGAGGATCACCATCGCAAAGCCGGTCGCACCCCACACACCGATGAAGATCAGGGCGAAGTTATTGAAGCGCGTGTCCTGGATCCAGGTCTGCGGCTGGCCGTGAAAGATGTTGACCAGGATGGCGTTGAGGATGCCGGTCTGTGGCACGTCCGACGGCCGGTAGTAATAGACGAACTGCCAGATGACGGCCATTGCCACAAAGGAGATCGCCATCGGCATGAAGATCAGGGACTTGACCGGCTTTTCGTACTTGACTCGGTCCGATAGGACCGCCATCAGCAGGCCGAAGAGGAGGACCAACCCGGGGTAGAGAATCAGCCACAAGACGTTGTTCCTCAGCACGATCAGGATGCCACCATCGGTCAGGAGCCTCGTAAAGTTGCCGAGCCCCACGAAGCTGGTGCCGTTGCGGTCCAAGAGACTGGTCCAGACGGTGCCAACCATCGGATACACGAGGATTACGGCGACGAAGAAGATGGCGGGCCCGACCCAGATCCAGGGACGGACCGATGGCTGGGCACGCTTGGGGAGCCGCTTGACGAGCAGCTCGGCTCCGACGATGTAGGCAGCCAGGGCGACGGGGACGCCGATGATCACGAGCAGCAGCACCGGGAGGTTGACTGTCAGCAGCGTTTGCCAATCAACCTCGAGCGCCGGCAGCCGGGTGATCAACGGCGTGACCCCGTCCATGTCGCTATCTCATAGTTAGGCGTGTTCGGTCAGGAGCCCGCGTAAGCGGTCGCTTGCTTCTTATCCAGGTCGGCCAGGATGGCATCGAGCTGACCCTGGTTCTGAACAAACTTGAGGATGCCCGACCAGTAGGCGTCGCGCATGTCGCTCGGCATCAGGTCGCCGGCGTCGTAGCGCGCGATCTTGGTTGAGACCACGACCTGCGCCAGGGCCTTCGCGATAGGATCGGGATAGTCACTCAGGCTCACCTGCTTGTTGATCGCGATCTTGCCGCCGCCGCGCTTGACCCAGATGTCCTGCGCGTCCGCGGTCGCCAGGTATTTCAGCAGTGCCCGAGCCTGCGGGGTGTCCTTCGTCATAACGAAGGCGTCACCGGCGACCACGTGGGCACCCGCGTTCGAGCTGCTCACGTCCGGCAAGGGGAAGACGGCGTAGTCGGTGCCGGCGGCCGGCTTGGGGGTGTAGGCGTCGAAGAACGAGGTGATGAACGACCCCTGGTTGAACATGTAGCACTTGGGCGGGCTGGTGAAGAGCCCCTGGCCGCCTTCGCCGAACTTCGTTGCGACCATGTACTGCGAACCGCCGTAGACGTTGCTGTCACCAGTACCGAGGACCTTGCCCCAGGTCTGCCAGGCGGATTTGATCTCGGTCGATGTCCACTTCTGCTTGCCCTGCCACCACTTGTCATAGACATCACCGCCGGCCTGGCTGAGCACGATCTCCTTGACCCAGTCGCTGCCCGGCCAACCGGAGGCGGCTTCGCTCTCGAGCGCCACGCACCACGGCTTGCCGCCGTCCGACTTGATCTTGTCCTGCAGTGTCATCAACTCATCCCACGTCTTGGGCACCTGGTAGTTCTTCGCCGCGAACGCCTTGGGGTCGTACCAGACGAGCCCTTTCAGCGCGGCCCACGCGTAGAGCGTGTAGAGCTTGCCGTCGATCTTCCCCAGGTTGATCCAGTCAGCGCCGTAATTGGCGTTGAGCGCGCTCATGTCCAGCTTGTCTTCGAGCGTGGGAATTTTGCCGGCCTTGACGAGCTTGATCAGCGTGCCGATGCCCGGAGCACCGGTGACATCGGGTGGATTTCCAGCGGCAACCTTTGTCTGGAGGATGGCGTCGAGGTCACGGGTGGCCTCGAAGGAAATCTTGATGCCGGTCTGATCCGTGAACGGCTTCATGACCGCGTCGAACGAGTCCTTCTCGCCACCGGTCCAGGTTCCGAGGATATGGACCGTGCCACCGATCTTCCCGGATGCGGCGTTGCTGGTCCCGCAGGCGGTGACGCCGAGAACGACGATGGCCATCGCGGCCAGAATTCGGGTAAGTCTTCCCATTGGTCTCCTTCCTCCCTTTGGCCGGACGGCGGCCCGGCGCGATCACGCAGAGGCCCAAGGGACCCCTCGCAGCGAGTCTATGACCGGCGCTCCCGCTTTGTCAATGAATTCGCGCCTCGCCTGCGTAGGCATTAGGAAGTATTAGCGCCGCGCGCGGTTTGGGTGACAGGAAGTGTTAGCGGCGTTTTAGGGTTTGCGTGACGGGGCGCAGGATCGCGGCCTCGACTTTAGGCCGGCGCTCGAACGTCAGCAGGCCATTGCATTCCTGCTCGACATCGGTGAACTGCGTGTAGCAGAAGCCTTCCACCGGACCCGGCGCCATCAAGGCCGCGACAAGCTCCCGGTATCGGTCGACCAGCTCGGCCGCGCCGGCGCTCGTTTCATAACCCCAACCGCCT
>VBFR01000221.1 GCA_005889345.1 Chloroflexota bacterium
CGAGGCCGACTTTGAGATGCGCAACATATCTGCGACGGGTTGTTGGGTCTATGGATATGTCGGGTTTCAAGTGCTGGATCGATACGGCCAGCCCTTGCCACAATCCTTGAATTGGTCGACGCAATCCATGTTCGGCGAGAGTCAGCCACCAAGCCGCATCCTGCTTCCGGCCGGCACGACCCCGCTCGGAGTTGAGCCGCGGACCGGTCATGCCTTCTTCAACCTGTTCACGGAGGACGTGACATGCGATGTCAACAAAAACCCGGTCGCAACCATCAAGGTCTGGCCCCCTGATGAGTACCGGCCGCTCACGATCCCCGCGCAGAGCCTGAGCGGCCTCCAATTCGGCTTCTGCGGTGGCTTTGGAGTCGACCCGCTTCAAATCCAGCCGTTACCGGGCTCGGGCTGAGCAGCTCTACACGAGGATCCAGCCGAGCCCGATCGCCCGAGCGACGGCTTCCGCGCGCGAGCGCGCATTGAGCTTGCCCAGGACGGCGCCGGCATGGAACTTCACGGTGTGCTCGCTGATCCGCAATTGCCGGGCGATCTGTCGGTTCGTCAGTCCACGCGCCATCCACTGCAAGACCTCGAGCTCCCGTGGCGTAAGCGCTTCGGCGGGTGCCCGGAGTGCCGGCTCGATCCGCTCCTCCTGTGGCAGGAGCGCGGAAAGATCTGCGCGCGCAATCGACACCAGCCCGCGCGCCGAGGCGCGCAACGCGGCCGCCAGTGTCTCGCCGTCGACCGCGGCCGGCAGCAGCGCCGATGCGCCGAATGTCAGGGCCTGCGAGACCGCGCCGTGCTCGCTCGCCAGCGCGACGATGGGCAGCCCCGGCTGGGCCGTTGCAAGGCGGGCGATCGCGTCGAGGTCCTCGGCTTCGCCGTCGCCCGCATCCAGCAGCACAGTGTCGGGGAGCAGCTGCCCGGCGAGGGACGCGGCTTCGGCGACACCGGTCGCGCCCACGATCTTCATGCCGGTCATTCCCGCGACCAGCACGGCCAGCCCGCTGCGGGCCAGCGGATTCGCGGCGACGATCAGCACCCGGAGGTCGGCCATGATGATGTTGTACCCAAGGATCTCACGGAGATCCATCCGGCAACCAATCTCGAGTCAAAAAGAGCCAGAAGGCGAGCCCGGCGTAGGGCCCGTAACGGTTGAAGCGGCGCTCGATCACCCGATCGCTGACCGGAGCCTTCCGGCCGAGCAGCCGCGCGTAGGTCGGCCGCGTCCACGAATCGAGGATCAGGCGGTCGTACCGCCCGAGCATCAGCATGATGTGGGCGGCGGCGTACGGCCCAACCCCGGGCAGCGCCAGCAGTTGGGTGGCCACCTCGTCGTCCGGAAGATCGTCACGCGATGTCGCGGCGAGTGCTTCGAGATCGACGCGACCTTTGGCCACCGAGGTTGCCAGCGCCTTCAGATAGGGACCGCGGTAGCCGGTGCCCGCAACTTTTCTATAGAAGGATGGCGGCGCGGCAGCCATGGCTTCCGGTGTCGGAAAGGCGCGCCCGTAGGGACTGTCGGGCGGCGCCCCCGACGCCTTCTCGCCCAGCTGCTGCACGAGCGCGTTCACCATTCGCGTGGTTCCGCCCCAGGAGGTATTCGTCGTGCAGATCGTCTTGACCACGTCCTCGAACACTGTCGGGCTGCGCACCATCCGGCCCGCGCCGGTGAGGACCCAGGCGAGATCGGGATCCTGGGCGGCCACGGTGTAGAAGGGCGTCAGGTCGAGGTCGAGGCTGAGGACATGCCGCACCTGGGCCATGATGGCGACGCCAACGGTGGGCGTCGGCGAGGGACCTGTGACGGCGATCAGCCCGTGCCCGGGACGGGCCTGGGAGATGATCAACGTGCGAGCGCCGATCCCCGCGAGCGGCACCGTGATTTCGAAGGTCCACGCCTTCTGATCGAGCCGCATCGGAGGCAGTTCCGCGATCCCGTGCGAGAGAAAAACACGCCGCAGGTCGATGACCTCGCCCGCAGGGCCGACTAGCGGGAATTCAGCTGTCCAGCCCTCAGCCATTCGATGCGGCGAGGTAATCCAGGGCGGCCAGGTAGCCCTCGAACCCGAGGCCCGAGATCACGCCCTTCGCGGCCGCAGCCGTCACCATACGGTGCCTCTCCGGCTCCCGGGCGAAGACGTTGGAGATGTGGACCTCGACGACCGGCTTGCCCGAGCCGCGCAGCGCATCGGCAAGCGCCAGACCGTAGTGGGACAGCGCTCCCGGGTTGATGATGATCGCGTCGCTGGCCACGCCCTCTTTTTCGATCCAGTCGATCAGCTGGCCCTCGTGATTCGACTGCAGGCAGGTCAGCGCGAAGTCGAGCTCGCGGGCACGTTCGTTGAGCAGCTTTTCCAGATCGGCCAGGGTCTGGGTGCCGTAGACCTCCGGCTCGCGGCGACCGAGCGTGCCAAGGTTGGGACCGTTGAGCACGAGGACCTTCAAGCGGGCAGCACCTCCGCCAAAGCGGCATCGACGACCGATGAATCGACCGACCGGCCGTATTCCGCTCGTCCGATCTCGCGGAGCAGAACCCAGTGCAGCTCGCCGGCCCGTGACTTTTTATCATGTCGCATCGCCTCGATCAGCTTCGCGCGCGGGACGGTCGGCGGCTCGGCGAGCAGGCCGACGTCGCACAGAAGGCCATGTTGTAGTTCGACAGCCTCGGGCGAGCAGGCACCCGCGCGCAGGCTGATGCGCGCCGCCACCTCCATGCCCCAGGCAACGGCCTCGCCGTGTCGGAGGCGACCGTACCCGGTGGCGCGTTCGAGGGCGTGGGCAACCGTGTGGCCGTAATTCAGAATGGCCCGAACGCCAGCTTCGTTCGGGTCGCGGCCGATGACCGAGGCCTTGA
The DNA here is from genome assembly GCA_005889345.1 of Chloroflexota bacterium. GTDB lineage: Bacteria > Chloroflexota > Dormibacteria > CF-121 > CF-121 > CF-13. The sequence goes on from VBFR01000221.1 coordinate 2,855, forward strand.
TGGCGATGGCGCGAACGATTGCCTCACGAACAATTGGCGGCCGGCCACCCACTAGGCCCGACAGATTCTGCCGGAGCCAATCAAAGAATCGGCGGTCGCTGATGACGGCTGCCTTGATGATCTCGGCAAATGACGCGCGGAACTCTTTCTCAGGAAGCGTCCCCAGATAATCCAGGTCGCAGAGGATCGCAGAAGGCTGGTGAACGGCGCCCACCAGGTTTTTGCCGGCCGGCAGATTCACCGCAGTCTTGCCACCGATGCTGCTGTCGACCATGGCGAGTAGCGTAGTTGGCATCTGTATATAACGGATACCGCGCATCCAGGTGGCCGCGGCCAAGCCGGCAACATCCCCCACACTGCCGCCACCGAGCGCGATCAGGGCGCCCTGACGATCGACGCCCGCGGCCGCGAGCGCGTCGTAGATGCCGGCCAGCACCGATAGCTCCTTCGCCGCTTCCCCGGCCGGTATCACATGCCGCTGTGCCGCAATGCCTTCGGACGCCAGCGCATCCATCAGTGGCTTAGCCCGGCGCTCGACATGCTCGTCAGTCACGATCAGTAAGCCTCCACCCTGCCCTTCCCCGTAAACGGGAGAGGGATTTCGCTTGCGCAGGGCAGCCGCGACCAGATGCGTGAGACCGTGGCCGATTGTCACCTCGTGGGGAGAGCCGGGGACGTCGATAAGGATGCGCTGCAGCCCTCCGGCGGAAAGCCGGCCTTTGACCCGTTCAGCAACCTCGGCCGGATCGAGGCCATCGGTCTTTACCACGAGGTCCGCCTCGAGGTAGCGTGGCAACCGGCTCGGCAGCAGCGTAGCGATGGCCGACGTCTTGCCCGACTGAAGCAGTGGTCGATCGGTCGATCCATTCAGGCGGCGAGCCAGTTCGGTGGGCTCCGCCGTCAGCGCGACGACGTAGTTGCCCTCGCGGATGCGCGCCCAGTTGTCCTCGCGCATCGGCGCGCCGCCGCCGACCGCGATGACGACGCTGTCGCCCTCCAACGCGCCTTGCAGGCAGCGCGACTCGCGCTCGCGGAACCCGGCCTCGCCTTCAGTGGAGAAAATCTCGGCTACTGAGCGCCCAGCATCCGCCTCGATCACATCATCGAGGTCCACGAAAGGCCGCTTGAGCCGCTGAGCCAGGCGCGGGCCTACCGTCGACTTGCCGCTTCCCATGAAGCCGACGAGCACCACGTTGTTCAACGGCGTGTCTCCTGCAGGTAGCTCTCGACGTTACGATGGAGCTCCGCCACGGAATCGCTGCCGAACTTCTCGAGCAGGACGCCCGCGAGCACCAGCGCCACCATCGCTTCCCCGACCACGCCCGCGGCCGGCACGACGCAGATGTCACTGCGCTCGTAATGGGCCCGAGCCGGCTCTTTTGTCTTGAGGTCGACGGTAGGGAGCGGCTTGAGCAGGGTCGAGATCGGCTTCATGTAGCCATGGACGACGAGTGGTTCGCCGTTGCTCACGCCGCCGGTCAAACCCCCGGCGCGGTTCGTCTCGTGGCCGAGACGCCCATTGTCATAAACGGGGACGTCGTGGACCTGCGAGCCGGGCAGCCCCGCCCCCTCCACCCCATCGCCGATCGCGACCGCCTTGCAGGCCGGAATGCTGACGATTGCCTGGGCAAGGAGGCCATCAAGCCTCGTGTCCCACTGGCGGTAGCTGCCCAGGCCGGGCGGCACGCCCTCGGCGACCACGGTGAAGACGCCGCCAAGCGTGTCGCCTCGCTCGCGCGCCGCGTCGATGGCCGCGACCATCGTCGCACTGGCTTCCTGATCGGGACAGCGGACCGCTGAGCCTTCAACCTCGCCCCATTTAATTGATGGAGGGACAAACGCCTCGATCGTGCCGATTGAGCGCGTGTAGCTACGGACCTGGATACCGAATTCGGCGAGCAACAGTTTCGCGACGCCGCCCGCGGCTACCCGCGCCGCGGTCTCGCGGGCGCTGGCCCGCTCCAGGACGTCGCGCGCGTCATTGGCACCGTACTTGAGCATGCCGGCAAGGTCGGCGTGGCCCGGCCGGACCCGTGTGATCGGCTTGCGCTTCACCTCGGCGGCGTCGACGGCCATCACCTGGCGCCAGTTCTCCCAATCTGCGACGATGTGGGCCTCGTCGTGCTCGATCGCCATCCGCCCGCCGCGACCGTGACCACCCTGCCGACGTTGAAGGTCGCGGGCCAGGTCTTCTTCCCGCACCGTCAAACCAGCGGGCACGCCGTCGAGAATGACGGTGAGCCGCTCGCCGTGCGATTCTCCGGCCGTGAGCAATCGGAGCGTCATGCCGGCACCGATGCGCCGTCTAACGCAGCCCGCATCACGTTAAGCGGCGCCTTCCTTCCGGTCCAGATCTCAAACGATGCGGCGCCCTGGTGCAGCAACATCGCCCGGCCCTCCGCCGACCGGCGGCTGCGGAGGTCGAAGAGGCGTTGGTCCCGTCGTAACCAGGAGGGCGGCGGAAGATCGGCGGGGGTGGCATTGACGACGAGGTCCGCGCGGGCAACGGTCTGCTTAATGTGGTCCATCTCAAGGGAGCCGCCCCGCTCGATCTCGAGATCCCGACACAGCCGTTGGGCCTGCTCGAGATTGCGGGCAATGACCCAGATGTCGGCAACGGGTTGCAGGGCGGCGGCAACCGCTCGCGCGGCGCCGCCGGCGCCGATGATCGCGACGCGGAAGCCCCCACCCTGCCCTCCCCCGCGAGCGGGGGAGGGTATTTGTTCATCGAGGGCGCGGCGGAAGCCTTCGACGTCGGTATTCCAGCCCTTCAGCCTGGCGCCCTGCCGGCTGATCGTGTTGACCGCGCCGATGCGGGCGGCCAGCGGATCGAGATCATCGAGGAAGGCGATCGCGGATTCCTTGTGTGGGATCGTGACATTAGCCCCGAGGATGCGCTCATCGCCTCGCAGCTCGGCCATCGCCGCGGCGAAGTCGGCGCGGCTCACTTCTCGAAGCGCATAACGGCAGTCGATGCCGAGTGCCTCGAAGGCGGCATTCTGCATCACGGGCGAGAGGCTGCGAGAAACGGGGTCGCCCAGCAGGAGCACTCTATTCATGGGTGAGCTCCTGGAGTTGCGTGAAGAAGTTCGGATAGGAGACGGCGACGCAGTCGGCGTCCTCGATCGTGGTCGGACCGGAGGCGACGAGTGCCGCCACCGCCAGCGCCATCGCGACGCGGTGATCACCGTGGGACTCGACGGCCGCGCCGCGCAGGCCCGTCGGTCCCTTGACACTGACGCCGTCGGGGCGCTCCTCAACGATTGCGCCCATTCGGCGGAGGCCCTCCGCCATGGTGGCGATCCGGTCGCTTTCCTTGACGCGGAGCTCGCCCGCGCCGTCGATGCTCGTGACGCCTTCGGCCTGGGTCGCCAACACGAGCAGGGTCGGGATCTCGTCGATGGCGGCCGCTACGTCGGCGGCTTTGAGGACGGTGGCACGAAGGCGCTGCCCGGTGACGGTCACCATGCCGCGCGGCTCGATATCGCCAGACGGCCCTTCGATCTTGACCTCGCAGCCCATCGATCGCAGCATCGCGAGGAAGGCGACCCGGGTCGGGTTGAGGCCGACATCACCGACGATGACCGACCAGCCAGGCCGCAGTGCCGCCGCCGTCAGCCAGAAGGCGGCTGACGAAAAGTCGCCAGGGATCGCGAGCTCAATCGGCCGCAATGGCTGATGCGACGGACGGATGACGACTCCGTCGGCCGTCGCGTCGACATCTGTTCCCATCGCGCGTAAGAGCCGCTCGGTGTGGTCGCGCGTGGGCGTGGGCTCCACGACGGTCGTCGGCCCGCTGGCGGAAAGCCCGGCCAGCAGCAGCGCGCTCTTCACCTGGGCACTTGCTATCGGGAGCGTGTGCCGCCGTCCCTGCAGCAACGTTCCCGTCACAACCACAGGAGCCCGACTCTCCCGCGATTCGATCCTGGCGCCCATGGTCCGCAGCGGCTCGATCACGCGATCCATCGGGCGGCGGCGGAGCGAGGCGTCGCCGTCGAGGGTCGCGGCAATCGAGCTGCCGGCCAGCAGGCCCAACAGGAGCCGCATCGTGGTCCCGGAGTTCGCGCAATCGAGGATCCCGTGCGGCGTCGCGAAGGAGCGTAGGCCCGCGCCACGGATCCGCGCGGTGCGGCCGCTGCGCTGGAGGTCGGCACCGAGGGCGCGCAGGCAGGCAACGGTCGCCAGGACATCTTCACCTTCGGGCAGACCGTGCACCCAGCTTTCGCCCTGTGCCAGAGCGGCCAGCATCAGCACGCGGTGAGCAATCGATTTATCGCCGGGAACCGACAGTTCACCGGCTAGGCGCGTTGCCGGTGAGATAGTTCGGGCGGACTGAACTTCAGCGCGCGGCATGCACGCCCTCGCTAAATAGCTCCTTCACCCTGGTTCCGGTGGCGATTCGCTGACGATAGCGGTGCAGGACCGCATCGAAGCGATCGATTGCGTCCACCAGCGCGTCGCGATTCTCCCGCGCGATCGCCTCGTACATCGCGGGGTCGCCGCCGGCCAGGCGTACCATGCCGCGATACCCTGGCCCTCCGAGCGTCGAATCGGCGTTCCGGTGCACCGTTTCGGCAAAGGCCGAGCTGAGCGCGAAGGCCAGGTGGCTGAGCAAGGCCATCTGCTGGTCGTGGGCGTCGGCGGGCATGAAGCTCGGCGTGGCACCAATCGCGCGCACCATCTCGAACCAGATGTCGAACGGCCGGACGTCCTGACCCTGGGTTGGAGTGAAGATCCAGGGCTCCCGATCGAAGATGGCGGCATCGCTCTCCTCCAGCCCGCTTTGCGCCTTGCCGGCCACCGGGTGGCCGCCAAGAAAACGCGAGGGATTCGACAAACGCTTCGCCCACCCAATGACGGGCCGCTTGACGCTGGCCACATCCGTGATGAGGGTTCCGGCCGGGACGATGGGTCCCAGGCGTTCAATCACACCGGCGATCTGGTCGATCGGTGTCGCGATCACCACAATGTCGCAGTCCGAAACATCGCTCAAATCCGTCGATGCCCGGTTGACAGCCCCGCGTTGCATCGCCGCGGCCGCGCTTTCCGCTCGCCGTGCCACGCCCGTGACGTCGATCGAGTGGCGCAGGCGGCGCAGGGCCAGCCCGAGAGAGCCGCCGATCAAGCCGAGCCCGACGATGCCGACCCGCATCAGGCCACTCCGACCGTCCGGCTCAGCGCCGCGGCGACGGCGTCGACCTGTTCGACCAGGTGGGCGAACGCTTGCGGGGTCAGCGATTGGGCGCCATCGGAGAGCGCAACCTCCGGCTGAGCGTGCACCTCGACCATCAGCCCGTGAGCGCCCGCAGCGATCCCCGCCAGCGCCATCGACGTGACGAGGGAACGCCGACCGGTGCCATGGCTTGGGTCAACGATCACCGGAAGGTGGCTCAACTCCTTGATGAGCGGTACGGCGTTGAGGTCCAGCGTGTTGCGGGTGTAGGTCTCGAAGGTGCGAATGCCCCGCTCGCAGAGGATCACCTCGTAGTTGCCCTGGCTCAGGATGTACTCGGCGGACAGCAACCACTCCTCGATCGTCGCGGACATGCCGCGCTTCAGCAGGACCGGCTTGCGCAGGCGACCGACTTCGGACAGCAGCGGGAAGTTCTGCATGTTGCGGGCGCCGATTTGCAGCACGTCGACGATGTCGGCAAGCGTCCCAATGTCGGCCGGCTCCAGCACCTCGCACACCAGGGGAAGACCGGTCTCGCGTTTCGCCTCGCGCAGGATGCTGACGCCGTCGCCGCGCAGTCCCTGGAAGCTGTAGGGAGAGGTGCGTGGTTTGAAGACACCACCACGCAGAGCGTGGGCCCCCGCCGCCCGCACCTTCCGGCAGGTCTCGAGATAGAGCTCTTCGCCGTCAACCGAGCACGGTCCGGCGACGATCCAGGGGCGGTCCCCACCAACCTCCTGCGCACCAACCCTGATGCGGGTATCACGCGATCGAAACTCGCGATTCGACAATTTGAATGGCTTCGTGATGGGTACCACCTCGGCTACGCCGGGCGCCTCGATGAAGAGTTCCCGAAGCGCGAATGGATTTGTCCCGATAACGCCGATCACCGTTCGCTCGTCGCCGTCGCTCAGATGGGTCCGGCAACCGTGGGCCTCGACCTGGGAAACGACCGCCGCCACCTGCGCCGGGGTCGCGTCGTGCCGCATCACGATGATCATGCCGTCACCCTCAACTTCTCCGCGCCGCGGAGATAGACGAAGCGCATCGCCGATGACGGCCGGTCGGTGTTGACGAGGAGCAACACGCGGATACACCGTGGGAGGCTGCGTGGGTTGGAGGCGGGCACCGCCATCTCGTGGCCGCAGAGCAGGGGAACGTCCCCCCAGCCGAAGCGCCGGGCCGCGGCCGCGGGAAATTCCGCCGTCAGATCGGGTGTCGTGGTGAACCAGACGGCGGCGACGTCGCCCGCGTGGAGCGCGTTCTCCCGGGCAAGCTCCGCCAGCAGCTCCGTCGTGGCGTCGACGATCGCCGTTTCGCTGTCTTCGTCCGTGGTCGTCGCGCCGCGAATCCCTCGAACCGCCATCCTTGTTTGCCTCCTAGGCGCGCCAAGTTCGTTGTCTGTGTGGGAGGAGGCCGGTGAACGGGAGGTGGCGGGAGGGGCGGCGCTAGCCCATCCCGAGCCGGTCCCGTGCCGGCCCGAGGTAGGCGTAAAAGTAAAAGCCCGCGAACTGAATCCGCCCCGTCATGTGCGGCACATCGTACTAGAAGTCTTCTGACCTGACAAGGGCCAATCGTAACCTCGCCCGGTATCCCTCTCTGGCGGCACCACGTCCGCCTAAGGAGGCACCCATGCGGTCATTTCGAATACACATCGGCATCATCCCGGCGGTCGCCGCTGTCTTGCTCGCGGCCTGCGGTGGTACCAGCGCACCCAGTAGTGCGGGGGCGCCGTCGGCGAGCAGCGCCGCCCTGATCCACACCGCCTCGATGAAGGTCGGCGACAAGACGCAAACCGTGCTGAAGAACACCAAAGGCCTCACGCTCTACTACTTCACCCCCGACACGGCGTCCAAGGTGGCCTGCACCGGCGGCTGCGCCTCGAACTGGCCACCGCTCCTCGCGAGCTCGGGAGCCCCGACCAGCAGCCCGGCGTTGCCCGGCAAGCTGACGGTGCTGAACGGCGACAACGGGAACCAGGTTCTATATAACGGACACCCGCTCTATACCTATGTAAAGGACGGGGACGCCGGCGATGCCTACGGCCAGGGCGTCGGTGGAAAGTGGTTCGTCGCGACGCCTGATCTCGCTGCGGCCTAGTGCGAGACGCTCGGGATGGCCGCCGCCGGCTGCGGAGCCAGGTCGGGAAGCATCTGCATCGGATCGACCGGGCTGTTCTCGATCCGAACCTCGAAGTGGGTATGCGGCCCAGTCGAGTTACCGGTTGAGCCGACCAGCCCGATCAGCTGGCCACGGTGCACGACATCCCCCTCCTTGACCCCGATCGTGAGCAGGTGACCGTAGAGCGTTTTGAGGCCGGCGTCGTGCTGGATGATGACGTAGTTCCCGTATCCAACCAGCTGGCCGCCGCTGTCGGCCATCGGACGAGCCAGCATGACGACCCCGTCCGCCGCGGCGAAAACTGGAGTGCCGAGCGGCACAGCCAGGTCAATCCCGGTGTGAAAATGCGCGAACCCGGCATAGGACGCTTCGAAGGCGTACGACGTTGGACCAAAGCCCTGGCTGATGGTCGCGTGCGGGATCGGCCAGAGCAGGCGCCCCGTGGCGGCCAGCACCGGATCTTCTGCGATCAGCTGGGCCGTCAACTCGAAGTTCTGCTGGGCGAAAACCGCCTGCTCGATCTGGCTCAGAATGCTGTCGGTCTTCATCTTGACCAGCTTGGCCCGGCGCGCCGCCATCTCGGGCGAGTCGGTCTGCATCGCATCGAGTGCCGCCAACGCCTCGTCGATGGTGCCCTGAAGCTGCGTCTGGAGTGACTGCTCATTGGCGATGTCCCCGGCCAGGGTGGTGCGGAACCCGACCAGCCTGGAAAGGGTGTCCTTCTTGGTCTGGCGGCTGCGCTGCAGCGTCGCTTGCGCATGTTCCAGCGCGACATCGTCGGCCTGCACCGAGCGAATGAGCGCTCGCTCGCGGTCGAGGACCACGTCGCTGTAGCCGATGGTCCGCAGAAGGCCGGCGAAGCCACCCGACCGAATCAGGCTGACCAAGAAGTTGTCCTGGTGCTTGTAGAGGCCGCGGATGATGGCCGCGAGCTTGGTGCGGTCCGACTGCAGCTGGGCGCTCGCCTGCTCGTGGAGGGCGCTGACCGTTGCCATCCGGGAATCGAGCTGCGAGACCTGTTTTTCGGCGTCGAGAATCTGCTGGCCGAGCGCGATCAGGCTCAATTCCGACTGGTTCAGCGATTGCTCCAGCATCAGCGCGTGGGCCTCGGAGGCGGTCAACTCTCCGATCAACTGGCCCTGCGCCTGTCGGTTCTGCAGGACGGGGCCTGCCGGCGAAGGACTGGCCGCGGGTGCGGGCGTAGGCGATGCGCCCAGCGTGGAGCCGAATCCTCCCGGTGCGATCCCAGGACTCGGGCCGGGCGACGCCGAAGGTGAAGCCGCCGGCGTGTCGGCGAGAGCTCCAGCTGGGGCCAGGGCGAGCATCGCAGCCAGGCAGAGCAGGAGCACCGCCACTCTCCGCCCACGGCTGGCTCCCGCGGCCACCGAGGGACGCGAGTTCACAGCTCTACAAAAGTCTTTACAACTGTTAAGGCGAGGGCTTCTTCGGCCCACCCCATCGAACCCCAAACGCTGCCTCCGTGGGCCCCTTCCAGCCCGGATTCGTATTCGACGCCCAGCCGCGCGCCCCTCCCGGGCGCGAAGCCTCACTGTGCTCTATTTTCGCATTTTTGTCACCCCTTCCCCAATTGCAGCTTTCGTGGAAGCCGTCCCGAACACTTGCCGCGGCCTAACCTGTGCTACCATCCTGAAAAACCAACTCGAGCTATCACGGGGGAAGTGATCTGGCACAGAGCCGGTTTTTAACGCACACGCTTGTTCTGTTAGCGGCGGCCGTGATCCCGGTACTGACAGCCTTCGACCGACTCCACACTGACACGGCCTACGGCGCAAATCCCACCCCTTCTGTTTCAGTGCGGACGACGCACGTCGACGACGTGGTCCTGAGCCAGGGTGGCTTCATCATGAAGATGAGCGCCTCCAGTGTGGACACCCCGGTCCGGCGCGACGTCGCCTACTACACCATCAAGCCGGGCGACACGGTCCAGAGCGTCGCCGGACGCTACGGGCTGACGCTGGACACCCTGCGCTGGGCCAATAACATCGCCGACGTGACGAGCGTGGTGCAGGGCCAGCGACTGGTCGTGCCTCCCGTCAACGGCATCCTGGTCAAGGTCCAGTCCGACACCCAGCTGAGCGGGCTCGCAATCCAGTACCACGTCAAGGTCCAGGACATCATCGACTTCAACCTGATCCGTGATCCCGACCACCTCAAGCCCGGCAGCATGCTGATGCTGCCCGATGGGGTGGGACCGTCGCTTGCCGATCCAGGGATCGGCAAGAAAACCGTTCGCTCCGTCACCTGGAACCGCTTCGGCCCGCAGGTCACGAACTACACCATCACCTACAGCAACGCACCGGTCACCGGCTCCGGCGGCAAGTTCCCGTATGGGTACTGCACCTGGTGGGTGGCGCACAAGCGGTATGTCCCGTGGTCGGGCAACGCCTGGCAGTGGTGGTACAACGCCCAGCAGTTCGGCTATGCCGAGGGCCAGGTACCGATGGTGGGCGCCATCATGGTGCAGGGCATCAGTTGGACCTCGCCGGTCGGGCACGTGGCGTACGTGGAGTCCGTGAACGGGGACGGGTCCTTCACGGTCTCGGAGATGAACTACGCCGGCTGGGGCCGCGTCGATTACCGGACGATCAAGTCCACGGCCGGACTGGATCTGTTGGGCTTTATCTACTAACGACCCTCACCCTGCCCTCCCCGCGAGCGGGGGAGGGAGAAGTGTTCCAATAGCTAGTAGTGATCGCCCCTGAAGAATTCCTTGAAGATTCCCGCGAGCAGGGACTGACGGAACTCGAAGATTTTCTGCGGATCCCCAGCATCTCGAGCCAACCGGAACGAGCCGACGATGTCCGGCGCGCCGCCGGCCACCTGGCCGAACAATACCAACGGATCGGTCTGCAGAACGCGCAGGTCATCGAGACCGCGGGGCATCCGGTCGTCTATGCCGACTGGCTGAAGGCCCCGGGCAAGCCGACCGTGCTGCTCTACGGGCACTATGACGTTCAGCCAGTCGACCCACTCGACCTCTGGACATCGCCACCGTTCGAGCCGCGTCAACAGGACGGCCTGCTCTTCGGGCGCGGAACATCCGATGACAAAGGGCAGATCGCGCTGCACTGGCAGGCGATCCATGCCTGGCTGCGCACGACCGGCGAGCTGCCGCTCAACCTCAAGGTGATCGCCGAAGGCGAAGAAGAGATCGGCAGCCCGAATTTCGAGGAGTTCGTACGCGCCCACCGCGACCGGCTCACTTCGGACTACTGCGTCATCAGCGACACGGCGATGGTCGCGAAGGGCATTCCTGCTATTACCTACGCGCTCCGCGGCCTGATTTACTTCGAGCTGCGAGTCGAGGCGGCCGACAGCGATCTGCATTCCGGGAACCTCGGAGGCATCGCACCCAACCCGGCCCAGGCCCTCGCGGAGATCCTGGTCCAACTCAAGGATCCCGCCGGCCACGTGCTGGTGCCCGGTTTCTACGACGGCGTGCGACCGCTCAGCGACGACGAGCGCCGCCAGTTCGCGCGCATCCCTTTTGACGAGGTCGAGATGAAGCGCATCTATGGTCTCCGGGCGTTACATGGTGAGCCGGGATTCACTCCCACCGAGCGAAACTGGGCACGGCCGACGCTCGACGTCAACGGAATCTGGGGTGGTTACCAGGGGCCGGGCAAGAAGACGATCATTCCCGCCTGGGCGGCCGCGAAGTTCAGCTGCCGTCTCGTCCCCGACCAGGATCCAATCGCCGTCAGCGAGGCGTTGCGCCGGCACATTGACGAGGTCGCGCCAAAGACGGTGCGGGTCACCGTCACCGAGCTCAGTGGTCAGGGTGACCCCTGGATCACGCCGGTCGACCATCCACTGATCGCCGCCGGACAGCGAGCTCTGCGGAATGTCTATGGCACGGAGCCGGCCCTCATTCGCGCCGGCGGGTCGATCGGCGCCGTCGATGTCATGGGCCGGCTGCTCGAGGCGCCGTGCCTGCTGGTCGGCTTCGTGCTGCCCGATTGCTTTGCCCACGCGCCCAACGAGCGGCTCGACCTGGACAGCTTCTTCCTCGGCCGCAAGGCGGCCCTGCATCTGTGGGAGGAGATCGCCGCCATTGGCATTCCGGCCACCCAGACGTCGCCGGCGCCGTCCCCCCGGCACCAGTAACGGCCTGCAAGGCCGTTGTAGCACCGGGGCAACCCGTGACTATCCTGCCGCGCGTATCCGTTTTGGGGCGCTGGTCCTGGCCACCGCAGCGGTACGCCGCGCTCCTGCTTGGGCTGGTCTGGCTGATTCTTGCGTCTCCATATCCGCCCTCGCTCAAGAGCACCGGCATGCTCTTGATCCTCGTGCTCCTGGTTCTCAACGTTCTCCTTGGTGTTGCCAGCGACTGGATGGCCTTTGCGCGGACAGCCACGCTCGATCTGCGCCACGTAACCTGCCGGAACCGCGCATACCGTCTTGCCATTCCGCTGGTGGGCGCGGGGATTCTCGTGATGATTGCTCTCTCGATCGCCGGCGGCTTCGCACCCCCAACTGGGGTCACTCATTCGCTCACCCAACTGCCGCTAGGAATCAGAATGCGGCAGCTGGTCGCTTTGCTGGAGTTGCTCGTCATCGCTCCGACGGCGCTCATCGCTTGGAGGCTTGCGGCGGATCCGGCTCTTGTAGCCGGCCGGACGGAGGGCTTACGGAACTGGGCCCCCGCCCTTTCCATTCCACTGCTCGCTGCTGTCTGGTTCGTAGCAGTTGCGGCCTTGCCGGCACGTACCGTCACGGTGCAAGCCGCGCCGGACGGATTCGCCTGGTGGGGCTCGACGTGCGGTCACTTTGCCGCCATGAAAGAAGTCGGTTACGGCTTCGGCGGCGCTGTCCAGCTCCAGACTGAGGTTTGCTGGGACGGTGAGAGGGTCCTCGATGTTTGGACTGATGGTCGTTCGAGCTGCACCGTCGACGAAACGGACCACGATTTTGCCCTCGTTTCCGAGGACTGCATCATCTGGGGCAACCGCCTGATCCTGCATGGGCGAGTCGAGCCGCTGCCAGGCGGGCTGGGGGCCCGAGACGTCGAGATTCGGATCGAGGTCGGAGCTAGGCGCAGCCGGTCCGCCTAATCAGGTGGAATTAGTCGCCGTTTTTCGTGGCGTTGTGCGGTAGACCCGCCCGGACTCTTGCGAAGTTGGCTCGGAGCTCAGCTTGACGCGATGCCGACGCCGCGCGTTTTAGCCGCTCGGAGCGGCGGATTCCAAAGACGGCATCCCAGCCGACCTGCAGCAGGGCACCCGCGTAGTCATCGATCGGAACGTGCTCCGCCTGAGCCGCAGCTTCGATGTAATCCTCGAGTACGGGATCGACGCTGGCTATAAGCTTGCCCACTCAGGGTCCCCTCGGTGTCCGCGTTCCTCCCCAACTGCACGATAACGCCAAGCAGTACGCGCGCGCCATACCACATTCCGCCTAAATATCGTGATGTGACTGGTAGTGCGGCTTCAACGTCTCCTGGTAGTCGAGAAAGCCGAAGTGAAAGGCGTGATTCGGCTCGAAGAGGAGCGCTTGGCGAGGCCAGAATTCCGATAGCGCCGCCTCTTCCATATCCGGCGTCTGGAATCGACGGAACAATTCCGCCCGGGCGAGCGTTCGGATGTCCGCCAGCCATGCGTGGTCGTTCGACGTCACCTGAACCGCGTCAAGCTCAGCCACAGCCGCCTCAATTGTTCTCGCGACCCGGGCCCGCAGGACCGCGCGTTTCATCCTCAGCTGTCCGGCCGCGGTAGCTTCGAGATCGAGCTCGACGCGGTCGACGTCCACGTCGCTGAGCTCCGACTTCGCCCGCGCAAGCTCCCATCGCGCCTGATCAAGCTTTCCCGCCAACCTGGCGAAGGTGGCGCGATAGCCGAACGACTCATCGAACATTGGAAGACCACGCATGTAGAGGAACATGTCGTCGGCGATTTTCAGGTCGTAGTAACGAGCAAAGATTGGCTGGATCACGATCTGTCCGAGCTCGAACCGGTTCCATAAGTAGTAATAGCGCGCTATCGCCAGCACCGTCGGACTTCCGACCTGCTCGAGGCGAGCCCGTAGTTCAGCCAGCCGGACGCGGGGAATTGCCGGACGCCTTCCTCGAAGATCTCCTGCTCGCCAGCCGCCAGATGCCGACGATCCATCCCATCGAGGACGGCGCCGAGCTCCTTCCACTGCCCCTTGGGACCGTATTGGTCCACCAGGCTCTCGATCTCGCTCATGGAACCCCCACCCTGCCCTCCCCCGCAAGTGGGGAGGGGATCCTCACTGCCGCTCGCCTAGTCGGCGACGAAGCGGTAGCCGATCCCCGGAACGGAGTGGATGTAGTGCGGCTTTTCGGAGTCGCGCTCGATCTTTTTGCGCAACCGGTAGACGTGGGCGTCGACGGTGCGCGTCTCGATCTCGACCTCGTAGCCCCACACCTTGCGCAGCAGCTCGCCGCGGCTGACGACCTGTCCGGCCTGCGAGGCGAGCAACGACAGGAGGTTGAACTCGGTCAATGTCAGGGCGACTTCCTTGCCCTCGCGCCACACCTGGCGGCTATTCATGTCGATGATGAGGCCTGGGAACTCGAAGCGCGTCTTGGGCTGTGCCTGCGAGACCGCCTGCTCGCTCCGACGCAGGTGTGCGCCCACCCGGGCTAGGAGTTCCCGTACCTCAAACGGCTTGGTCAGGTAGTCGTCGGCCCCCACCTCGAGCCCAACGACGACGTCGATCGTGTCGTTCTTCGCGGTCAGCATGATGACCGGCACCTGGGTGCCGTCGGCGCGCAGCTGGCGGCAGACGTCCATGCCGGAGACGCCCGGCAGGTTCAGGTCGAGGATCACGAGGTCGGGCTCGGACTTCTCGATCATCTCCATGCCCTTCTCCCCGGTGTCTGCCTCGATCAGGTTCAGGTTTTGACCCACGCACGCCATTCGGACGACCTCCCGGGTCGGGGCATCATCCTCGATCATCAAAATGGTCTTCGGGAATGACATGGGTCGCGCCTACTCCTTCTCCAGAAAGTTCGTCACTTGCAGCATGAATTTCTTGAGTTCGATCGGTTTCGCGATGTAGCCACTGCACCCCGCGGCCAGCGCCTGCTCCTCGCTTCCCTTCAGCGCGTTCGCTGTCAGGGCGACCACTTTGATACTCCGCGTGGCCGGGTCCGCTTTGAGCTGGCGGGTAACCGCTAATCCATCAACGCCGGGGAGCTGCATATCCATCAGTATTAGATCGGGCCGGAGGTGCCGAGCTTTCTCCAGGCCCTCCTGGCCGTTCGAGGCGGTGTCCACGGCGAAGCCGTTGCCCTCCAGGACCATTCGCGCCAGGTCCAGGTTCGAAGGATTGTCCTCGACCACGAGCACCCGGTTCCGCTTGCTCGGGCCGGGCCGGAGCGGGAATTCAATGGTGAAGGCAGTGCCCTGGTCGGGGGCGCTCTCGAAGTCGATCGTCCCGCCGTGGAGCTCGACCAGTTTCTTGGTCAACGCCAGGCCGAGCCCGGTGCCCGGGTACTCCCGGTTACTGGCGCTCTGCACCTGGTAGAAGGCGCCAAAGATCTTGTGCTGGACCTCCTTGGGGATGCCGATGCCGCTGTCCTGGACCGTGATCCGAAGCGCCTCGCCCTGGACCGCGGCCTTCAGGCCGACCTTCCCCGACGGCGGCGTGAACTTGATGGCATTCGACAGCAGGTTGTAGAGGACCTGCTTGAACTTGTTCTTGTCCGCAATCAAAAGCGCATCAGGCGGCTCGACCGTCGAGGCGATCTCGATGTCCTTCTTCATGGCCAGCGAACGCACCACATTGAGCACCTCGCGGACGGCGGAGTCGACCCCGAACTCCTCGTAGACCAGGTCCATGCGGCCCGCCTCGACCTTGGTCAGGTCGAGGACGTCGTTGATCAGGGACAGCAGGTGCTTGCCGCTGTTATAGATGTTGTCCAGGCAGTCCTTGCGCTGCTTTTCGGTGATCTTGCCGGCCAGGTCGTCGCGGAGCAGTTCGGAAAAGCCCAGGATGGCGTTGAGCGGCGTGCGCAACTCGTGCGACATGTTGGCGAGGAACTCGGACTTCAGCCGGCTGACCTCGGCAATCTGGGCGTTGGCGGTCTCCAGCTCTCCGAGGTGGGCCTGGAGCTGCTCGTAAAGGCGGCCGTTCTCGATGGCGATCGAGGCCTGGTTGGTGATGACCTTGAGGATCGCGGCGTCCAGCTCGGTGAAGGGGTCGACCCGCTGCCGCGAGATCGTCATCGCGCCGACCACCCGCTGGGTCGTCGCCAGCGGCTGGACCATGAGCGAGCGTGGGGACCGGCTCTGGTCGAGCATCTTGAAGCGTGGGTCGAGGGTGGCGTCGGCGATATTGAGGGTCTCGAGCTGCTCGACGGCGTAGCCGAGGATGCCGTCGCCCAGGACGAAGCGAGCGATGTGCGGCACCATGTCGCGGTGCGGGTACGTAGCAGTGGCGGTCAGCTCGCGCGTGCCCTCATTAAGTAGGAAGACGGTGGCGGCGTCGAACTGCACCATCTGGGACGTCGCCCGCAGCATCGCCTCGATGTTGTCGTTGAGGGAAAGCGAGGCGGAAAACAAACCCCCGAGCCGGTTCAGCAGTTGAATCTCGGGGTCGGCTGTCACGTGCCCGACATTATAAGTCATGATTTTTGACAGAACCACGTTCCTGATTGGGGGTTTCGATACTGCAACGTCACGCTGCGTAACTTTCTTTCAGCGGCAGCGAGCCCGCAGGGCGAGCCGCGCTTTCGCGCGTGACAGGGCGGGCGGCGGATGCGGCCTGTACGCGCTCACGAGGCCGTCGTTATTTCGGCCGAGTGCGCGATGGGCCGCTGGACGACGCCCTCGCCCGGCAAATGAGTAGCATGACGCGACGTGAAGGCGATTCGATTTCACCAGCACGGTGGCCCCGAGGTGCTCCGCTACGAGGACGCGCCAACCCCGAAGCCCGGCCCCGGTGAGGTGCTGGTCGCGCTTCGGGCGGCCGCCCTCAACCACCTGGACCTCTTTACCCGCAACGGCGGCGTCCCCAAGGTACCCCTCCCCCACATCGGCGGCGCCGATGGCGCTGGCGTGGTGGCGACCAACGGTCCCGGCGCGAGCCGCTATCCCGCCGGCACCCGCGTCTTCTTCGACCCTGGGTTGAGCGACGGCACCTGCGACTACTGCGCCCGCGGCGAGCACAGCCTCTGCGAGCGGTGGGAGATCCTCGGCGAGCACCGCGACGGCACCTATGCGCAGGCGGTCGTCATGCCCGAAATCAACCTCCGGCCCATCCCGGAAGGCCTGAGCTTCGAGGAAGCTGCCGCCTTCCCGCTGGTGTTCCTGACCGCCTGGCGCATGGTGGTGACGAAGGCCCGCGTCCTGCCGGGTGAGTCGGTGCTCATCCTCGGGATCGGCGGCGGCGTGGCGCTGGCCGCGCTGCAGATCGCCAAGCACGTGGGGGCCCGCGTCTTCGTCACCTCGAGCAGCCAGGAGAAACTCGACCGCGCCAAAGCGATGGGCGCCGACGTGCTGATCAACCACAAGGCGCAGGACTTCTCCAAAGAAGTCTGGGGCATCACGGAGAAGCGCGGCGTCGACGTCGTGATCGAAAACGTGGGTGCGGCCACCTGGGCCGGGAGCATTCGGGCGCTGGCACGAGGCGGCCGGCTGGTCACGTGTGGCGCCACGTCCGGCCCCAAGCCGGATGAGGATATCCGCCGCATCTTCACCAAGCAGATCACGATTTACGGCTCGACCATGGGAACCCGGCATGACTGGGAACAGCTGAGCCGGCTGCTGGCCGCCAAATACTTCCGGCCGGTCGTCGACCGCACCTTCCCGCTCGAGCAGGCGGCACAGGCGCAGACGCTCCTCGAGCAGGGGGAACACTTCGGCAAGCTCGTCCTGACGATTCCGCCGCTTTCGTGAAGCGGTCATGGGTGGCTGTCCTCATCGTTGCGCTCCTCGTCGCCTGTGGTCAGCCGACCGCGCAGGCGACGCCGACGGCGTCACCCCACCACACGCCTACGCCGACGCCAAGCCCGACGCCAGTCCCGACACCGACGCCGCTGCCGCCCCCGCCGAACCTCCCTGCGGCCGCGGGCTTGGGAGTGCCGGCCGGCTTTTCGGCGTATGTCTACGCGCGCGGCCTTGGCACCGCGACCGCGATGGCCTTCGGTCCGGACGGCCGGCTTTACGTCCTGAGTTCCGGTGGCTCGCTCGCCGTCGTTGGATCGGCCGGCGCCGGCCCCCGTGTCTTGCTCTCTGGCCTTCCAATCCCGCTGGGGCTGGCCTGGCGGGGTGACGATCTCTACGTTTCGGTCCGCGGCGGCGTCCGGGCATATCACCTCACCAACGGTGCCCTGTCAGGCGGCGGCACCGTCGTGCGGGGGCTGGTCCCGGCAGTCAGCCGTCACCAGAACGATTGGATCGTCTCGATGCCCAACGGCGACTTTCTCCTCGGGCTGGGGTCGACCTGCGACGTCTGCAACGAAGCCGACCCGAGAAGCGCGAGCGTGCTGCGCTTTCACGCTGACTGGAGCTACGCCGGTGTGGTCGTGCGGGGCAGCCGCAACCCCTACGGTCTCGCGCTGCGCGGCTCGACCGGCGACGCCTACGTCACCATCAACGGCCAGGACAATCTCGGCGCACAGCCGGCGGACCATCTCTTGCGGGTAACGGACGGCGAAGACGCGGGATGGCCGCGCTGCTGGCCAGCCTATCCGGACGGCAGTCTCCACGGCAATTGCGCCGGCGTCGCGCCGCCGGTCGCGGTGTTCGCGCCCCACTCGTCGGCGGACGGCATCACCTTTTACGATGGGGCCGAGTTTGGCGCGGATTACGCAGACAGTGCCTTCGTGACGGAATGGGGCGCCAACGTCGGCGGCCCGACCGGACGTCGAGTGATGCGGGTGGTGCTATCCGGGTCCGGCGCGAGTGAGCACGGCCAGGTCAGTGATTTCGCGACCGGGTTCTCGCATCCGCTGGCCATCCTCGAGGCACCCGATGGTGGCCTGCTGGTCGGTGACTACGGCACCGGCCAGGTCACGGAGATCTTCCGGACGAGCTAGCGCCCCACCCGACCCTCCCCCGCCAAGCGGGGGAAGGAAATGCCATTTGCCCCCGCAAGCGGGGCAGGGCAACCAGCGTCGCACACGTATCGGCCTGGTCGATCGATTGAAAGACCTGACGGACTGGCTCAGCGAAGGCGAGGCGACGGCCAGCCAGGGTTACCTCACGTCTGCGGGCGGCCCGCTGCACCGTCCGAGCCGCCAATGGTACGGACAGGTGATGCCCGGCTCATGGGCGCCCAACATCGACAGCGACGGGGTCGACGGCAAACTCGGCGGCGTCGTCGCCATCCGGGCTCACGACCCGGCGTTCGACGAGAACGTCTTCCTCGCGCAGGTGCAGCGCCTGTTTTTCGCGGTCATCGAGGCATGGAGCGCGCTCAAGCCGGCGCTCAGCCAGGGTGTCATGGCGTCGTTGATCTGGGAGGAGCAGAAGGCCCAGATCTCCTCCTACAGGGAACGGGGATGGCGCAACGTTCTCACCAAGCTGACATTTACCAGCGCGGTCGTGGCGGGCGCGCTCAGCGACAGCGGCTTCGACACGATCACGGTGCGCATCAACGCCAACTCGGCCGACTACGACGTCGACGCCGATCGGAACGTGATCCGCGGTGATACGCAACCCTGGGACTGGACCGAAGACTGGATCTTTCAGCGCCCGTTGACTGCACAGACCGGCCGGCCGGGCACGATCACCTCACAGACGTGCCCGAACTGCGGCGCCGCGGTCAACGTCGACATCACCAGCATCTGTCCCTTCTGCGATGCCGCCGTCATCAGTGGGAAGTTCGGCTGGTTGTTGACGCGCATCGATCGGGTCTAGATGAATTTGCCTCCGTATGCACAGCCCCTCAGGCGCTCCGCTTCGAACATAGACGTCCCGGCGCTCGTTGGTGCGCCAGGAGAAATTCGCGAGCCTTGTCGCGGCTCGCGAATTTCGACGGACGAGCTCCCACCGTTCCGAGAGACGCGCGAGACACGCTTGCCAAACGCAAGGGAGCTGCGCGCGTACACCACTGGGTGAGCTGGACGTCGCTGGGAGCTCGGTTTCAGGCGCTTCTCGCGCCTGAAAACAGAAAACCGACCATCGCTCAGTGGTCGGTTTTCCTGCCCCGTCTGGGCCGCGCCCGCCGGCAGGCGAGCCCGACTATTCTCTCATTGCCGGGGCCTCCGTGGACGCCCCAATTGCGGTTTCTGTTGCTGCGGTTACTGCTTATTTAACAACAGCCCTATCAAGTTTCTATATCTGGTTGTCGATTGCGGCCTACAGGGCGCCGGATTCGCGCAGGCTCCGGAAGCGCTCGGTGCAGACCACCAAGTGATCCAGGACTTCCACCCCGAGTAACCGGCCGGCTTCCTGGAGGTGGCGCGTGACCGCCAGGTCCTCCGGGCTGGGGCTGGGATCGCCGGAAGGGTGGTTGTGAGCCAGGATGACGGCCGCTGCTCCCAACGTCAGCGCCGGTCCGAAAACCTCACGCGGCTGCAACGCAGCGACGTTGAGGCCACCGACCGCGACCTTTTCGCACGCCAGCGGTTGGTTGCGCGTATTCAGGTAGAGGACGGCGAAACACTCCTTCAGGCTGCTGCGAAGCTCCTGGAACTGCAGCAGAGCCTCCCGTGGCGACGTGACCGCCGGGGCGGCGCTGTCGGCCGGCACATGCCAGCGGCGAGCGAGCTCCCGCACCATGAAGAGCCGGCGGACCTGGGCGGGCCTGAAGCCATGCTTGCGAGCCGACGCCCGCAGGTCCCCAGGTTGCCGCTCGACAATGCCTCCTTCCGCCAGCAACGCCCTGACCCCCGACAGATCGCCCCGCTGCCCGACGAGGGCAGCCAGCAGGCCCGGCTCGTCCGGCACAGCCATCGCCCGCCATGTTACTACATTTTTGTGTAGTAGCCTACGCTGAATGAGTCGGCTTAACGGTGGCCGGTGATGGCGACGATCACGAGCAGCAGAATGATGATCATGAGAACCACGGCCGCGACGCCGACAAGCAACACCGTCAGGTTGATGGTCGTGTCCTTGATGGGCGCCTGCACCGACATCGGCGGACCCGGCTGGACCGGTGACCCGGCGCCAGGCGGCAGCGGCGCACCGGGTGGCGCAATTGGGCGCTCGACAAACGCACCCGGAGGGCCTGGCGACTGGGGCGCCGGCGGCTGCGACCAGCCGGTACGGTCGGGTGGGCCCGGCGGCGGCAGGTTCTCCGCGGGCGTCGTGTCTTGTTCGTTCATCCTTGCCACTCCGATGCTTGTGTGATGTTGTCGAGGACCCAACCGAACTGTCCGCTCGTAACGGTCGCCTTGCAGTAGCTACAGACACCCGACTCGTTGATCGATAGGGGCGCGCCGCAGTTGGGGCATTGCGTAACCTCAGCCCCCTCCCCTGCCTTGGTGCGGGCGGCGCCGCTCCGGATGAAGGTCCAGTACTCCGTGAAGGGTTGATCCTTCTGGGAGCCGAAGATGATTTTGTTGGTATTGGCCTCGTTGACTTCGTAGTCCGCGGCGCTGGCATCGATGCGAACCGTGATGGAGTCGAAGCTCGGATCGGATTGCACCTTGACGATCTGGCACCCACCGATGACCAGGTTGTCGAGGATGTTCTTCTTGTGCGCGGCGATCATGGCATCGATCTGGTTCTTCCAGCGGTGATAGATGCCGTCAGACATGTAGACCCGCGCCGGCTCGAGATTTCGGTCCATCCACGATTTCTGCAGGGCGAAGAAGGCGGCCTGCGCCCGGTCGAGGAACATCTGCTGATTGAAGTTGGGGTCTTTGGCCTGCAGGGCGGCCATGTCGTCGCTCAGCGTCGAACGCATCTGTGCCATGGGGGCGTAGCTCGGGCCCCAGTTCGACGCCTGCACGGGGTTGCTGATGCTCATGCGGCGGTAGGCCTGCCAGATGCCGTACAGGATGATGAGGAAGAAGATGAACCCACCGCCGCCTCCCCCGAAGAGGAAGAACGGCAGGAGGAACCCGGCTCCGCCTAAGCCGCCGCCCCCGCCATAGCTGCCGCCACTGTAGCCGCCGCCGCCAAAGCTGCCGCCACCGCCGCTGAAGTGGCTGCCCCCGCCGGCCCGGGCAAAGGCGAGTAACGGGCTCATCAGCACGAGCGCCAGCGCCATCACGACGCCGAGGAGGAGTCGCCGGCGCCAGCTCACGATTGTGCCGGTGCGCCTCCGCCCGTAAGTGATTGGCCGCAGTTGGTGCAGAACTTGGCGTTCGCGGCGTTTTGCGTGCCGCACTTGGGGCAGGCCACCGTGGCACCGGTTGGCGCCGGCGCCGGTGAAAGCGTCTGACCGCAGCTGTTGCAGAACTTCGCGTTCTCGGCGTTCAGCGCGTGACAGTTGGGGCAGCGAACCTGGATCTGACCGCCGGCGGCCACCGTCTGCCCCAGCTGGCCGGCGACCAGGCCGCCCACGCCCAGGCCGACCCCGAGGAATGCGGGATTGACGCCGCCACCCTGACCGGGTCCTTGCGCCAGGCCCTGCCCGGCACCGATCATCGCCGCGCCCGACGCGTATTGCTGGAAGCCACCGGCCAGCTTGGTGTACTGCACGTCCTTGAGGAAGTTCTTCAGCTTGTCTTCGTCCTCGGGCTTCAGCGTGATCGTGAAATTCCCGAGGCGGACGATCTGAAGGCCGTAGCTGTTGATGTTGCGCTGGACCTGGGCGATCGTTTCCGATTCGATCTCGTCGGTGTGGGCCGCGATACCGAGCAGCGGCCAGCCGTTGGTGACCACGTGCGCGACGACGTCGGTCCGCAGGGTCTTGAGCAGCTGCTCGCGCATCCAGTCGGTGATCTCGTCGTTGGTGGATAGGTTCTGGGTCCCGACCAGGTTCACGATCAGCGACTGGGGCTCGACGACTTTCAGCGAGTATTCGCCGAAGACGCGGAGTCCAACGCCGAAGTTCGTCTGGGGATCGACAACGTTGTCGATCGCTCCACCGAATGGGAGGTTGGGAAACTCACGCGTCGAGACGAAATAGAGCTCGGTTCGAAACAGGTTCCCGCCGCTGGCGGCGTCGACCAGGATCCCAAGGAAGGGGATTTCCGACGAATCGAGGGTGACGCGCCCCGGCTGGATGGTGCCCTGGACGCGGCCGTCGCGGAAGAAGACCGCCAGCTCGTCTTGCTC
Source organism: Chloroflexota bacterium (assembly GCA_005889345.1). Taxonomy (GTDB): domain Bacteria; phylum Chloroflexota; class Dormibacteria; order CF-121; family CF-121; genus CF-13. The sequence goes on from VBFR01000221.1 coordinate 25,310, forward strand.
GACCGTCAGCTGGGTGAGCTTGCGAATGTTCGTGTCGGGCCATTTGAAGAGAAGCTGGCCTTTTGCCGTATCCGGGCGAGCGATGAACTCGCGGCGGACTTCCTGGCTGAAGATACCCATCTAAACCTCCATTGCCGGATCCGGGCGGTTCGCCGCCAATCCGCGTTATAGCAGGAAACGGCGGACCCAACGAAGTCCTTCCCCTGGGAGGGCGCCGCCAAACCCCGGGAACCGATGGTCAATCCAGCTTTCTCCCACCCTCGAGGGCGGCCCGCCCGCCCCTGGCAGTCTGCGCGGTTGTCCTTGTCCCGATCGAGGGTGGATGTCTTTGCTCTGGTGGGTTTCCTGGGTCTTTCCGTGGCGCTCTTTGCCGGGGCCTGGCGCGCGCCCACCTCCGTCGTCGCCGGCCGTGGAACCGACGACATCGGGATCATCGTCTGGTTCCTGCGATGGGTCCCGTTCGCCATCGGCCACGGTCACAATCCACTCTTCGCGGACTACCTGAATGTCCCCTACGGGGTCAATTCGATGTGGAACGCCTCCATGCCGATTGCGGGGCTGGCGATGTGGCCCGTCACTTCCAGCCTCGGCCCGATCTTCTCCTACAACCTGCTGGTCACGCTGGCGGTCGCCCTCTCCGCCTGGTGCGCGTTCCTCGCGGCGCGGCGCTACGTCGATCGTGCGCCAGCGGCCGCGCTGGCCGGACTGCTCTACGGGTTTTCCCCCTATATGATCGCCCAGTCCCAAGGGCATCTCCACGTCACCCTGGCGTTCATTCCGCCGCTCATGCTCCTGATCTTCGACGAGATCGTGGTGCGCCAGCGACGACCGGCGCGGCGGATGGGCCTGCTCCTCGGCTTGCTGGCCGCCTTCCAGCTCCTGCTCGCCGAGGAGCTGCTGGCCACGGAGATCCTCTGCGCGATCCTGGGCATCGCCTTGCTGACTACGCTCTATCCACAACGCCTGCCGGCTCACCGCCGGCACGCGCTGACGGCGCTCGGGATTGCCGCGGGCGTCTTCCTGGCGTTGGCCGCGGTGCCGATCGCGTTCCAGTTTTTCGGGCCGCAGCACGTGACGGGGGCGGTGCAGATCCGCAACGCCTACGTAAGTGACCTCCTCGGGTTCGTGGTGCCAACCGCGCACCAGCAGTTCGCGCCCGCGGCCGCGGTTCAGCTCAGCGAGGGGTTTTCCGGTTATTCCTCGGAATGGGACGCCTACCTCGGCGTCCCCTTGATCGGACTCGTGATCTATACGAGTGTCGCGTTCTGGGCGCGACCCCTGGTGCGCGTCGCGTCCACGCTGATGCTGGTCCTCGCCGTCCTCTCGCTAGGCACCACGCTGCATATCGCCGGACAATGGACGCCCTTGCCCATCGGCGCACTGGCCCTGATCGTTCCCCTCCTTGGGCGAGTCATTCCGCTGCGATTCGGGCTCTATGTCTTTCCGGCGACCTGGGTGATGCTGGTCGCGGCACCGGTCTTGAGCAGCGCCCTTCCCGCCCGCCTGATGCTCTATGTCTTTCTTTTCGCCGGGCTGCTGCTCGCGGTGCTGGTGGATGCGTGGCTCAAGGCCCCTACCCTGCCCTTAAGCGGAGGACTGAGGGCGGTTCTCGTCGGCGTGGCGCTGCTGCTACTGCTCCCGCGGATTCCATTCCCCGCCGAGCCGGTGGCGATTCCGAGCTTCTTCACGGGCGGCGGCGTGCGGCAGCTTCCCCAAGGCAGCGTGGCGTTGGTCGTCCCCTACGCCCGGCTCGCCCATGGCTCGGCCATGCTGTGGCAGGCCGCGTCCGATATGCGATTCCGCATGCCGGAGAGCTACGCCCTGGTCCCCGGCCCCTCCTTCAACAGTCCAGCGACGGCGACCGGCCATGTGCTGCGACTCATCGAGGAGGACCTGGGTACGCCGGCTCTGACGGAGGACCTTCGCCGGCAGGTCCTCGATGAGCTCACCGCCCGAAAGGTTCAGGCCATAATCGTTGGGCCAATGCGCAACCAGCAGCGCATCCTTGCCTTCGTTACCTGGTTGACGGGCACGGCGCCACAACAGGACGGCGGCGTGTTCATCTGGCGGCTCACGACATGAACCTTGCATCCGGCGCGTCCACGCTCGAGGTCATGGAAAGCGCGAGGCGGTACAACCGCTGGATCTACGACCGCATCCGGGACAGCCTGGGCCAACGTGTCCTCGAGATCGGTTGCGGCACGGGGACCATCACCAGCTTGATGGTCGATCGCCAGCTGGTCGTCGGGGTCGATGTGGTGGAGAACTACGTTCGCGCAGCCAGCAACCGGTTCAAAGATCGTCCCAACGTCGTTATCCGCCAGCATGACCTGACCGAGTCGACCGACGCGCTGCGCGGCTACCGTTTCGACTCGGCCGTGAGCGTCAATGTCTTCGAGCACATCGCCAACGACGAAAGGGCCATGAAAGCCGTCTATGCGCTGCTCGAGCCGGGCGGGACCTTCACGCTCCTTGTGCCGTGCCACCCGGCGCTCCTCGGCCGCTTCGATCGCGACATCGGCCATCACCGCCGCTACACCAAACCCGGGCTCCGGGGCAAGCTCGAGGCGAGCGGCTTTACCGTCGAGCGGATCCGGCGGAGCAATCCGGTGGGCGCACTCGGATGGCTGGTCAACGTTCGCCTGCTCGGGCTGCGGCGGCTGCGCGGCACGGCACTGTTCGATCGGTTGGTGCCGGCCTTCGCCGCGCTCGACCGGGTCGAGCTGCCCCTGGGACTGTCATTGATCGCTGTCGCGCGAAAACCGGCGGCCGGCTGAGCGTCAGGCCGCGCGCTCGTCCGGCAGCTCTGGAAGGCGGGGCCTCAGGGAAAGCTCCTTGAGCCTAAGTCCGTGGTAGGGATCCTCGACACCGAAGAGCCGGCGCCTTGTGGTCAGCCGCAAGCGGACCAGGGTACCGAACGCTCGCGCGCCATCAACCCAGGTCAGCTTCTTCCCTTCTTCGCGGCTGCGAGCGTAGTACGTGATCGGGACTTCGTGGATTCGATAGCCGAGGCGGAGAATGCGGGCGGTGATCTCGGGCTCGATGTCGAAGCGATCACCGTGCAGGCTCAGCCGGCGCATCAGTTCCGCGCGCATCGCCTTGAACCCGGTCTCCATGTCCTGGATGTAGCAATTGAAGAGCACGTTGGTGGCGGTGGTGAGGAGGCGGTTACCCAGCACGAACCAGTACGAGTAAGCGCTCTGGCCGGCGAAGCCGCGCACGCCGTAGACGACGTCCGCGCGGCCCTGGAGGAGCGGGCTGATCATGATCTCGTACTCGAGCGGGTCGTACTCGAGGTCCGCGTCCTGGATGATGACCAGCTGCGCGGTCACCGCATCGACCGCGGTGCGGATCGCGGCCCCTTTGCCGCGGTTTGAGGGGTGGCGGTAGACGCTGACCCGCCGGTCGCCGAGGAAGCCCTGCGCCACCTGGAAGGTCCCATCCGCGGAGCCGTCGTCGACCACGATGAGCTGCTGAACGCACGGCTGACGGAGGACCCGGCGGAGCACCTGCCCCAGGGTGGGCGCCTCGTTGAAGGCGGGCACGATCACCGCGAGATTCGCGTCCACAGTCCTTCAACTCGTGCCGGGCGCCAAAATTTGCAGAAGGTTTGGCGATCTCGTGCCGTTGTCCTTTGGGCACCGTGAACCTTGCACGCCCGAACGACGAGACCGTCATCTCCGGCCCCTGGCCCTGGGTCACGCAGTCATCGCTTTCCATCGTCCTGCCCGCCTACAACGAGGAGCTGAACATCGAGGGCGCGATCGAGGAAGCGTGCGAGGTTGCTGCCGCCGCGGCCCCCGCGTGGGAGGTCATCGTGGTCGATGACGGCAGCCGGGACAGCACGGCGCAGCGGGTCACCCGCATCAGCCAGCGCCAGCCTCGGGTGCAGCTGATTCGGTTTCCGGAAAACCGAGGCTACGGCGCCGCGCTACGGGCCGGCTTCCACGCCGCTCGCGGGGATCTGATCTTCTACACGGATAGTGATCGGCAGTTCGACTTGAGCGAGCTCAGGTATTTCCTCCCGGTCATGGACCGTACCGACGTGGCCATCGGCTTTCGCGTCTACCGCTACGACCCGGTGCTGCGCTGCCTGTTGTCCTGGGTCTACAACCGCCTGGTGAGCGCCCTCTTTCGGGCGCGGGTGCGCGATGTCGACTGCTCGTTCAAGCTGTTTCGCCGCGAGGTCCTGGAAGCGATCGACCTCGAGACGAGCGATTTCTTCATCGACACGGAAATGGTCGCCAAGGTCAGGAAGTGGAACTTCCGCATCCTGCAGAAGGGGGTTAAGCACTACCCGCGACGGGCGGGAGAGAGCAGTGTCCGGGCGAGCCACATCCCGCGCACCCTGCTGGTGGTGGCGCAGATGTGGCTCCGGCTTTATCTCCCGGTGCTGCTCGGCCGGCGCGAAGCAATCGAGCCGGTGTGCCCGCGACGTTTGGCCGGCCAGGACCTCGGGATCGAGCCTCGCGAGGCGCGCGGTGGAGAGTAGCCTCTACGACGAGTACGTCCGCATCGAAGATATCCACTGGTGGTTCCGCGGACGCCGAAAGATCATCACCACCATGTTGCGCCCCTACGTGCGACCGCCCGCACGCATCATCGACGTCGGGTCCGGCGGAGGCGCGGTCGCCCAGGCCCTCCAGGAGTTTGGCCATGTGACCGCCTGCGACATCGACGTGCGTTGCGCCGCAAGCGTCTCGCGGCGGCCCGGCATGAGTTTCGCTTACGGGACGGCGGAGGCGATCCCGTTTGCCGATGGCAGTTTCGACCTGGTCACGGCCTTCGATGTCCTCGAGCACCTCGATGACGACGTCAGGGCGCTTAAAGAGATGGCGCGGGTCGCCTCTCCCCAAGGCCTGATCGCCGTCACGGTGCCAGCCTACCCGTGGATGTGGGGCCGCCAGGACGAGGTCAGCCATCACCGGCGGCGCTACACCGGCCGATCACTCAGGCGGGCGATCATCGGCGCAGGTCTTCATCCGCGACGGCTGACAGCGTTCAATACCATCCTCTTTCCCGGCATAGCGGCGCTGAGGGTTTCCCGCCGGCTCGCCCGCCGATTCACCGAAGGGACGCGCGCGCCCGATCCCGCCGGCCTGAGCTCCGACTTTTCCATGACGAAACCCGGCCCGCTAAACGACCTGCTATCCGCCACCTTCAGTGCCGAGGCGGCGGTGCTGCGGGTCCTCGACCTGCCGGTCGGTGTCTCCCTGCTTGCCATCGCCGAGCATGCGGCTTCTTAGTTCGAGCCGAGCCCAGGTGGCGGCGCTGGCCGTCGTCCTGGTCCTTTTCGGCTACAACGTCATCCAGTACTTCAGCTTCGTCATCGAGACGCCCTGGCAGCTCGACTTCTCCGATTTCTACTTTGCGGCTCGCACTGGGCTGGCCCACGGGTGGGCTCAGATGTACAACACCGCGGTGTCGATGCCTGCGCTCTATGCCGCCACCGGCAACTGGTTTCCCTTTCAACACTCACCCGTGCTCGCCTGGCTGCTCGTGCCGCTGAGCCAGCTGCCGTATGCGCTCGCGCTCAGCATCTGGAACGGTTTCCTGTTTGGCTGTTACGTGGTTTGCTGGCGCCTGTGCGCCCCAGGCTCGCGAGAGCGGCGCCTCCTTCTCCTGGTCGCGGGCCTCGGCCTCTACCCCGTCGTCCTCGGCCTGGCCCTCGGCCAGCCCACCATGCTGGTCCTGGCGGGGGTGAGCCTCTGCTTCTGGCTCCTTAGACACAACCGGCCACTGCTGGCCGCGGCCGCGCTGGCGCTCCTCGCGGTCAAGCCGCAGTCAAGCTTCCTGGTGCCGCTTGCCCTCCTCTTCGCGGGGCGCATCCGCGTCTTCGCCGGATGGGCCGTGCTCTCCCTCGGCGTCGCGGTCCTCGCCGTTCTCGCCCTTGGCCAGCAAGGCCTTCAGGATTGGGCGCACGCTATTTCGATCGCCCAGAACCTTCCCGGGATTCGATTCAATAGCGTCGGCTCGGTGATCGGACCTGGTCTGCCAGCCACCGCGGTCGGTATTGCGGCGGCCGGCATCGCGCTGGTGATTGGCCGGCTGGCGGCACGCGAGGGCCCCGAACTCCCGATCGCGGCGGGACTATCCGGCTCGGTCCTAGCCTCGCCCTACCTGAGCGTGACCGACCTCTCCGCCCTGCTCATCGCCGCGTGGCTCGTTCTTCGACTCGATCCCCCTGGTTGGCTGAAGGCGTTGATGGTGGTGGGGTACGTGCCGTTCTTCTTTGCCAATGCCCTCTTCATGCACGGGCCGTTCCTGCTCCTCGAGTGCGCCTGGCTCCTCGGCCTCCTGGTGTTCACGATTTCGCGTCGGCGGGAGGGTGATCTGGAAGATTGGCTCCGGAGCCCGGATTCGAACCGGGAACCGTCGCGTTAACAGCGCGCTGCTCTACCGTTGAGCTACTCCGGAACGCCAGGCGCGATCCAGTATATCCGCCATGGTCCGCCTGCCCACTCGCTTAACGCGCTACCGCTATCTGACCTTTCGGCTCGACCGCGCGTTGCGCGGCGACTCGGTGGGCAGGGTCATCACCGCATCCCGCATGGCCCGGAGGTCTCGCTCGCTCAGCTCCAGCAACCCCTTGGGTGGCCGGTACATAGCCCTCTCGATTTGGGACCACAGTTTCTTGCCCGCCGGCGTGAGGGCGACCAGCCGCGAGCGCCGGTCCGAAGGATGAGGGCGGCGTTCCGCGAGACCGCGGGCCTCGAGCCGATCGACGATCCAGGTAACGGTCGACGCATCGCACCGCCACTCGTCGGCCAGCGAGCGCATGCTCCGGCCCTCCGCAATCGGCGCGATGCTCGCGAGCGTGCGCGCATCGTTGGGCGTGAGACCAGCTCGGCCGAGCGCCGCATTCCGTTCCCCGGACGTTGCCACGATGAAATCGAAGATCGCCCGCCAGGCCTCTCGGGCGGCGCGCGCCTTGCCGGCCTCATCGGATCCCGGGGGACGCCGGATTCTCACCAACCTCCGATAGTTTACAGGGTCCGATAGTTGAATTAATCCAAGCACTTCTGCTAGGCTGGGCCCCTAGAGGAGGTTTGCCTGACCATGAATAACTGGTTGCTATTCGTCCATATCCTCGCGGCCATGGTATGGCTCGGCGGAGGGCTGACACTGTTGATCGTGGGCCTGCGAGCCCGCGCGAGCTCGCGCCCGGAAGCGATTGCGGAATTTGCCGGCGCGGTGCCCTACGTGGGGCTGCGCGTCCTCATGCCGTCGGTCGTCCTGCTGTTGGTCACGGGCGTCTGGCAGGTGCTGGCCAGCTCCGCCTGGAAGTTCACGCAGCTGTGGGTCGTCATCGCCCTGGTCCTTTTCGCCATCGCTTTCCTCATCGGGGCCGTCTACATGAGCCGCGTCGGGATCGCGCTCGCCCGTGCCGGAGCCAACGCAGCGACTAACCGAGCGTCTGCCAGCGCCGCGCTCAACCGCTGGCTCGCCGGCTATGTCGTCGTGCTGATCGTCCTACTGCTGGCGGTCTGGGACATGATCTTCAAGCCCGGCCTGTGAGGCAGCGCCCAGGAAACCGGCCGACGTCCGCGCGCTAGCTCGCGATCCGCTCCGGAACCTGCCGGCCGGCGGCGCCACTCTCCCCCACACGCTCCTCTTCTTGATACTCGGCGTCGGTATTGACCAGCCACGGATCGTAGTGCGCCCCGATCGCGATATTCCGCGCCACCAGGATCCCCGTCATCATCGAGTGGTCTTGATTGTTGTAATGATGCATCCCGTTGCGTCCGACCAACCACAGATTCGGCAGGGCTCGCTGCAACCATTCCCGCACCACGGCCACATGCCCCAAATACGCCCCGTCGTACACGGGATAGGCCTTCGGCTGCCGGTAGACCATGCCCGCCTTGACCTCGTCCGCCCGGCAGATGCCCAACGCGACCAGTTCGCGCCGGCCCATATCCAGTAAGTCGGCATCGGACCAGCTCCACATGCCGTCCTGCTCGAAGCAGAAATACTCCATACCCAATCCGGTCAATCCGCTGTCATCGACCATCGCGGAGCTGAAATTCTTGAAATTCGCGATCCGCCCCACCTTGACGCCCGGATCGTGGACGTAAATCCACTGGTCCGGAAAGACCTCGGCGCGGTCGACCACCACATTGACGGTAATGAAGTCGCGATAGCCGAGCGCGTCGGCCGCGGCGCGCACGATCGACGGCGCCGCCGGCTGTAACTTCGCGATCAGCTCGCGGATCGGCATGGTGCTGATGAACTCGGTCCCCATGACATCGAGCGTCCCACCCAGCCCATCTCGCACCGACACCGACAACACCCGCCCACCCGCGTGCCGGACGGCCACCACCTCTTCTCCCAATCGCACCGGGTGCCCACTCGCCTTGAGGCGCGCGGCCACCGACTCCCACATCTGGCCGGCGCCCAATCGCGGATAGCGGAATGAATCGACCAGCGTCTTCACGATCGCGTGCTCCCCGCCCCGCAGCGACGCAGGCAGCACGGCGTTCCGAATCACCTCGACCAGGTTCAACCCGCGGATCCGCTGCCCGGCCCAGTCCGCGGACAGCTCGCTGGTGGGGATCCCCCAGACCTTTTCGGTGTAGGTCTTGAAAAAAATCTCGAACAGCCGCCGGCCAAATTGGTTCGACACCCAATCCTCGAACGACTGCGGGTCCACCACGGGATGCAGCCGGGCCTGCGCGTAGCTGGTAAGGCAGCGCGCCGTCTCGACCGGTCCCAGGTTCAAGAAGGCATTCGACGCCCGGATCGGGTAGTCGAAGAACTTGCCGCGATACATGAT
>VBFR01000306.1 GCA_005889345.1 Chloroflexota bacterium
TCCCGTCGCGCCGCCGTTGCCGGGGTTCAGGTTGAACCAGAGCGTGACGGTGCTGCCCGCGGCAAACCATGCGTGGTTGGTCAGCGGGTTGAGGTTGACGAAGTTGGCGTAGACGTTCGGGATGTCATTGCCCGCCCAGTCCAGCTGGCCGCTCACGAGGGCGTCGCTGGCTGCGGCGTTGGTGGCGATGGACGGCGTCCAGATCGCGGATTCCGGTGGAGTCCCGCCCCAGTAGTTCGGGTTCGGCTTCCACTTGATGATCGAGCTCGAGTAGCTGTCGAGCATGAATGGACCTGTGCCCAGCGGGACTTTGATCGTCATCGTCGGATCCGTGGCGATCTGGTTCGCCATCGACGCCTTGAGCATGAAGGTGTTGCTCAGGATGTTGAACAGTCCCGTGTACTGCGCTGACGCGAAGTGGAGAATCACGTTGTTGCCGCTGACGGTCGCGTCCGACGCCTGGGTCGGCACGCCGCGGGTGTTGGCCTTCGGGTTCTGGAGCATCTTGAAGGTTGCGGCGACGTCGGCGGGCCCGAAGCCCGAGCCGTCGCTGAACTTCACGTTCTGGCGGATCGTGACCTGCAGGTCCTTGCCGCCGTTCTGGAACGCATATGCGGTCGCCAGCCATGGGTGTTCGCCGGCTGCGGTGGCATCGAGCTGGTCGAACTCGAACAGCGGCTCGTTGACTATGCTCCGGGTGCCCATGCTGGACGAGACCGAGTTGTTGTCATACGGGTTGAAGTCTTCCGAGAAGGTGACGCCGGTGGTCGGCTCCGCGATCAGGGGTTTTCCTCCCGATGTCGTCGATGTGGAGGTCGAGTTGCAGCCGGCTGCAAGCAGCAGCGCAGCAATCCCGACCACGCCTGTCAATGCTCTCCGATTCATCTATCTGTCACCTCCGTGACATTGCAAATTTTTGTTGACGGCAACTCGTTCGACGCGGGCGGCGACCGAAACGCCAGACGCAGATCCATCCTTCCTCACCTCTTTTTCAATTCCTTGTCGAGTGGTTCGCTTGCGGTCACGAGCAAACCGTTTTCGCTCGCCTGTCGTTGGGCCGGGTCGACGTGAAGCCAGCACGCAGCGGTGTGGCCCGGCGAGACGGTGATGCTCGGCGGCACCTGGCGCTTGCAGATGTCCATTGCGAAAGGACATCGCGGGTGGAATCGACACCCGCTCGGCGGGGCGCTCAGGCTTGGTGGTGCTCCGCGGTCCTCGATATGCGGCGGCTCCGTGCGATCCGGGTCGGGCGCGGCCGCGAGCAAGAGCTGCGTGTATGGGTGGGCCGGGCTGTCGGTCAGGCTCACGCTCGACGCCGACTCCACGAGCTGGCCCGCATACATGACCACGATCGTGTCGGCGAGGTGCGAAGGTCGGCGAGCAGATTTAGGACGCCCAGGCGAATCGAGACGTCGAGCATCGACACGGGCTCGTCGGCGATCAAAACACGCGGACGGACCGCCAGCGCTCGAGCGATCGCCACCCGCTGACGCTGGCCACCCGAGAGCTCGTAGGGAAATTTGCCGGTGAAGTTGTCGGGCGGCTTCAGAGATACGCGGCGCAGCAGGTCCGCCACGGCCGCATCCACCCCACCGTTGGCCATGTGGTGGATCTGGAGGGGCCGGATGAGGTGATGCCGGACCCGGTGTACCGGATTCAGCGAGGCGAATGGGTCCTGGAAGACCATCTGCACCTGGGCCGCGTAAGAGCGCGGCCTCCCAGATGGCGCCGGCCGCCCGTCCAGCAGGACCTGGCCCGCGTCGGGTTTGATGATCCTCGCCAGCAGGCGGGCGACCGTCGTCTTGCCGGCGCCGCTCTCCCCCACCACGGCCGTGACCTTGCCGGCGTCGAGGCGCACGGACACGCGGTCGACGGCGTTGACCGGGACCCTCCGCGCCAGCGGCCCCCGACCCTTCTTGACCCAGAAGTGCTTGGTCAGGTCGCGACCTTCCAGGACCGGGGTTGTCGTGCTCACCGTGCGCGGACCTCCACAGGGACCGGCTCGGGTCGCGCCAGCTCGGCGGGAACTTCTGCGTCTCCCCTGTGCAGCCAGCAAGCGACGTCGTGTCCAGTGTTACCAACCGGCTCGAGCTGCGGCACGTCGTGCCGGCACTGGTCCATCGCCCATTTGCAGCGGGGATTGAATGCACAGCCGGTCGGGAGGGCTCGCAGGTCTGGCGGCGATCCGGCGATGCCTTCCATCCGAGCGCGGGCGCCGTGCATCGGGGGAAAGCAGTGGAGCAAACCGTGCGTGTAGGGAAGTCGCGGAGCGTGGAAGAGCGAGGCCGCCGGCGCGCGCTCCATCAGCCGGCCCGCATACATCACCGCAATTTCGTCCGCGAGCTCCACCAGCAGCGAGAGATCGTGTGTGATGAAGAGCGCTGCGAAACCGAGCCGGTCGCGGAGGGCGATCAGCTCCTCGAGGATTTCGCGTTGGGTGACGACATCGAGGGCGGTGGTCGGCTCGTCCAGGATCATGACCTGGGGCTCGAGCGCCAGCGCCATCGCGATCATTGCGCGCTGTCGCATGCCGCCGGACAGCTCGTGCGGGTAGCTGCGCAGCCGGTCGGCGTTGATTCCGACCATGTCGAGCATCTCGCCCGACCTTTCGTATCGCGCTGACCTCGATAGCTGTGGGCGGTGCACCTTGAGGAGGTCGTCGAACTGCGCGCCGATGGTGATGACAGGGTTCAGTGCGTTGAGCGCGCTCTGCATGACGACAGAGATCTCTGACCACCGCACTGCTCGCAGCTCGTCCTCGTCCGCGGCCAGCAGGTCGACGGTGCCCTTGAGCCCGTCGCCGCCGAGTGGCTTGGAGTGGAAGATCGCCTGCCCGCCGGTGATGACCGCCGGCGCACGCAGCAGGCGGATGGCCGCCAGCGCCATGGTCGTTTTGCCACTGCCGCTCTCTCCCGCGAGACCCAGCACCCGGCCCCGGCGGAGCATTAGGTCGCA
>VBFR01000222.1 GCA_005889345.1 Chloroflexota bacterium
AGCAGGGCGAAGATCAGTGCGCCGATGACGTAGGCCACGGTGGCGACGACAGGCGGCAGCGGCGTGGCGCGCTGCAGAAGGTCCAGCTTTCGACCCCGGTCGTTCGCCAGCCCGATGCCGAAGTTGTAGACCATCACGTTGCCCACCCCGTAGGTGGCGTAGGAAACGAGAATCAGCTTGGCCGTGCTGACCCCGGGCGCCGCCTGCAGGCTGCCGAAGATGGCGTCGAACAGAAGGAAGAACATCACCGGGAGGCCGAGCGACAGCACTGTGAAGGCCGGGTTGCGCAAGCGGGCGACAAACTTGGCCCGGGTCTCCATCCAGAGCATCCGGCCAACTGGAGCGACGGGCATCGCCGGCGCGGTGACGGTGCTCACTGCGTCACCTTTTCCTCGGCTCGATGCGTGAGCGAAATGAACGCCTCTTCGAGGTCGGCCCCAACGACCTGGAGGTCGCTGATGTCGACCCCGCGCCGAAAGAGTTCCCGCAGCAGGGCTTCGGGAGCGTTGCTGAACAGTCGGACACGATGATCGTCGATCGTCAGGTTGGAGACGGCCAGTTGGGCAAAATCCGCCTCGGTGAGCGGCGTCGACGCGGTGAAGCTGACCTGCTTGGCCACCACGCGCGACTTGATTTCCCGTGGACTGGCATCGGCAACGAGGAGACCACGATCGATGACGATGATCCGCTCGGCCAGCTGGTCTGCCTCTTCGAGGTAGTGCGTGGTCAACAGAATCGTCTTACCCTGCTTGGAGAAGTCGCGAATGCTCTGTAGAAAGAGGCGGCGGGACTCCACGTCCATGCCAACGGTTGGCTCGTCGAAGAAGATCACCTCCGGATCACCGGCGACGGCGAGCGCGAAGTAGAGCCGCTGGCGCTGGCCTCCGGACAACTTCCCCGCCTGCTGCTTGCTCTGCGGCTCGAGCCCCGCCAGGCCAATCGCGCGCTCGGTCGGCATGGGATGCGGGTAGTAGGAGCCGAAGAGCTCGACCAGTTCGCGCACGGTCAGCGTATCGGGGACACCCGATTCCTGCAGCATCACGCCGCATCGGCTGCGCGCGCGGCGGTCGGTCGGCTCGAGGCCGAAGAGCCGCGCCTCTCCGGCGGTGGCTTTACGCAACCCGAGCAACACCGAGATGCAGGTGGTTTTGCCGGCGCCATTTGGGCCCAGCAGCGCCACCAGTTCACCCTGGTTGATGACGAAGCTGATGCCGCGGACGGCTTCGACGGAGCCGAAACGCTTGTGAACCTGGTTGAGCTCAACGACCGGCTGCCCTAGCGTTTGTCCACGCTAGCACAGCCGTGTCATTACCCTCGGTAGACTTGCCGGATGAAGCCGCTGATCTCGGGTGTGCACACGCTGATCTACAGCCACGATGCCGAGGCCGACCGCGCGTTCTTCCGAGACGTGCTCGGCCTCGACTCGATAGATTCGGGCGGCGGTTGGCTGATCTTCGCGCTTCCTCCCAGTGAGCTCGCGATCCATCCCACGGAGGAGGCGGACGACCACGAGCTGTACCTGCTATGCGAGAACATCGAGGCGGCCGCCAAGGAGCTGGAACGACGGGGCGTCCCCCTCACCAGGCCGTTCGATGAGGAGCGGTGGGGACGGGTCACCCGGATAACCCTGCCCGGCGGAGGACGGATCGGGCTCTACCAGCCGAAGCATGCTCTCGCTCACGCAAAGACGGAAGCCTCGCAGAGCCGAACTTGACGTTAGACTGACGGCGATCTGGACTTAGAGCCGCGCGCCGACCAGAAGGCCGGCACCTTTTCCGTCGTGGCGGGTGACCGCGCCGTGGTGCGGCATGCCGCCTGTGCGGTGAAGCTGAACGGCGAGTGGTTCGCAAGCACCGCCAAGCCGCTGCCGATTCCCGATGCCTCTGCGCTGCACTGGCAGGCCGGCCCGGCCCTGGCGACGGCGCGACTGATCCCGCACGAGGGTGGCGTGGTGATCGAGTGCGAGCTCAACAATCCTGGTGAGGCCCCGCTCACCTTCAACGGGTGGCGCCCGATCGTCATCGAAGGTGGGGAATCTGCCCTGCGGGTCGGCGACGAGCCCTGGCGTGCCAGCGTTCTCATCAATGGCTACCAGTCGTGGGACTATGCCGGGATCCATCCGCTGGATGAGGCGATCACCGAAGGCGACCGCAAGCCGACCGCCACCTCCTGGTGGACCGCCGCGATCAGCGACGGCGAGGCGATGTTCGTCGCGCAGGTGCTGCGAGCGAGCCGCTTCGCCACCGTGTTTCGTTGGCACTACCACCGCGACGAGCACGCGGGCGGCACGCTCCCGACCGACATCCCAATGTTTATCGCCGAGCAGCACGGCTCACCGCTTTCGGAACCGGAGCAGCGCAGTGGCCTCCCCCAGGAGCTTCGCCTGGAGCTCGGTCCGCAGACAGGCCTGGTCTCCGACCCGATCCTTCTTCTGTACGGCGATGACGGCACCGCCACGTTACGCAAGGCATTGACGGCAGCCGGCCACGCCGCGGGTGCCCGCAGTTTCCCCACCGTGCCGCGCGGATGGTGCAGCTGGTACCACCTCGGCCTCGCCGTGGTGATATCACACGGCACGCCGCCTTCCTGGCCAAGCGAATGCCCGAGTTGGTGAAGACCTCCGCCAATGGGTTCCGTCCGGTGATCCAGCTCGATGACGGATGGATGCCTCGCTGGCAACGGTGGGGTGACTGGGTCGCCAATGAATTCTTTGCCGCCGGGCTGCACGCGCTCGCCACCCGGGTCCACCGCCATCGGCTTGAAGTCGGCATCTGGCTTGCCCCCTTTCACGTCGCGGCCGACTCGAAGCTTGCGGAGGCCCACCCGGACTGGCTGCTCAAGGGGAACGATGGGGCGCCGCTCGTCGACCCACGGCTGAGCCGCGCCTACCACATCCTCGATCCGACGCATCCGCGGGCGCAGCGTTTCCTCGACGATCTCTTTCGGAGCCTGCGCAGGGACGGCTTCAGCTACTTCAAGCTCGACTTTCTCTATGGGGCGGCCTACGAGGCGGGCCGGCACGACCCCGAGGTGACCGGAACCCAGGCGCTGCGGCTCGGCCTGAAGCGCATCGTCGATGCGGTCAACCCGCCCGGGAAACCGGAGAAGGCGTTCGTCCTCGCCTGTGGCGCGCCCTTGATGCCGATCGTCGGCCTGGTGCACGGCGCTCGCACCGGCGGCGACGTTGGCATTCCACAGATCGAGGATGGCAAGGCCACCGCGCCACAGCTCGGATTCCCGCTGATCCTTTCGATGGCGCGCAACCAGGCGGCCCGTCTCTTCCTAGATCGATCCCTGTTCGCCGTCGACGTCGATGTCGCGATGGCGGCTTCGCCCCAGCTCACGCCGGACGAAGCGCGGGTGATGATCACCATCGCCGCGCTCTCCGGTGGCATCTTCATGCTCGGCGACGACCTCGAAACCCTCCCCGCCGACCGGCTGGCGCTGGTGCGGAATCCAAACGTCCTCGGCCTGGTGGGCGGGCTTACCCAGGAGCTGCCGCCGCTATGGGTGCGGCGCGAGACCGACGGCGGCGCGATCGTCGCCGTCTACAACTGGAGCGATGCGCAGCGGCCCTACCGCCTCAATTTCGCAGAGGCTACCGGCGCCGGCGGCACCTTCGCGGTCACGGACCTGTGGTCAACGCGACGCGGCGGCCGCGCGCGCGGCGTCAGGACCGACACCCTCCGGCTGACGCTGCCGCCGCACAGCGTGCAACTTCTTAAAATGAAACCCGCCGCCGCCCCCGCGCGGCCTTAACGAACTGCTCACATACCACCATGCGCCGCGTGCTTTTCTACCGGCTGTACGACGTCGTCCCTGCCCGGCTTGCCGAGCTGGACAAAGAGGCGCGCGCCTTCTCCCGCAGCCGCGCATGGCGCGGCGATGCCTTCTGGCTCGCGACCGAGAACACGACCGACCTTTTCGCCATGGAGTATTTCCGGCACGCCCGCAACGAGGAAGGACCGAGCCTCTCCGCGGCCGGCTTCCTGCGGCTGCTCGGCGATGAGACCGACGCCATCGCCACGCTCTATTTCATGAATGACGTCTCGCAACGCTTTCACGGCCGGGCGCTCCTCAAGGACGAAGAAAACCCGATCGCCAAGCTGCGTTACCTCGACATTCGCCAGGGACGCCTGCCCTCAGGCATGCCCATCGAAGATGTGCTGGCGGCGCGCCCCGTGATCAAGAAGATGGAGGGGGAGCCGATCACGTTCTATCCGCCCACCTATCGCCCCAACCCGTACTTCCGGCGCGACAAGCCCGGGATGTGGGGCTTCAGCCTGCGAGGCATCCGGGACTTCGCCCCCTCGTTCCTCGAGGCGGAGGCCGAGGCGATGCGCATCTATCGAGGCTTCCGCCGGCTCAACCCGTGAACGAATCAGCCGCCACGCTCAAGACGGCGGATGGCCTCGATCTTTACGTTCGCCGTTGGCGGGCCGAGGACGTGCCGCACCGATGGACGTTCGTCATCGTGCATGGGCTGGGCGAGCATGGCGGGCGCTACCAGCATCTGGCCGAGTGGTTCGCTCCGCTGGGGGCGACCGTCTATGCGATGGACCAGCGCGGCCACGGGCTGAGCGGCGGCCCGCGGGGACACGCGCCCAGCCTCAACGCGCTGATCGACGACATCGATGTGGCGGTGACGCGGGCCCGTACCGAAAGCGGCGGGCCGCTGGTGCTGATCGGTCATTCCTTCGGTGGGTTGATGGCCGTCGCCTACACGCTGCGCTTTCCGGACCACATCGACCGGGCGGTCTTTTCGGCACCGCTGTTGATCCCCAAGGTCAAAGTGCCCGCCTGGAAGCGCCCCTTGACCAAGGTCCTCCCCAGGGTCGCGCCGCGCATCGCTGTCTCGAACGAAGTCGATCCCAATCTGCTGAGCCACGATCCCGAGATCGCCCGCCGTTACGCATCGGACCCACTGGTGCACGACCGCATTACCGGCGGCCTCTACGGGGACACGATCGCCCGCGGCGAGGAGCTGATCGCCCGAGCGGGCGAGATCCGCGTTCCCTTTCTTCTCATGCAGGGCCGCGACGACCGCATCGTCGACCCCCTGGGCAGCCAGCGCTTCTTCGCCAGGGCCACCGCGCCCGAGCGCGCCTTCTGCCTTTATCCCGGCATGTACCACGAGATCTTCAACGAGGTCGACCAGGCGAGGGTCTTCCAGGACGTCGAGAGCTGGTTGACCCAGCGCACCGACGCACACCTCAGCGGCTGGAATCCACCACCCTGATGCGCACCGTGGTGCAACGTGTCGCGTCGGCCGCGGTGCGGTGGGATGGCGGAGAGGCATCGATCGGCCCGGGTTATTGCTTGCTGGTCGGGGTGGCGGACACCGATCAGGACCGCGACGCCGACTATCTCGCGGACAAGCTGCTCAAGTTGCGCGTCTTCAGCGACGAGGCCGGCAAGTTCAATCTCAGCGCGACCCAGGTGAACGCGGCCTTCCTGGTCATCTCGCAGTTCACGCTCTTCGCCGACGCGCGCGGGCAGAACCGGCCGAGCTTCCTGCACGCGGCGCGGCCGGAACAGGGCCGGCCACTGCTGGAACGTTTCATTGCCCGCCTGCACGCGAGCGGGCTGCGCGTGGAGACGGGCTCGTTCGGCGCGCAGATGGCGGTGGAGCTGGTCAACGATGGGCCGGTGACGATCGTTCTGAGCACCGACGCGTGGGATCCGCGGATCGGCTGACCCTCCATGCGTCGCGCGTCGTAGCGATCTACGGCCCGCGCCGTAGGCTCGTGTGAATGACGCGCGACGACATCACGGCAGCCTGTGACGTAATACCTGGCTTAACGCCGCGGACGCGGGGCGGCGCTAGCCTGAGGCCGAGGCGATTGACATGGTCATCAACATGACGAACCGGCTGCTGGGCATCGTGATCGCCCTCGCTCTCACGAGTGGCATCGTCGCCCACGCGGCACAGGCACCCCAGCGCCCGCTGGCGCCGATCTCCCTGCCTGCCACGCTACAAACGGCCGCCAGTCATGTCAGCGAAACGGCGACTGGCGCGATCGACCCCGCTGCCGCGATCCGGGCCGCGTATCAGCGCAACCGCGTCGCGCTCGAGCACCTGCGTCAGCAGGCGTCGCCGCTGAAGGGTGACGCGCACGCCGGCTTCAACCAGTTCGTCTCCGACCAGGAGCTGGCCCTGACGCAGACCGAGCGGGCAGCACTGGCGACCACCCGCCCGGACGCGCAGAGCGCGATCGCGGCGATGGACGAGCTGGTCGCGGCGGCCGAGGCTGAACTCAACCGCGAGCTCCAGGGCGCCGCCGCCAGCGCGAGCGACTCCACTGGCCAGAGCCAGAAAAATGGCCAGTTGGGGAAGGCCGACGAGTCGCGCGGCACTGGCAACTGAAGCGATAACCAACCAGCGCCGCTGGCTGGTGCGTTATCGGCGGGTGGTGTATCCTACCGGCGCTTGAAGCGTCGTACCCTGGTCCCGCTGCTCCTGCTGCCCCTGGTGGCGGCATGCTCCGCGCCACTGAGCGGGCCCACCGGCGCATCGCCAGTGGCGGCTCGCGCCGCCACCCCAACGCCAAAGCCAACCCCAACGCCAACCCCGACGCCGCCGACGCTCAGCCTGACCAGCATCTTTGGCGACAGCAAGCCCGACCTGGCGCAGTACGACCAGTCGCAGCTACGCGTGATCATCGCCACCGGCGACGTGATCCCGGCGCGTGAGGTCAATTACCAGACCGTGATCCACAAGGACTGGCTCTACCCCTGGCTAAAGACCGCGGAGTATTTGAAGACCGGCGACCTGCTCTACATCAATCTCGAGTCGCCGCTCATCAAGAACTGCCCTATCATCCACGGCGGCTTCAAGTTCTGCGGCGACGCGCGGGCGATCGCCGGCCTCGACTATGCCGGCGTCAGTGTCGCCAACCTCGCCAACAATCACCTGACGAATTTCGGCCCGGCGGGCACCAACGAGACGCAGATCCTGTTGTCCCAACACGGGATCGGCATGTCGGGCCTGGGCCTCTACGAGATTCGAGACATCCGTGGCGTCAAGTTCGCCTTCCTTGGATTCAATGGGGTCGGCACCCATATCGACCGGGCGGAGCTGAAGCGCGAGATCGACCTGGTCCGGCCCAAGGCTGACGTCGTGGTCGTCAGCTTCCACTGGGGCAAGGAGTACGAATTGCTCCCGGTTGCCGGACCCGGCATCGCCCCGGACAACCCTAAAGAGATTGGCCACCTGGCGATCGACGATGGGGCCGACCTCGTCATCGGCAACCATCCGCACTGGGTGCAGCCGGTCGAGATTTACAACGGCCACCTGATCACCTACGCGCACGGCAACTTCATCTTCGACCAGATGTGGTCGCAAGAAACCCGCGAGGGGATGGTCGGCCGCTACACCTTTTACGGCACCCGGCTGGTCCGCGTCGACTACCGGCCGCTGGTGATCGACAACTACGCCCAACCCCGCTGGCTCGACGAGACCACGGGTGAGGGGAAGGCGATCATCGACCGGGTCGCTAAGGCGTCGACGCAGCTCGCGGGCGGCTGAGCGCGGCGGCCTGTGGCCCGTTAGGCGAGGTGAAGGCCTCGACCTCGACCGAACCCCGGCGGTAGACCGCGACGTAGCGCTCCGCCATGTGCCGCGGGCTGAACCGCTCGCGGGCGACGGTGGCGCACTGCATCCGGTCGATTTCATCGAGTCGGTTGGCCCCCTCCACCAGGTCGTCGGCGTCCTCCGCCAGAAAGCCGGTAACACCCTCCGCGATCAGCTCCGGGGTGGAGCCGCTGCGTAGGGCGAGGACCGGCGTACCCGCGACCATGCACTCGACCATCGCCAGCCCAAAGGGCTCCGCCCATTGCAAGGGGAAGATGCCGGCGGCGGCGCGCGAGATGAGCCGCGCCTTCTGGGCGCCGGCGACGTTGGGGTAGTACTCGACGGTGGGGCTGAGGAACGGCTCCACCTGCTCCTCGAAGTAGCGTAGGCCCTCACCAGACCGCTCCACCTTGCCCGCCAGGATCAGCTTGCGCCCGGCCCGCTGCGCCACCTGGATGGCGAGGTGCTGTCCCTTGTCGGGCGTGATGCGGGCAACTTCAATCAGGTAGCGCTCGTGCGTGGCACTGGGCGGCGCGGTCGGCAGCTCGACGGCATTGTGGACGATGCCGGCGAGTGCGACGTTGGGGGCGCTGGCCGCCTGGCTCAGGCTGATGGCGCACAGCCGGGCCCGGTCGTCCACCTCTTTATAGAAGGTGACCATCGGTTCGGTCAACTCGCCGTGAATGGTGTGGACCACTACAGGTGCCAGCCCGCTCTGGATCGCGAGCAACAGGCCCTCGAAACCGGTGTGGTCGTGAATGACGTCGAAGCTTCGGCCGGACATGGCGGCGTAGACCCGGGCCAGGTAGGTAGCCTGCCGGGCTGCCTCCGCCTGTCCTCCGAGGTCGTGGCTCCAGGCGGCGTCAGCCAGCATCGTGACCTCCCCCTCCGATCCCTCCGCGCCGAACACGGTCACCGCGTGGCCCATTCGCCGGAGCTCGGTATGGAGGAGATGGACCACGAGCTCGGTCCCTCCGTAGCCTCGGGGCGGCAGCGGGTACCAGGCCGGCGCGACGAGCGCGATCCGAAGGGCGTCGCCTACCCCGCTCACCTCCTCCCCCCGCGGGGGGCCAGCCCGATGATACCGGTCGGCTGATGGGGTGAGGGTAAAGTTGTGGTGGTGAGCGCGGCGCTCCAGATCGTTCAGGCTGTCGTCAGCCTCACCAGTGCCTCGTGTCCACGGTGGATCGGGTCGCGACCCTCCGCGTGGTCGACGGCGGCGTGCGAATCGCAGGTGAGGACCTCCCGCGGCTGTTCAACCGCTTCGAGCGGGTCGAGCACCGTGAGACCAGCCACGTCGGCGGCACGGGTCTGGGCCTCTACCTTTCGCGCGAGCTGGCCCGCCAGCACGGGGGCGATATCCAGGTCGAGTCGCGCCCGCAGGCTGGCAGTACCTTCACGCTCTCGCTCCCCCTGGTCGCGCCCGCGGAGGCCGAACCGATCGAGAGCGAGCCAGAACAAGCCGCGCCGCGCCTCCATATCGTCGGCGCCGACGCTGAGGCCGACGCGGAGTCCCAGCTGGCTTAGCTCGCGGCGCGCACCTGGCGCAGGGTGTCGTGCATCTGGTTGAGGTGGAAACGGTCGTGCCCGGCCAGCATGCGGAACATCAGGCTGTAGCTCTCCGGTCCTCGCTCCGCGTGCATCGCGACCCGCTCGCGATCCGACTCTGACGATCGCTGCCAGAGCCCGAGGTTGGCGCCGCGCAGAGCTGCGAACGTTCCCAGCAGCGCATCCGGCTCATCTGCGTTGTGACGCAAACGGTCGACCCACAGGTCCTGGTCGTAACCAGGTAGTGGTGGCTTGTCCTGGCTGATCGTCCATCGATAACGAGCCGACATGACCATCTCGGCGTCAACCAGATGGCCGAGCAGTTCGATCACCGACCACTCCTTCGGCGCGGGCCGCGTGCGCAGGTTCGGACCCGCCTCGGCGAGAAGGGCATGAAGTTTGGCCGGCGTCGCGTCTTGAACGTCCATAGGGTCGTCATCGCCGAGGAGTGAAAGGAGAAGCCGCTGGTAGGCCGCCGCCTCGGCGATAGGATCCGGAGTAGTCGCCATGCGCCGCCGTCTAGCTGCCGGGCTGCGTTGCCCGAGCCGGGATCGACTCGTTCTCGCGAAGAACGCGCCGCACGCGCTCGGCGACGCCCGGGGCGTCCAACCCTAGCTGCTTGAGTAGTTCGGCCTGTCCGCCCTGTTCGATAAAGGTGTCGGGGACCGCCATCACGGTGACCGGAATACCGAACGGCGCCAGCGCTTCGGTGACGGCCGATCCGAAGCCACCCGTCGCCACGTTGTCCTCGACCGTGAGCACGGCCGGGTGGCGTCGCGCCCAGCTCTCGAGTCGGGGGTCCAGCGGCTTGATGTAGCGACTGTTGACGACGGTCAGCGGCAGCCCTTCGTTGTCGAGCATCGTGGCGGCCTCCATCGCAACCGGGACAAGCTTGCCGGTCGCCAGGAGCAGTGCAGCGCTGCCCTGCCGCAGCACCTCCCACTCGCCGACCGGGAGGATCTGGGGCGGTTGCGCCTCGCTATCGCCAGCGGCCCCCTTGGGAAAGCGGATGGCGAAGGGGCCTGCGCCGTCCCGCGCCATGGCCGTATGCAGCAAATCGCGCAGCTCCTGCGGATCGCTCGCCGCGGACAGGGTGAGGCCCGGCATGGCGCGCAGGAACGTCAGGTCGAAGATGCCGTGGTGCGAGGGACCGTCATCGCCCGTGATTCCCGCCCGGTCCAACACGAAGGTCACCGGCAGCTTGTGCAGGCAGACATCCATCATCACCTGGTCGAGGGCACGCTGCAGGAACGTCGAATAGATGACGACGACCGGGCGCAGCCCGGCCATCGCCAGGCCAGCCGCAAAAGTGACGGCGTGCTGTTCGGCGATCCCGACGTCGTAGAACCGGTCGGGAAAGCGTTGCGCGAAGGGGCCCAAGCCGGCGCTGCTCCCCATGGCCGCGGTGATCGCCACCAGGCGCGGCTCCCGCTCGGCCTCGCGCAGCAGCGCCTCGCCGAAGACATCCGTGTACGACACTTTGCGGCTCAATGGTTTCGCGGTCAGCACGTCGAACGCGCTGACGCCGTGAAGATGGTCGATCTCGTCGGCTTCCGCGGGCCCATAGCCGCGGCCCTTGGTCGTGATCACATGCACCACCGACGGACCACCGAGGCGGCTGACCTGGCGCAGGGTGCGCTCGATGTCCTCGATGTTGTGGCCGTCGATCGGCCCGGAATACTTGATGCCGAGGTACTCGAAGAAGGTGCGCGGCGAGACCAACTCCTTCAGACCTTCCTTGATGCGACGTATCGCTTCGATCGCTTTGTCGCCGGCGGGAACCGCGCGAAGAATTCGATCGACGCGGTTCTTCGTCCGGTGATACGACGGGTTGAGGACGGTGAGCTGCTGGGCCAGATGTTGCGCCAGGCCACCGACGGTGGGAGCGTAGGAGCGGCCGTTGTCGTTGACGACGATGATGACGGGCGTCTTGCGGTGCCCGATGTTGTTGAGCGCTTCGTAGGCCATCCCGCCGGTCAAGGCGCCATCGCCGACGACGACCACCACGTGTCCGGGATCGCCCTGCCGCCGCATCGCCTCAGCCATGCCCGAGGCATAGCTGAGTCCGGTCGACGCATGGCTGTTCTCGATGAAGTCGTGCTCGCTCTCGGTGCGGTTGGGGTAACCACTCATGCCGCCCAGCTTGCGGAGCCTGGCAAACCCGTCGCGAGGCCGGGTCAGGAGTTTGTGGACGTACGCCTGGTGGCCGGTGTCCCAGAGGAGGCGGTCTTTGGGGCTCTCGAACACACGGTGGAGCGCCAGGGTCAGCTCGACGACGCCAAGGTTGGGGCCGAGGTGGCCGCCCGTCTTGGAGACGGTCGCCACCAGGAACTGGCGGATCTCCTCCGCAAGCGCGCGCAAATCCGTATCGCTCAGGGAGCGAAGGTCGGCCGGACCGGTGATCCGGTCGAGGACTGGCGTGCTGGAAACCTGGTCCATATTCGGTTCGAGTCTAGCGAAGAGCCGGCTGGGCCCCTGCACCACGCGTAACGGAGATCAGCGATCTTTGGTTTCTCTGCCCATTGACTGGACTCACCGTCCAGTCTTACCATGTCGCTGGCCGCCTGGGGTGCGGCGTTAGCGGCGTTCAGCGGGGGCAAAGGGGTGGAGGAAATGCGTTGGAAGTTCCGCTTGTCTTTGGCTGCCGTCGTATTGATGGCGGTGGCCGTTTTGGTGCCCACGCCAGCCGGCGCTGGGGCGCCGGCGATGCCCACGCTCGTCGCTGCCGGCTTCGATAGCCCCCGCGGGGTCGAGTTCTTCAAGGGCACGCTGGTGGTTGCCGAGGCCGGCCACGGCGGCAAGAACTGCATCCCCGGCACGCCGACCATCTGTTTCGGCCGCACGTCGCAGATCTCGTGGGTGAACATGGCGAACAAAACGCACACCCCGCTCGTCGACCACCTGTTCTCCGCCGCCGAGTTCTTCGATCCTACCCACGGCGAAGCCCTCGGGGTGGACGGGATTTCCGCGCGCGATGGCAGCCTGATGGCCATCCTGGGCGTGTTCCCGCAGGCCTTCGCGAATTACCAGTGCGCCCCCGGGAACACTGAATGCCAGGCGGACGTCGCCGCCGCCAAGAAGGAGGCGGGCGCGTTGCTATCGGTGAGGTCGAACGGTTCCTGGCGCAAGGTCGCCGGCGTGGGCGCCTTCGGCTTCGACTACACCGCCAACATCCCGAACCAGGAGCACGACTCCAACCCATACGGCGTCCTGGCGGTCAACGGTGGTTCCTACGTTGCCGATGCCGGGTCGAACACGCTGGAGTTCGTCAGCAATGGTGGGCACATCAGCGTCCTCCACTACTTCCCCTGGCGGGACCCGAATCCTCATGCCTTTCCTTCAGATGAGGTGCCGGACTGCATCGCGAAGACGGACGACGGGCTGTGGGTCGCCACGCTGGCCGGCCATCTCTACCGCGTGCACGGCCGCTCCGTCACGCTCGTCGCCAACTCGGACCTCAAGCACGTGACCGGCTGCGCAGCCGACGGGCAGGGCAATGTCTACTTCGTCAACATGTGGACCACGCCGACGCCGCCGCAACCGTTGACGGGCAACATCGTCAAGCTCGATACCGAAGAGGGGACCTCCTCGGTGATCGCGGCCGGGCTCAACTTCCCCAACATGGACGTGGTGGGGCCCGATGGCAATCTCTACTTCAGCGCCGACAGCGTCTGCCCGGCGACGGGGATCCCACACCTCTGCGACGGTGGCGGAACCGTCTGGAAGCTCGCCCTCCCGCACGACAATGAAGGCGGCGATGACCGGAGCAGCCGCCGCGACTGAGGAGCGCCCGGCTTTGAAGGGGCTGGTGGCCGCGTGCTGGCCACCGGCCCCCCACGGCGTATTGTCTTAATCATGGAGACGCCGCTCACGCCACTCGAGTTCATGCGGCGGACTCGGCGATTGCATCCGCAACGCGAGGCGGTCGTCGACGGCAACCTGCGGCTCACCTACGAGCAGTTCTTCGACCGCTGCGACCGATGGTCAACCGCGCTCCAGCGGTTTGGCGTTCGGCAGGGCGACCGCGTCGCCTACATCGCACCGAACGTCCACCAGCAGCTCGAGTCGTTTTACGCCGTGCCGCAGATCGGCGCCGTGCTGGTCCCGGTCAACTACCGCCTGACGGCCGACGATTTCGCCTACATCATCGACCACTCCGGGGCAACCGTCGTCTGCGCGACCGAGGATTATCTCGAAAGCGTGGACGGTATTCGCGACCGGATCGGGAACGTCAAACAGTTCGTCGGCTTGACAGGTTCCCGCCCCGGATGGCTCGACTACGAGGCGACCCTTAAGGCCGAATCGCCGGACCTCATCCACCCGGACATCAGCGAGGGCGACCTACTCACCATCAACTACACGAGTGGGACGACGGCGCGGCCGAAGGGCGTCATGATCACCCACCGCAACGCCTACTTGAACGTCGTCGGAACACTGCTCCATCTCCGGCTGGGGATCGGCGACCGCTACCTCTGGACCCTGCCCATGTTCCACGCCAACGGATGGACGTTTGTCTGGACCGTGACCGCTGCCGCGAGCACCCATATCTGTCTGCCAAAGCCGGACCCCGCGGCCGTCTTCCGATTGATCCGCGAGGAGCACGTGACCTGGCTGTGCGCCGCACCGACCGTCCTCATCGGCCTCGCCAATGCCCCCGCCGATGTCCGCGGCGAGGTTCCACGTGGCGTGCGCGTCGTGACCGCGGGTGCCCCTCCGGCCGCCGCCACCATCGAGCGCCTCGAGGGTGAACTCGGCTGGGAAGTCACCCAGGTCTATGGGCTGACGGAGACCTCACCCTTCATCACGGTCTGCGATCCCCTGCCGGAACATGCCTTAATGCCGGCGGCTGAACGGGCCACCATCAAGGCGCGGACTGGCGTGGAGCTGATCACCTCAGGTGAGTTGCGTGTCGTGGACACGGAAACCGGCGAAGAAGTGCCCCACGACGGGAACACGATCGGCGAGATTGTGGTGCGCGGCAACGTGGTACTCAAGGGGTACTACCGGGATCCGGAAGCCACGGCGAAGGCGATCCGCGATGGCTGGTTCCACACCGGAGATGCCGCCGTCGTCCACCCTGACGGCTACGCCGAGATCCGCGATCGCCTGAAGGACGTGATCATCAGCGGCGGTGAAAACATCTCATCGATCGAGGTCGAGGGGTGTCTGTTGCGTCATCCCGCGGTCCAGGAGGTGGCCGTGGTCGGCCTGCCGCACGAGCGCTGGGGCGAGGCGCCCTGCGCCTTTATCGTGCTGAAACCCGGTCAGACGGCGACCGAGGAGGAGCTTCGAGAGTTCGCCCGGGCGAAGCTGGCGCACTTCAAGGTTCCGCAGTGGTTCAACTTCGTGGAAGAACTCCCCAAGACGGCAACGGGAAAGATCCAGAAGTTCGTCTTACGCGGGCGCGCGCCGGCCATCGTCCGCCAATAGCACTACGGGATCAGGGGGCAGGGCTCAGGTCCGTGTAGTCATTGATGATCACCTGGTAGCTGACGTTTGCGGCGGCGTCGAGACCCCAGCTTTTCGAATACGGCGTGCTGCTCTGCGACAACACATTGCCCGACGCATCCCTGGTGATGAAGGTCGAGGTTCCGGTCAAGGTCACGCCGACCAGGCGTGACGCCTGGCTGCTGAACTTCGGAAGGAACAGGTTGAGGGTGACCTTATCGAAGCTGTACGTCTTCTGGATGATCTTGCCGGCCGCGATGTCCTGGTTGATGACGTCGGTGAATTCCTTGAGCCCGTCGCCGGTGGCCCCGGTTTCTGCCAGTTTCACGTCGTGGGCGCGACGCGCTTCGGATTCGATGATGAGGTCGAGCACCGCGTCGTGCGCCATCCTCCTTGCGCTCTTTGGCACGGACTGATCGAAGGCGACCACATTCGAGGCGATGGTGACATCTGGGATCGTCGGCAGGATCCACAGCTGCGCCGATGCGGAGGCGGGCCCCGAACCGCTCGGCGGTGGCAGAGCGGCGGCCGCCGAGTCGGAGACCCAGCCCCCGATGGCGGGCCCGGCTCCGACGGTGAGCACGAGGCTTGGCGTCGAACCATCGGCGAGCCCGGCGGCCGGCTCAGGGCTGTGCGTGGATAGATCGGCGGCCACAGGAAGGGTGCCAATAAGGACAAGGGCCAGGGCGAGCGCAGCCGGTAGGCGCCAGCCCGGGCGACGCCTCCCGGCCCTGTGCCTCTCCCGGCCTTCGAGTGGCGCAAGAAACCGCGCCACAACAAAGCGCAGTGCACAGGCGATGACGAGGCTCGCCAGGATCGCGGTCTTGGTCCAGAACTCCAACGTGGTGGGACCAATCAGCAGCACCGCCAGAATGGCGACCAGAATGCCGAACGCGACCCGCGCCACTCGGCCGTCGGGAACGGTCCGCGGGTCCGGAACCATGAAGAGGCCGAAGACCAGGAGCTCGGGAGAGGTGACAAGGATCTGCCAGAGTTCCCGTCCGCACATGGGGGCCACGTGCCAGCTGGCGACCATGCAATGGTCGGGCACCAGAGCAAGCGCCAGGGCCGTAAAGGCCGCAAACCCAGCCATGAAGGCCAGCTCGAGGCCGAGCAATCGCAGCTCCCACGCGATCAACAGCCCCCCGATCAGAAGGACGGCGTAGGTCACGATCAGCCATGGACCGGGCGGGATCCACCACAGATCCTGTGGCTCCGTGAGCTTGGGGCCCAGCGCGACGAAAGCGAGGACCAGGCCGAGGTTCGAAGGGTTGAAGATGTGCCGCCCACGCCAGCGGATGAGGTACTTCGACGCCATCGAGATGGCGACCACGCCGACAAAGATCCAGATCCCATGCGTACTCCACCATTGGCCGTGGAGCGTGCCGGGAGTTCGTAGGATGAAGGCCGTGCTGTTGCCAGTCAGTAATCCGCTCGCCGGCCACATGATGGCGCTGTCCTTGAAGAAGGCCACCACGAACTCGATGAGAGCGCCGGTCAGAAGACAAATGAGAATCTGGGCCACCGAGAGACGGAAGCCGAGCACGGTCTGGCCCAGCACCTGGAGCGTCACCAGCACCGCAGCGACGTGCATCCGGGGATCGCGCAGGCTGGGAAGGATGACCGCGTACTCCCGGCCGAAGAGGCGCACCGCTCTCCGCTTGGCGCTCACCGTTGAGTAACGGTTCGATTGCTCAAGTCGTTACAGCCAAGGCCTTGTTAGCATTTCGCTCGCTCTCACAGGCGTTGTACCGGCCGCGGGCCGGGTCGGTCGGCACCGTCATCGCCGGCGCCGTCATCGTCGGCGCGCTCTCGAGCTGTGATCTCCCGTTCAGCCTGGACCTGCCCACGACGCGCAGCCTGGAGAGCGGCGCCACCGGCACGCTGGTCGCGGCGGACAGCTTCGAGATCACGGGGTCGTACAGCGAAGGCAGCAAGCGGTGGTCGATCGACTTGCAGCTGAGCCGGCCCAGCTCCGAGCGCGTGACGATTGCGACGGCTGACATCAAGCTCGAGGCGATCATCCTTGGCAATAATGCCTATTTTCGCGGGCAGCAGTTTCTGTCGACGCACATGGGCAGCGATCTTGTTTCTCGAAGCTTTGTCAAGGCGGCAGGCAATGGTTGGTGGAAGGGCTCGGCGGGCCACGTCCCCCAGCTGACCGACCTGACCGATGGAGTCATCTTCGGGTCGACGTTCCTCGGGCAGGCGACCACGCAGCGCACCGACCACATGTCGGTCGATGGAGTCGATGCAGTCGAGCTGTCCGGCGCGCGGGGAGACGTATTCATCACCGCGCAGGCGCCCTACCGGGTGCTTCGCGTGCGATTGAAGCATGGTGTTGTCGTTGACGGCATTCGCGACGCCGACCTTCGCTTCGTCAATTACAACCACGACTTTGGGATCTCGGCGCCCGCTGATGTGATTGATTTCTCGAACCTCACGACCCTGCCTCCGATCTATACGGTCGTATCAGTCGACACGTCGCGATGCGGCTCGCCGTGCGTTGTCTCGGCGTTGCTCAAGAATCTCGGCGGGCTACTCCATGCCCGGGCGCCAGCCACCATCACCTTCAGCATGGCGGACACGGCCTCTCGGCAGGTCCTCGGAAGTTGTCAAGTGCAGGTCGTGCCGGACGTCGGGTTCAACGCGACCACCACCGTGATGTGCACGATCGATAACGCGAGCACCCAGCAGTCAAACGCCGCCATCGTGACGGCGACGCCAGACAACCCGGGACACGGCTAGGATCGTGACAAAGCTCGAGCTGGCGGCATGGGGCCTGGTCCTCGCTTTGTTAGGTGCTGAGGTCGGGCTCGCCGTGTTACGACCCTGGGACCATCACATCGCCCTATCGCTGTCCGGTTCGCATACGTCGAGCCTCGTCCCGGCCAACGGCTCGCCCTCGCCGGGTACGACCCCCTCGGCTGGTGGCACGTGTTCAGACGTTGTAGTCCACAGGGTCCAACAAAGCGATACGATCCCGCGGAGCGCCTGGGTGCATGCCTCGGATGGCGTCAACGTGCGGGCCGCCCCATCATCGTCGGCGACGCGCCTCACAACGCTGGCGACCGGAACGCAATTGACCCTTCAGGGCCAACAGACCAATCCCGACGGCAGCACCTGGTATCGAATTCGCCTGAGCGACGGCCGGGACGGCTGGCTGAGCGGCCGCTATACGACCAACTACCCAATCAGCCCGGCCGCGACCGATTCGTTAAAGATCTGGCTGCCGGTTGGTTATCAGTTCCAGTCGGTGGCACCGGGGAGGGCGGAGGCGCATTTCAAGAACGGGCCCATGACGTTGCTCTACGTAGACAGTGGCGCGAAGGACCAAGCGCCCACCGAGACTAAGGTGCCAACCGGCCTGCCTCCCCGGTCCGCGTGGACCGCGCGATCCGCCGAGCAGGTCCTTGTCGGCGACCTTCCCGCCACCGACCGGGTATCCGGTATCCGGCTGGCCGGCGGCGGCTGTGCGGCGCTCGTGCACGAGGTCCGGATCACCACGACCACCCGTTACTACGACTTGATCTTCCTGCTCGACGAGCCGAGCTCGTCAGTGGTGGCCCAGCTGCTGGACAGCGCCACGGTGCAGTAGGCCCTGAGCGTCAGGCGCTGTCGGGTCGGCCCAGCACCCCGGGTACGCCCGCCGCATCATATGCGGGATCGGGGTGGATGTCGAAGGCATCGGCAAGGCGCACGAAGAGGTTGAAAAGCGCGCCGTCGTAGACAGCCTCGGCAATCTGGGCGTCGGTCCACCCGACCTCACGGAGCCGCTGGACCTGCTCGTCAGTGATGCGGTAGGCGTGGAGGGTCAGCGTCTCGACGAATTCCAGGAGCAGCCGGTGCTTCGGCGTCAGGTCGGCGGCGTCGAGGTCCCCGTCGCGGAGCGCCGCCGCAGCTTTCGAGTACTGTTCTCCCTGCAACTGCAGGAACCAGGCATGGCTGCTGAGTCAATAGTGGCAGCGGTTTAGCGCCGAGACGTAAGAAGCGATCATTTCGTGCTCAGCACGGCTGAGTGCCCCGTCAGTGAAATGCAGCCGGCTCGCCTGATCGATGGCACGCAGGAAGTCGGGTCGCAGGCTCATCGTCCGCAGGATGTCGGGGACGTTCCCCTTCGACGATGTTCGCTTCAGCTCACGGTAGACGTCGGCGATCTCACCCGATGCCTCGTCGTCCTCGACCCACGCGATCCGAGCCATGAAGTACCCTCCGAATGGACTGGGGCGAGCGTACCATCACCCCATATCAGTGGAGGAGGCGGACCCAATGTTCACGCTGACCATGCGATTCACCCTGCCCGAGGACACCGACTGGTCCACGATCCCGGCACTCATGGAGGACCGGGCGCGGAACCTCTACGTCAATATGCCGGGCTTGATTTCAAAAGCCTTCGTCTACGACCCCGACACCCGCGAGTATGGGGGCAATTACCTCTGGGAGCGGCGCGACCAGATCGATGCCTTCCTCAAATCCGACATCGTCGCCGGCGCGCGCCAGAAGTTCGGCGAGCCCACCTACAGGGTGCATCGCGTTGCCGCTTACCTCGATCGCGGCAAGGTCTACGTCCCGGCGGCGACCGCTACGGCTTGACCCGGGCGAGAGTCACGGCTAGACCGTGTAGACCTCGACCTGTCCGCGCTGGATCCGCACCTGCAAGGAGGGCAGTGTCGGGAGCGGTGTGTCGTACTGGTCGGTTGCCTGGCCGTTCTTCTTGAAGGTCGCGCCGTGACAGGGGCACTCGAACTGATCGCGGAACTTGCTGTAGTTGAGGATGCAACCCATGTGGGTGCAGACCGCGGACAAACCCCGGACCTCCTGTCCGTGACGGATGAGAAATCCCTCGATGGCTCCCGCGCGGAACGCGACCGGCGTGGCCTCCGGAAGCTCCGCCAGCGCTTTGACCGCTTTCCAGCTGCCGTTTTCAACCAGCTGCTGGTTCGATGTCGGAGCCGTGTGCGTCGCGAGCCGGTCGATGCCAACGGCAGCCGCCACCCCGGCGGCGATGCCCGCGGCACCCGTCAGCAGCAGCGACCTGCGGCTGGGACGCCCCGCGGGCTGCGGCCGCGCCGACCGCTCTCCGACCCATTCGTGGATCGAACCCTGCATTCGTTCCAGGAACTCTTTCGACGGGAGGCCGGCTCCCGGCTTGGCGGCTCGGAGCATGGCGGCGGTTTGGCGGGCACGCAGGGCGGCCTCGTCGGCGAGCGGGGTTCGCTCCGGCCTGTGGTCCTGCAGCAGGTCCTCGACGTGCTTGTCGAGCTGCTCGGGATCGTCGTTCACGTCGCCCTCCCGCGGTCGCGCCCGGCGCGGTTGAGCGCCCGGAACTGCAACACCTTGACGTTGGTCTCGCTGAGGTTGAGCTCCTGCGCCGTTTCGCGCACGGAGTAGCCGCGCAAGAAGCGGAGCTCCAGTACCCGCCGGTAACTTTCGGGGAGGGTGGCGAGCAGAGAGTCCACGCGCAGCACCGCCTCCGGATTCTCCCGAGGGGCTGGCGGCCGGGTCACGTCGTCGTCCAGCTCGCCGGTGTCCTCGGCGTAGTACCCACGCCAGTGGTCGGCCAGGGTCGTCTGCGCCACCCGGTAGAGCCAGCTGCGCAACTCCGGGACCGAGACATCGCTGCGCATGCCGCTGATCGCCTTCATGAACACCTGGGCGGTGAGGTCCTCGGCATCCGGGCGGTTCCCGACTCGGCTGTAGATGTACTGGTAGATGGCTGTGACATGCGTCTGGTATGCCCAGGTGACGTGGTCCTGACCCTGGGTCGTGTCCGCCTGGGGCAGTGCCACGACCTTTGCGGAGGAAGCGAACGCCGCCGTGCCGGTGCTATGGTCCTCAGGCATCCACTTCCGCAGTTATATACCGCCCGAGGTTACGTCGCACGACGGCGAGTCCTGCCCGTTCAGGCGAGGCGAATTTGGGAATACTGGAGTCAGGAGTGGGCTTAGATAACATGGGAGCTTCGCAAGCGATGGAAAAAGACCGTCACTACGACGTGGTCATCATCGGCGCCGGGCCAGCCGGCTTGACCGCGGCCCTGTACGCCGGACGGGCGCGGGTCAAGACCGTGGTGCTGGAGCGCGGCGCCCCGGGCGGCCAACTGCTCAACACCGAGGCGATCGAGGACTATCCGGGCTTCGACCATATCACCGGCCCTGAGCTGGCGCAGCGCATGGCCGACCAGGCCGTCAAGTTCGGCGTCGACCTGGAGACCGTTCGCGTCACCGGTATCCGCCGTCACGGTGGGCAGCACGTCGTGGAGACCGAGGACGGAGAGTACACGGCGGATTACATCATTCTGACGGCGGGCGGCGAGCCGAAGAAGCTGGGCATCCCGGGCGAGAGCGAGTTCCAGGGGCGTGGCGTGTCGCAGTGCGCCGTTTGTGACGGGGCCTTCTTCAAAGAGGAGGAGGTCGCGGTCGTGGGGGGCGGCGACGCCGCGCTGGAGGAGGGCGTCTTTCTGACGCGCTACGCAAAGAAGGTCTACATCATCCACCGTCGCGAGCAGTTTCGCGCCCAGGCCATCCTCGTCGAGGCGGCCCGCAAGAACCCCAAGGTCGAGCTGATCACCAACACGACCGTCAGCGAAGTCAAGGGTGAGGACGGCGAGGTCAAGGAGATCACATTGAAAGACGTGGTCACCGGGCAGACCAGGCCGCTCAAGGTCACCGGGCTCTTCGTCTTCATCGGCTTCCAGCCGAACGTTCAGTTCTTCGATCATCGGGAACACGTCGAGCACGATCCGCTGGGATTCCTGGTAACCGACTCGACGATGCAGACGAGCCTGCCGGGCGTCTACGCCGCCGGCGATGTCCGGTCACAGCTGACCCGACAGATCACCACGGCCGTCGGTGATGCCACCACTGCCGCCATCGACGCGGTGAAGAAGCTCGAAGCGAAGAAGCACGAGCCCACGCCGGTGCCGGTCGATCTCTACGGCCCTACCCGGCCGGACCTCGTCGGCAGCTAACCCGGACCGCCCGCCCCGCTTCGCCGCCGGCGCGGTCGCCGGATTATTTGTCGTCGCCGCCGGGCTGCGGCTCTGGGGGATCAACTTCGGCCTGCCAGCCCTGTATCGACCGGACGAGGACGTCACGGTGGGCCGGGCAATGGGCATCATCTTCCACGGCGTCCTGAACCCCCACTTCGCGGACTGGCCCCATCTCTACTTCTATGTCGCGGCGGCCTGGCTGGCCCCGTTCCGTCTGCTGGGCCTGGTCTCCGATCAAGCGTCGGGCTATCTCGGCGTTCGCGTCCTCGACGCCCTGATCGGCAGCCTCACGGTGCTGCTCGTGTTCGAGTTCGGGCGCCGCGCCTACGGGTGGCTCGCGGGGTTCTTCGGAGCGGCGGCGCTGGCGGTCGCCTTTCTCCACGTCCGCGACAGCCACTTCGGGACGCTCGACATCCCGCTGAGCCTCGCCTGTGTCGCGGCAATGTACATCGCTTACCGGACGCTGCCGTTGCGGGGCCTCCGGCCGCTCCTGATCAACGGGATCACGCTCGGCGTGGCTGCCAGCCTGAAGTACAACGGCGCTCTCGTTTTCGCGGGGATCGCCGCGGCACAAACGTTGCGCGCGCGCGCGGAATGCATCCGATGGCCGCGGCTGCTCGCCCGGCTGGCACTGATCGGCGTCGTCGGCGTCGTCACCCTCATCCTCACCTCCCCCTTCCTGGTGCTCGATCCAGGAATGACCCAGCACGGCATCGGCTACATCTTTACGCACCTAGGGAGGGCGACTGCACCGGCGATCGGTTGGGTGCGACTGAGTGTCGCGCTGTGGTTTGGCATCGATCCGGCGCTGGTGCTGCTGGCCGTCATCGGGGTCGGCTATGCAGCGTGGCGACGGCAACCGGCCGACTGGATCATCCTGACGTTCCTGCTCGTCTACTTCCTGTTGATCGGCGCCGGCGGTTCGGTCTTCTTGCGCTATGCCGACCCGATGATTCCGCTGCTGTTGCTACTCGGTGGTCGGGCACTCGCCGCGCTCGTGCAGTTGACCGCAGCAGGTCGTGGACGGCGACTGGCGCTGGCCGCGGCGTTCGTCTTGATCGCGGTCGCCCCGCTCGTTCACGACGTTCGCTACGACCTTTTGATTGCGCAGACCGACACCCGCACGCTCGCCTTCGACTGGTTGGCGCAGCACGTGCCCCCGGGCGGCCGGGCCGCGGTGCCCTACATGGCCTGCCCGGCCCACGATCAGGCGATGGTCGACAGCGGCGAACACAGTCACGGCGCGACGACCCCCTACATCGCCTCGTTCCTCGACAGCCGGCTCGAAACCCAGTACACCATCCGAGAGTTGACGCGCGACGATCTCCAGCTGACATCGCTCGACAGTTTTCGGAACGAGGGGATTTCCTACGTGGTCGTCGGCTATGAAACACCCGGCACCGGCTGCGGGACGGTCAGCCCCCTGGAGCAAGCGTTGCGGGCACAAGGACCACCGCTGGCGAGCTTTTCACCGACGAACGGATGTCCGGACAGTGTGTTCGACCCGATCGACACCTACTATGTGCCGCTCGCCGGATATGGGGGGTGGGTCAGGCCCGGCCCACAGATCCGAATTTACCGGCTGGGCGCCTGATCCACGATTCGGGCCCTTGGCCAAGCGCCGGAGTGCCCTCTATAGTGAACAGCAGTGAATCTGATCGCCCTGATCAAGGAGCGCGCCAAGTACTACAAGTGCCTCGCGTGCTCCCAGGCGCTGGCCGACTGCCAGGTCAAGCTCCTCAATGAAGCGGATGGTCACTGCACGGTGGAGGTGACCTGCGCCAACTGCGGCGTCAGCTTCGTCGCGGTCCTGCTGCTCAAGAAGGCCAAGCATCCCGACGGCCTCCCCAAGGCCGCCGAGGAAGGTCCGATCAGTACCGATGAGATGCTCGACGTCCACGAGTACATGAAGGTGTTCAACGGGTCACTCAAAGAGCTGACGCATGGGCGTCGCTCCCGCCCGACGTCCCCGTAAGCCCCACCCTGCCCGCCACACGGGGCGGCGAAAATTGAGCCGGCTCACAATAGAATGATGTCGATGGTGTACCTCGACCATTCAGCGACCACGCCGCTCGATCCCGAGGTGCTCCAGGCGATGATGCCGTACCTCACCGACGAGTTCGGCAACGCCTCCAGCGTCTACGGGCTCGGGCAACGGGCGCGCCAGGCGATCGACCAGGCCCGCGACGAGGTCGCCGCCTATTACGGTGTAGCGGCCAAGGAAGTCGTCTTCACATCGGGCGGCACGGAAGGCGACAACTTCGCACTCCAGGGGATCGCGCAGCGCAACGCCGACCGCGGACGTCACGTGATCACCTCCACGATCGAGCACGATGCGGTGCTCCGCTCGGCGGACGCGCTGGAGCAGATCGGTTTCGAGGTGACGCGACTCCCCGTCGATCACACCGGGTTGGTCGATCCCGCCGACCTGGGCCGGGCGCTCCGGCCCGACACGATCCTGGTCAGCATCATGCATGCAAACAACGAGATCGGCACCATCGAGCCCATCCGCGAGCTGGTCGCGATCACACGCGAGCGAAGCAGCGCCTACTTCCATACCGACGCTGTGCAGTCCACTGGAAAGATCCCGACACGTGTCGATGAGCTCGGGGTCGACCTGCTCTCCATGTCGGCCCACAAGCTGCACGGCCCCAAGGGGGTGGGCAGTCTGGTGGTTCGCTCGGGCGTGCGGCTTCTCCCGCAGATGCTGGGAGGCGGGCATGAGCGCAACCGCCGTGCCGGGACGGAGAACGTCGCCGGCATCGTGGGCCTGGCAAAAGCCATCGGGATCGCGCAGCGCGACATGGCGAAGAACACGGCGCACCTCACCGCGTTGCGCGACCGCCTCATCGAGGGCGTCCTCGGCCGGATCCAAGGTGCCGAGCTCACCGGTCACCCGGTGAAGCGCCTTCCGCACCACGCCAGCTTCCTGTTCGATGGTGTGGAAGGGGAATCGCTCTTGCTCCAGCTCGACATGGACGGTTTCGCCGCCTCTTCGGGATCGGCCTGCACCTCGGGCTCGCTCGAACCGAGTCACGTCATCCTCGCGCTCGGCTATCCGCGGGAACGGGCGCTGGGTAGCCTGAGACTATCGGTCGGCAAGGGCAACACGGAAAGCGAGATCGAGCTCGTCCTCGATCGGCTGCCGGGGATGGTTGCCCGCTTGCGCGCCATGACTCCTATCTCCGCCGCCTGAGGCGCGCGCATGCCGGAGAAGTTCTACAGCGTCGAGGAGGCCAATGCCCTCGTGCCCCAGTTGAAGCCACTGCTCGAGCGCATTCGCGCCACGCAGGAAGCGTTGGCCCAGGATAAGACGGTGGCGGCCGTCAGGGAGAAGGCGTCACACAACGGCGGGGGCCTTCCCGCGCGTCATCTGTCCGAGTTGCAGAGGACGCTCGAACGCGACCTGCGCCAGCTGCAGGAATGGGGCATCGTGCTGCGCGATCACGCCATCGGGTTGATCGATTTCCTGCACCAGCGCGAGGGCGAGACCGTGTTTCTCTGCTGGAAGCTCGGCGAGTCCAGGGTGGAATGGTGGCACCCGGTCGACACCGGCATTGCCGGGCGCCAGCACCTCTAGCCGTTTCCGAAGGCGACGGCGAGAACGAAGATCAGCAGCAGAACGCTCGAGATGCCCAGCCCAATGATCCCGAGCAGGCGGCCGGTTCGAGCTTTGTCCTCACCCTGATACTTCTGAGGCTCCGCCCGAATGGCCTTCACGGCATCGCCACCGAAGACGATCGAGAGGATGCCGGTCGGGATGGCGATGATCGGCATCCAGAAAAAGATCAGTGTCGTCACGCCCCAGGTCATCGCACTCGAGGCGTTGTGGTGCACGGGTCGCACGGCAGAGATTCCTTCGCGCGCGGCGAGCTGGTCGAGCGCCGCCAACGGACCAGCGGCGGCGACGACATCCGGCAGCGCCGCGCGTAGCGCCGATTCCGCGCTCTTCGCCAGCGCCTCGCGCCGAGACGCGGGGAGCAATTCGCGCCGGGCCGCGTAGGCGACCACCAGGCGGCGCAGTGCCGGATCCACCGGGCGCGCGACGGCGGCTGGCGGCTCGCCGGCCACGGGGGTGTCCGTGCTGGGGGTTGACCAGATGGACGAGACGGGCTTTGGCTGAGGCGCGGATGCGGGCGCGGTGCTCGCCAGGTCGTAAAGGCTGATGCGTTCACGGTCGCGAACGACCAGGGTGCCGGCGGCGAAATCGCCAAGCCGCTTGGCCCGGCTGTTACTGAACATGGTGACGATACCGATCGCGTAGAACGCCGGCAGGAAGTCGACCACGCGGACCAGGTTGCGGATCGCCGCCTGGCTGATCGTCAGCGGCTCGCCATGGTCACCCACCGCGCGTAGACGCACGTACCGCTTACCTAGCGTCTGTCCATTCCAGACGGCCTCGCTGATGAGAAAGTACCCCGCGATCAGGACGAACGTGAGGATTAGCTCTACCAACCCGAAGATCTGGATCGAGTTGAAGATGCCTCCGAGCGCCGCCGCTCCGATAGTGATGACGATCTGGATGACCGTGATGACAAGCACGTCGATGAACTGCGCCAGGAACCGGCTCCCGATGCCGGCGATCTCGTACTGGAACGCCACCCGTTCCGGCGTGGAGACAACCAGGTCGTCCGAGGCATCCGGCGGCTGCACGCCTGCAGTCTAACGCCCGTTCGGGGAGAGATTTCGGTGCCCGGTGCGTCATCATGGAATAGATGCGCGCCGATGAGTTCGTGACCCGGCGGCGTCCCGAGTGGGACCGCCTGGAAAAACTGCTGCAGCGAGCCGGGACGAGCCGCGTCGGTGGGCTGCTGCCGACCGAGGTCCTCTCGCTGGCCGCGCTCTATCGCCGCGCGACCGCCGACCTTGCCCGAGCCAAGCGGGACTGGCCCACCGAGCCGGTGGCCGGGTACCTCAACGGCCTGGTGGCGCGCGGTCACGCGGCGGTCTACCGGCAGGGTGGAAACCTTGGTGAGCGGATCGCCGTCTTCTACAAACGCACCCTGCCGCAGACCTACCGCGAGGCGGCGCCCTACCTGATCGCGGCGGCCCTTCTGTTGTTCGGCCCGGCGGTGATCGCGTTCATCGCTGTCAGCCTCGACCCCAAGCTGGCCTACTCGCTCGTCCCCGCCCAGATCGTGCAGGGAGTTCACAACCATCAACTCTGGACCCAGATCTCGCCCGACACCCGGGCGTTGATGTCGGGCGTGATCATGACGAACAACATCAACGTGTCGATCCTCGCCTTCGCGTTTGGCGTGCTCCTCGGACTGCCGACGGTCTACGTGCTGATGACGAATGGCATCCAGCTGGGCGGCCTGCTCGGCCTCACCAACGCCTACGGCATCGCGCCCGGGCTGCTCGATTTCGTGATCGCGCACGGCGTGATCGAGCTGTCCGTCGTGGTGGCGGCCGGAGCCAGTGGCCTGATGATGGGCTGGGCGATCCTGTTACCAGGTGCCTACCGCCGCCGCGATGCGCTCGTCCTCGCGGCGCGGAAGGGGGTCATCATCCTGGCCGGCATGGCGCCCATGCTGATCATTGCTGGCATCATCGAGGGAAACCTCAGCCCATCGGACGCGCCGACCGCGGTCAAGGTCGCCGTCGGCCTGACGAGCGGCGCACTTCTCTATGGATACTTGCTCTTCACGGGCCGGTCGCGTCAGAAGGCGCCGGTGAACGGGGCGTAGAGCAACCCCTTCACGACCTGCGTCGCCTGGCCGTCGGCAGCGACGATCCAGAGCTGGTCGAGCGCCCCGCTACGATCCGCGCCCCCGACCCCGATCGCCATGGCCGTGCCGTTCGGCTGCGACATCGCAAAGGCGGGACGGCCGACCATGGCCGGATCACCGGCCTGTCGCCATATGACCTTTCCGGTCTGCCATTCGAGGAGCGTCACGTCGCTGCCGCTGAGAATGGGCACCGTCACC
>VBFR01000006.1 GCA_005889345.1 Chloroflexota bacterium
TGCGCACGCTAATGGAGCACGACCTCGTCGACGAGCTGCGGCTGAAGATCTACCCGGTCGTGCTCGGGGCCGGGCAGCGTCTCTTCGGCGAGATCAGCGACAAGAGACCCATGCGCCTCGTGAACATCCAGACCATCGATGGCGACATCGCCTTCCTCACCTACAAGCGTGTCCGAGACGCCCGACAGGCGTCGGGCGGCGCCAATGTTCCCGAAAAGTTGGCGGGCGCTCTCCGCCCGGCAGGCATCGGGGAGGGCGCCTAAGAGCAGAAGCTCTGGGAAAGCCGCATCACGGTCTGGCGCTCGGCCTCGACGCCTCAGACCTGTCGCAGATCCTTGACCACGAGGCGCGGGAACGGGTCCACTCGAGCGACCCCCCGCTCCTAAGTAGCGATGAACTACTACAACACCTTGATAGAGATCGCTGAGGGCAGTCCGGCCACGAAAGCAGAAGTGCCGAAGCCCAAAGGCGGCAAGAAGACGAAGCCGGTGATTGAGTACGAGATGATCGCCAATCATCCTTATAAATACACCGAAGAAGACATTGCGTTTGAGACGTACGCTGTCCTCCATAACATCCCAAAGGCCATCTGGCCCAAAGAGCGCCAAACGTTCTTGAGCAAAGGCCATCCGCACCTGCGCGTGTCGGCGCTCGCGAAGCGCTACGGCTGGGGTATCCACAACAACGCCGAAGGTAAAGTAGCGCTGATTGCTGTTAACTCACTAAAGTACAAAAAACTAATGAAGGATCCGCGCACCACCAAAATAAAAGCATTTCGCTCCGAGTCCGCGTAGACCAGCCTAGGTCCGGAGTCATGGACTACCTACACCAGCGGGACTAAGACAGGAGGATGCGCTTCGACCACGTCGGCATCACGGTCGGGGACCTCGACGCGGTGACGGCGTTCTTCGTCGGCCTGGGTTTCGAGGTTGAGGGCAGGATGTTCATGGAAGGCGAGTTCGTCGACACCGTCATTGGCATACCGAACTCCCGTTCCGAGATCGTCACGCTGCGGCCGCCCGACGGAGGAACTGGGCTGGAGCTGTCGAGCTTCATCCGGCCCAACCACGAGCCGGGGTCGCCCGACGCCATGTCCAACGAGCTGGGGCTGCGCAACGTTTGTTTCGAAGTGGACAACCTCCAGGCGGTTGTCGACCGGCTGGCTGCAGACGGCTACGGCCTGGTCGGCGGCATCGGTCAGTACGAGCACATCTGGCGCATGCCGTACGTGCGCGGGCCGGAGGGAACGGCGATCGCCTCGTCTACCCGGTCGGCGCGATCTTTGCCCTGCTGGCGCTGACGACGCTAGTTGCGCCGAGGGCTCTCAGCTAAGCCTCGTCCCGTTCGGTCGGCTGCGCCCGGCGAGACGCGCCGTAGCTCAGAATGTCGGCCGTGTCCTCGACCAGCTGGGCATACTCCGCCGCCTCGATCGCCGGGTGAGTCCTCGACGGATACCCCTCCGACTTGCAGACAGCGTCGATCCGATGAAGGGTCCTCGGGTCGTCCGCGTCGCCCAGGAACATCAAGTCGTAGTCGTTGCCGAGGATATTCCAGGTCTGGTTAACCCTGCCTCCCACCAGCTGAATCTTGTGCTGAAGATGCTCCCACTGGGCCGCGTGGGCCGCGACCCGCGAGCCGGTTTCAGCGGATGCGCCTCCCGGTCGAATCTGAACCAGGGTTATGAATTGCACCACCGCACACCACCTCCGAATGGGTGACAGGCTGTCAGGTTTTCCCTCAAAGTCATTATAAGCTCTGGCAGCCCAGCAAAATCCACCCTTGACAATCGGCGGCGGGAGGACAACCTTATACATGGAGGAGTCCGAGGTGGTGGGGAACGGCAGAGACGGTGAGCTCAGAGCGCTGGGTCACGACCTGCGCACGCCACTGGCTGTCATTAACGGCTATGCACAGCTCCTCAGCTCCGAGGACCTGTCACCGGAGCAGCGCGTGCGGGCCTGCCAACTGATCCTCGAGAAGTGCGAGGAATTGAACGGCGTGATCCGGCGCCTTCTCGAGCCCGCCGAGGCCGCGGTACCGGTGGCGGTCGGGATCGAACAGACGGCCTAAGCTGGCGGCCCGCTGGGCGAGGGAAACCGGGCCGGCATCGTGCGGACGAACTCGAAGAAGGCCCGCTGACTGACGGCGGCCAGCAGGACGTTAAGCAGAAAGAAGATCACGGCGGCGACGACCACTGAAGTCGCGCTTGAGGCGCCGAACGATGTGGCGACAAGCGCGCCCAGCAGCCCCGCTACCAGGCTGACGATCACGCCCAGCATCGCCGGGAGCGTCTGGAGTCCCTGGGTCATCATGGTCATCGGCGACGACGGCTTTGCGAAGCCGGGAAGGTTCATCGTCAGTTGGAAACCGCGGAGGTCGTCGTGACTGCCCGCGACGAAATAGGGCTCGACGTCCGGGTAGGCTTCCAGGTACGCGCGGCGTAGCCGGTTCATGCCGGCAACCAGCTGGAAGTTCTCCCGGTTGAGGGTACTGACCCGACCGATCGTGACAAGGCCGACGAAAACGACCACGGTAAGGATCAGGATCGCGGCCATCTGGTGAGGGAGCGCGTCGCCAGCAGGCTCCAGTGCTCGGTGGCAAGGACCTGCAAGCGGCCGCTCGAAGGCTCCGGCGTGGTCGGTCGCGTCTCCTGCTGTGTCGGTTGCTCGTTGATCATGACGCGGTGATCGTACCCCTCCAAGTCATCACTCGAAAGTAGGGGGTCCTCGTTTGAATAATCGGCGGCCGGGCGGCGGTTCTAGACGCATGAGCACTCAGATCTCGACCGCTTCCACGACCGATCGGAATACCAATCCAATGCCTCGCAACCTCGGCCTCGCGCTCGCCGTGATCGCGGCGGCCCAATTGATGGTTGTGCTGGACGCCACCATCGTCAACATCGCGCTCCCCTCGATCCAGCGAGCCCTGCAATTCAGCGCCACGGGCCTCGAATGGGTCATCAATGCCTATGCCCTCACCTTCGGTGGGTTGCTGCTCCTCGGTGGGCGGGCGGGCGACCTTTTCGGGCGGCGCCGCATGTTCGTCATCGGCATCGCGCTGTTCACCCTCGGATCCCTGGCTGGTGGATTCGCTACCACTGCGACCTGGCTGATCATCGCCCGAGCGGCGCAGGGTGTGGGCGCCGCGATCGTGGCGCCGACCGCGCTGTCGCTGATCGCCGATACGTTTCGCGAGGGCCCCGAACGCAACCGGGCGCTCGGTGTCTACGGAGCGGTGGCTGGTACTGGCGGCGCCCTCGGGCTGCTTCTGGGGGGCCTGCTCACGAGTTTTGCGACCTGGCGGTGGGTCCTGTTCGTGAACGTGCCGATCGGCATCGTGCTCGCGATCGCGGCCCCGCGCGTGCTGGCGGCGACCCCAGGGCGGGACGGCCGGCTCGATCTGCCTGGCGCGCTGACGGCGACCGGCGGGATGGTGCTCCTGGTCTACGGTCTGTCGCACGCGGCTACCTACGGCTGGACGGACATGGTGACGCTCGCATCGCTCGGGGTTGCGGCGGTGCTGCTGCTCGTGTTCCTGGCGATCGAGTTTCGCAACGAGCATGCCCTGATGCCGTTCAGCATCTTTACGCAGCGCAACCGCAACGGCGCCTACGTCCTATCCCTTGTCATCGGGGTCGCGGTTTTTGGCGTCTTCTTCTTCCTGACGCAGTTCGTGCAGAACATCCTGGGCTTCAGCCCGCTCGTCGCCGGGGTCGCGTTTCTCCCGTTGACTGCGGCGATCATCATCACGGCGCAGATCGTCGCCCGTTTGGTCGGCCGGTTTGGGCCGCGGCCGTTCATCACGATCGGCCCGCTGCTGGTTGCCGGCGGACTCTTCTGGCTATCGCAGATCAATGACCAGACGACGTACCTGACCGGTTTGCTTGGGCCTATGCTCCTGATCGCCGTCGGGATGGGCAACATCTTCGTCCCGCTCACGCTGATGGCGGTTGCCGGCACGACGCCGCAGGAATCTGGCCTGGCCTCGGCGCTCCTCAACGTCGGGCAACAGATCGGCGGATCGATCGGCATCGCGCTCCTGGGGACGATTGCCGCCACGACGACGAAGAACCAGTTGGTTGGCGTGCTGCCCACCCATGCTGTCGTCAATCACGCCCTGGCCGCCACTGAGTCAAGCTTCTTTCGCAGGAGGTGAATCCAATGTTTTCGAGCCTTTACAACCGCATTCGCGCACTGCTCAACCGTGAGGAAGGGCAGGGTATGGTCGAGTACGCCCTTATCCTCGTCTTGATCGCTGTCGTGGTTATCGTAGTTCTGATCATCCTCGGCAACCAGGTCAAGAACGTCTTCTGCAACATCTCGGGCGGTCTGGGCCAGTAGGCTTCAGCCGCAAGCGAGAAAGGGTCCCAACGCGGGGCCCTTTCTGTTTCTTTAGGCGGCGGTCTCCTCGACGACCTGCGCGGCTCGGAGAATGCGGGTCGAGCGGAACACTACGACGGCGACCGCAAACCCGAGCAGGGCGATGGCGAAGGCGAGTTGAAACCCTGCCCCATAGCCCGCGGCCAGGGCGTGATTGACGACACCATGGGTCGGCAGCACACCAACCAACTGGTTCTTCGTCGTCGTGTTCCGCTCGACCCGCATTCTCCGAGCCGCGCAGGTCGTCCAGGAGACCGCCGCCTAAACAAAACAGAAAGGGCCCCGCGTTGGGACCCTTTCTCGCTTGCGGCTGAAGCCTACTGGCCCAGACCGCCCGAGATGTTGCAGAAGACGTTCTTGACCTGGTTGCCGAGGATGATCAGAACTACGATAACCACGACAGCGATCAAGACGAGGATAAGGGCGTACTCGACCATACCCTGCCCTTCCTCACGGTTGAGCAGTGCGCGAATGCGGTTGTAAAGGCTCGAAAACATTGGATTCACCTCCTGCGAAAGAAGCTTGACTCAGTGTGGCACTGAACGTCTCGCAAGAGGTCGAAGCGATGAACGCGGTCTGCGCGGAAAAAGTGACGGATCAGTGAATTCGGGGCCGGATCTCCTTCAGGTTACGTAGTTCCGTCCGCCATCTGTCGTCACTTCTTGTCGGCCGGCTTGTAAATCATGATGGCCACGCCGTCTCCAACGGTCTTTGATTCTGCGAGCTGCAGCGTCTTCGGGGGGATTGTTTCACCGAAGAGGCGCTTACCGCTCCCGAGGATGACCGGAAAGACCATCAGGTTCAGCTGGTCGACGAGGTCGTTCGCGATCAGGGTCTGCACCAGCGTGGCGCTGCCGCTCACCAGGATGTCGCCGTGCACCTTCTGCTTGAGCTTGGAGACCTCGTCAACGACGTCGCCTTTGAGGATCGTCGAGTTGTTCCAG
Source organism: Chloroflexota bacterium (assembly GCA_005889345.1). Classification (GTDB taxonomy): domain Bacteria; phylum Chloroflexota; class Dormibacteria; order CF-121; family CF-121; genus CF-13. The sequence continues at coordinate 5,324 of VBFR01000006.1, forward strand.
TCGGCTTTTTTCAGCGTCCCTGAGACGACGTACTTGGGCATGCTGTTGAACTTTTCCGAGAACGGGTCACCGCTTCTCTGGGGCCAGGCCTGTGCAAACCCCTCGTAGGTCACCCGGCCCAGCAGCTGCACTTCGGCGTTGTTGACCTCGTCGACCTTGAACTTGTTGCCCTCCTCTCCGCGGTTGAACTTGAAGGTCCACGCTCCGTGCTTCGAGTGCTCGCTTCCACCTGGATCCTCCATCACGCCATCGAGGGAGACGAACTCGGTAACGACGATCCTTCCCATTCAGGTCCTCCTTGTCCGTGTGAGTTTCAGTCTTACCCTACCGAAACGGGCCGGCATTATCCCTCCCAGGCTCTGTGTTGCTTTTTCCCTCCCCCAATTGCAGCGGAGGGCAGGGCGGGGCGTAACGTTGCTGATGATCGCTATGCCCGGCGCGTTGCGTCCCGACCCTCAGCGAGCCCGAGAACTGCGCGGGCAGATGACAGATTCTGAGGTTCGTCTCTGGTTCCGACTCCGCGCGAACCAGATCGGTGGCCACCACTTCCGTCGCCAAGTTCCGATTGGACCGTACGTCGTCGATTTCCTCTGCGTAAAA
>VBFR01000007.1 GCA_005889345.1 Chloroflexota bacterium
GTAGGAGGCAAAGGGCGGTCATCCTAAGGGGGAAAGGGCTCATCCGGTACGCATACGAGTGCTCACACTGCTCGCCGGCGCTGCAACGGAGAAAATCAGGCCGTTCGAAGCAGACGGTCGACGAGACGGGAGGCCGTCTCTTGTCCGCGCATGCCGCGACGCCAATCCGCCGGAATTGCGTCCAGACCCCAGTAGGCTCCCGCCAACCCACCGGCAATCGCTGCGGTCGTATCGGTGTCGTTTCCGTAGCGAACGGCGCGCTCGACGGTCTCTCGGTACGACGCGCTTGTCGCAAAGGCTTCCCAGGCGGACCAGAAGGCATCGACGACGTAGGTCTTTCCCGACCGCTGGGGATATCGACGGATGGTTTCCAGTTCGCCTTTGACGCCCGGCGGCAGATGGCGGGATGCAGCGACCAGCGCCTGCGCGAGCGCCTCTTCGCGCCTCGTTTCACCACGAACGAGGAACTGAACCACGAGACAGTAAAGGGCGCATACCGCCTGGGAGCGCGGATGGGCGTGGGTGAGTTTGGAGCTGCGGCAGGCCTGGTCGATCAGGCGCTCTGGCTCGAGTCCGTGACCAACGAGGGCGACCGGCAGAATCCGCATCAGCGACCCGTTGCCATTGTCATGTTCGTCCCGACCGCCGGCTTGCTCGGGGGGCGTGCCCGACTTGAGGCGATCAAGAGCCGCTTTGGTGGTGTGGCCGACGTCGAAGACAATTCCCGGCTTGTAATCTGGACCGTCCAACCAGCGCAGAAATCGTTTCGCCTGGTCCGCCAGGTCGAATCCCGCGGTGAGCAGCGAATCCAGGAGAGCGAGCATCAACCCTCCATCGTCACTCCACGTTCCGGCGGGCTGACCATGCGCTCCCCTGTGACCCCAGGTCACCACGCCGATCTCGCCGGCCGGCGCGAACTCATAGGGAACGCCGAGCGCATCGCCGACCAGGTGACCCCACACGGCCCCGGCGAGGCATGCCTTTTTTCGTTCCGCGTCGGCCGCGTAGCGGACGTACCAGGCGGCGATCTCCTCGCGCGAGTGGACGTTCAGCTTGTGCATGATGTCCGCTACGTGCTTGTCGACGCCGCGCTCCTTGACCGGTGGGACGAGCTTGCGGCCGATCTCCTTATTGCTCAGGCCCAGCGGTGTAAGGCTTGCCACCTCCAGCTGGCGTGCGGTCAGCCCGCCGCGCGCAAGCCGCACGAGCACCGGCTGGGGCGACGGTGCAGAAGCTTTGGGCCGAGGCCACATCATCCCGGCGCTAACCTTGACGAGCAGAACCACAACAGCTATCCCGGTAGCCTGCAGCAGGCTGGCACGTAAGAGAAGGTTGACCACGAAGGTCCCAGTGGCCAGCGCCCAGCCCAGAGGGTCCGTCATCTCACGACGCGCAGCAGCAGCCATCAGAAGTTGGAGATGACCGCGATCAGCGCGCGGGCCACGCTCGATGGGTCGGAAGCATCGTAGTAGCCTCCCTTTCCTGCCTTCGCCATGAGCTGCAATTCGTTCTGATCAGGACTCTTGCCATACGCGACCGTGAACAGGTGAATTCCTGGGGTTTCGCCTGCTACGGCACTGAGGTCCGCCAGCGTCTTGAAGTTATTGGCATCGGCCGGGCTACGACCGCCCGTGCCAATGACCAGCACGGCATTGATCCTGGAAGGATCTTGGATCTGAAGACCAACGGCTACCAGCGATGGCAGACTGAAGCTCGGCCCGACGCGGCCCCAAGGATTGCAGTGGCAGCATCTCCAAATAGGGTTGGGCAGCGCCGGCGACGTTGGGGATGTCCCATGCCCCGACCACCTCGTCATCCGCCAGTTGCCTCAACCCGTCGTCCACCGATTGGGCAAGCTTCTTCGCGTCGTTATCACCGCTGAGGGCGGACCGATCGATCACGATCAGGACGCGAGCGCGCTTGCGCAGCCCGTTCCACGACGCCTGAATGTCACCGATCACTTGACCCGTTGGAAGCTCGAGGTACGCCCCCGGCCGGTTTGGCAGCATCCCGTTCGCCACTTTGATGACCGGCCCTGGCATCCCTCGCTGGTTGCGAAAGCCGGCGGCCTGAAAGCGAGCCTGGATCTCAGGTCGTTCGAGGAACTGAAGAAATGCCTCCGCCGCCTGCCGCTTCGCCGCGGTAACCCAGGGCGCATTGAGAACGGCATAGGGGTGATCCGCCGCCAGGGTCCCCTCCCTTGGGTAGATGGCGACAAGCGGAACCGTGGGTGGCGGATGTTTGCCGAGGTCCTTGGGATCACCCCTCGGGTTGCCCTGGTTGTAGTCCCAGATCTGCTTCTCTTCCATCGCCACGGCGGACACATAGGACAGCGCTCGGCCCTCATCGTCCGCTGCCTGGAGATTGATGAGGAAGTTTGAAACCGTATCGCCGTAATGAACGACCGGGTTCTCCACCCCCATAACGAAGGCCCCAACCGCCGGCTCCGCGAGCGTGGCGGTGGTCAGGTCTCGGGTTTTGCCGGAGGCGGCGAAGTAGGTGGCGATCAGCGCATGCAGCCCGGACGTAGAGATGTTGGGGTTGGTCTTGCCGAGCCGGAAGGCGCCCCAATCAGGGCGACCGTAGGTGCCCCAGCCGGTCTGATTGCTCGCAAGTTTGAGTAGGTCGGCCCATCCGACGTCCTTATCGGGCCAGCCAAGTTTGATCGCCATCTCTCTCGGCATGCCGATAACCAGGGGGGAACGGAACAGGCTGGGCGAGTCTGACTGGACGAGATTGGGGTGCTGGTCTTCGAGCAGAAGGATCCAGCTGATCGCCGCGGGAAGCCAGGCATCGGGACGCGGTCCGTCGATCGCCTCGTTCCATCCACGGGCGAGCGCCTGCTCAGCGGCGCCGGAGGGCTTTCGCGTGACGGTGACGTCGACGCAGCGATCGCCGACCATCGGGCGGCTGCGTTCAAACTCGCCGGAGAGTTGCACCAGGAGGCTGGATTTCTCCTCGGACGATGTGACAGCGAGCTGGACGCACGGCGGCGGCGGGGCCATTCGCCACGTCAATAGGACTGCCACCAGCGACGCCAGCGCCAACGGCCCCCAGCGATGCATTCGCCTAATCCCGAGCCAATACTAGCTGGGCCGCATGAGCACCGATATGAGTAGCGCTTGCGCCTTTTCCCGCCCGATTCCTCCGCTATCCGGCTGCAACGCTGTCGCCATCAGGAAGGGAGGTCGAACGATGGCATCACAGCTCAGTAGCGGCAGGTTGACGGCCGAGGTGCCGCCACCCACGTTCCGATCGGCGCATTCGCTGGCGATGTGGGCAATCGGGTCCCTCGTCGCCTCAATCGCGGCCACCATATCCACGCTTACGGTCGTGTCTGACTACTTCTACCTGCGCGTGGGGTCGCGCTACGATGCCCTGCTGATCGGCGGAAGCATGCTCCAGCTCCTCGTCGGAGCCGTATGCGTCATTACCTTCCTCCGTTGGTTCAGCTGCGCCTATCGGCAGCTGCCGGCACTCGGCGCGCGGGAACTGCAGTTCACCAGCCGGTCCGCCGTGGCCTGGTGGTTCGTACCGATCGCCTTCTTCTGGGTTCCCCTGCGGATCGCGATCGAATTGTGGAAGGGAAGCGACCCCTCAACCCCAGCAACCAACCGGGCATCTCGGCGAGCGATGTCGATGCCAATCTTGCTCGGTGTCTGGTGGGGCACCTGGTTGGTCGCCCTCCTCCTCGATAACTTTTGGGCGGCGCCGCAGCGCGTTGCGTTACTCGGAGAGGAACTCACCCTGGCGATCGCTGTTTCAGCTTTCTTCGACATTGCTGCGGCAGGGCTGGCCATCGCGGTCATTGCCCAGATCGATGGGCGCCAATCCAGGCAGCATGGGCGACAGACGGAGGGCCGGCCATGAGTCAGCCAACTGCTCACTCTGAGCCACCGTCGGCGGCGCAGGGCGGCCTCAACCTCTATCGGAGGCCATTGCGGGTTGGCATCCTTGCCGTGCTGGCGGGTATCACTTACCCCACCTGGTGGACCTGGCAGCTCTTCAAATTCACCAGACGCGAGGGTTTTCCGCGCGCCAGTTCGTTCTGGTGGACGCTGATACCGATCGTCGGGGTGGTAATGGTCTGGCGCCAGCTGGACGACCTGAAGAAGGCTGCCGGCAGCAAGGCACGCGTCCATCCGAAACTCATCGTCGCCCTGCTCGTCGCCGGCTCCCTTGCACTCCAGGCGGGCCGCCTGGCCAACCGCTCGCTCGGAGGTTTGTTGCTTATTTTGCTGCTCGCATTCCTGCTCACGGGGTTTGCCATCTACCTCGCCCAGCGTTCGATTACGTCGTATCTGCGAGCCACCTATCCGCTGGAGAGAGAGCGGCGCCTCAGTGTCGGTGAAGTCGCCGCCACGCTACTGAGCCTGCTCCTGTCCGCCGCCGTGGGCGGACTTCTCTACTACTGGACCGTCGCCGACGCGGGCCCTGTGATCAGCTACCTGCCCGCCGCCTCGCCAGTAACCGACCTGCCGGCGTCCCCGGGCTGGGCGGCGTACCGCAATACGGATCCCGGCTTCACCATCCAGCTGCCCGCCGGATGGGCCAGCGTCAGCTACGACCTGGACGCTCAGCAGGAGAACCCGACGAAGGTTATCAAGAGGGAAAACGGCAGTCCCACGTCCCTCGATCGTTTTGCCAGAAACGCAGCCGCCGCGCAGGTGGGCGGAGATATACAGCTAACGGAACAGCATCGGGTTACACTGCCAGCCGGCGAGGCGGTGCGCATGATGTTCAGCGAAACCTATCTGGACGCCGACGGCGTTTCGGTCACTAACCACTACGTCGAGTACGCACTGGTGATGACGAAGGCATTCCGCTCGAACGGCTACCTCCTACGGTTCGGCGTCCTGGATGCCGTGACGGACGAGATGCAAAGCACGATCGACCAGATCGTATCCACGTTCCGCGTACTCTGACGACAGGCCGATTCGCGCTTTAATACGCAAATGGAGGCGCCGGCGCAGCCGCCCGCCGATCTTCTTCCGGTGCAGCGGAAGGCGACCCTCGCCTATCGAGCGATCCGGCTCTGGGCTGTGCCCCTGCTCCACGCGTTGTTTCGCATCAGTGTCGCGGGCCGCGAACGGATTCCGGCTGGACCGTACGTGCTGATCGCCAACCATCTGAACTGGTTGGATTCGTTTGCGATCCTCGCCACCTTTCCCGCCGAGCCTCGCGTCCATTTCCTCGGCGACACCACGATGCTCGTCACGCGCAAGGTGCAATGGGCGCTGGTCAAGAGTGTGGGGGGCTATATCCCGGTCAACCGCCAGGCTCGGCCCGACCTCGTACTCTTCGAGCACGCCAACCGATGCCTGGAGCGCGGTGGCGTGATCGCGATCTACCCTGAGGGCAACTACGGCCCGACCGAAGGCGAGATCTCACCATTCAAGAAGGGATTCGCGCACTTCGCCGTGGACAACCGTGTCCCGGTGCTGCCGGTGGCGCTCTCCGGCACCCAGGACCTCTGGCTCCGGAAACCGATTCGGCTGATCATTGGCGCACCGATCGAGAGCACCGGCCAGACCGTCGAATCGATGGTCACCCTGGCTGAGGCTCGGGTGCGCGAGCTGTTGCCGTCCTACCGCGACCCCGGTGGCAGGAAGCTGCTGCGGCGGCGGTTGACGCACCTTTTCTGAGGCCTCGCCGTTATTCGGGCGGATGAAAAGCTGGGTAACGCAGCTGGCCGGAGCCGTCGTGGTCCTGGTCTTCGCGCTGGCGGTCGGAGGATTCGTGATGGTTCTCCGCGCCCAGCAAGAAAGCCTCGCGGGAACCATGGCCTCCGCTCACATCCGGGCCGTCAGCCCCCCGGATGGGGCCACGAACGTCCCGCTCAGCGGCGAGATCCGCGCCGACTATGTCAGCCGGCCCAAGAACGACCCGGCCATCAAGCTCGAGCCGCCCGTCGGCGTCACGCTCGACAACCCGCGCTGGGATGGGACGACCTTCGTCATCGACTACCACGGCCTGCGCGACAGCAGCCTCTACCACGTCGAGCTCGACCAGGACGATTGGACGGGCAAGGGTGAACACAAGCAGATCAAGGTCCGCTGGTCCTTTCGGACCGGCGCGGGGCAGCCCGTCACGCCAACCCCAAGCCCGACGTCGCCCATCCCCTCGAGCAGCGCGTCGCCATCGGTTTCCCCGGCGGCCTCGGGCCCCCTCATCTGGTACATGGGCCCTCAGAACGACCTCCATGGTCTGGACTGGAACGGAAAGACGGTGAAAAGCCTGAGCCCCAACACCGTGATCCAATCGCCAGACGGTTTACTCCTCTGGCGCCGGCCTAACACGCCAGCGGGCACCAGCGCCGTCTACGACGCGGACGGCCAATCGGTCGGCTCGGTACCCGTCGACCAGAACATGATGTGGGCCGATGATGGACGAACCTTCTGCGGTGTGACGTCCACGCCGACGGGTGCGTATGACCTCGACATGCTCCGAATCAATGGGCCGCGGGTCCGCATCGGAGCCATCCGTGTAACCCCCGGGACAATTCAGGTCCCGGTGCTGGCTGCCTGCAGCGTCTTGACCCAGCGGGCCGTCGTCATCGCCCAGTCATCCGGGTACACGTGGAGCGTCAGCATGATCTCCCTCAAGGATGGCAGCGTCCTCTATCAGCACAGCTATCCCAATCCGCTGGCGCGGATCGTCGCCAGCCACGATGGTCAGTACATCGCCGAGCAGTTTCCTGGCAATACCACCGGCGGCCCGGCGACGCTCATCCGCCAGCTGCCGAGTGGCACCACGGTCGGCCAGTTTTCCGGCATCGTCGTCCAGGGATTCTCCTGGGACGGTTCCCTGGTGGTTGGCAACACGTCGGGCGACCCGAACCTTCAAGAGGCCCAGGTCCTTCGCTATCGCACGCACGAGGTGGTCTGGCACCAATGCATGTGCCCGCATCCTCACTGGCTGATCGTCCTCGCGCAACCGGGCGGCACGAAGGTGGCGGTCGTCGCCAGCAGCGACGACGGCGCGTATGTGACCTTCAACATCGTGGACGCCGACGGCACCTCGAAGTCGGTTCAGGTCGTCAGCACGCCGATTATGCCCGCGTTCTAGGGCCGGCCCGAGCGCAGGATGCTCCACGCGATGTAGACGCCCAGCACGCTCGCCAGCACGAAGCCCGCGAGCAAGATCCCGCCCGTCTGCGGATCGCTGCGCACGTGATAGGCGGCAAGCAGCACGGCGAGCGCGACCACGAACCCCGCGGCAATGATGCCGAGCACGAGGCGATTCGCGATCCGCTCCAGCCGGCGCAGCATGGGCTCGAAGCCGCTCGGCCGGATGGCGACCTCGACATCGCCGCGCTGTAGCGAGCTCAGCAGCCGCCGGACCTGCTGGGGCAGCTCGATGCCGAGTCGCGCCAGGTCGATCCCGGCCTGACCGACCGCTTTGCCCCAGCCGAGCGGCGAGAAGTGACGCACCATCATGCCGCGCGCGTACGGTCCGAGCACCGCGGTGAATTCGAAGCTCGGATCGAGACGTGTCACCAGGCTCTCGTGCATCAGCACGGTCTTGAGCAGCAGCGCGTAGCCCGGCGGGAGATGGAGCCGGTGGCGGCGGATCACGCCGAGGACGTCGGTGACCACCGGGCCGATCGCGATATCCCCAACCGGCCGCCCGTAATAACGGGATCGAAGATGCTCGACATCGCGTCGCAGCGCCGTCCGGTCGATGTGACGGCCGGCGACCCCCAGCTCGTAGAGGACATCGACCTGCCGGTCGGGATCCTCGGTTGTGTAGGCAAGTAGCGCCCAGACCAACTGCTCCTGGATGCGCGGCCCCATGGTTCCGACCATTCCGAAGTCGACGACGCCGATTCGTCCGCCCGGTTGAATGAAGAAGTTGCCCGGGTGGGGATCGGCATGAAAGAAGCGATCCCGGAACACCATCTTCAGCACCATCCGGGCCCCATTCATCGCCACCTTCGCGCGATCGATGCCGGCGGTGTCCAGGGCCGCGAGGTCGTCCACCTTGATGCCGTCGATCCGCTCGAGGGTCAGGACGCGGCTCGTCGTATGCTCCCAGAAGACGCACGGGAAATAGAGGGAGTCGTCGCCCGCGAAGTTTTCCGCAAAACGCTCGGCATTGCGGCCCTCCTGGAGGTAATCGGTCTCGGCGCGCAGCGTCTGCGCGAACTCGTGCACCAGGCCGACGACGTCGTACTCCTCGGCCACCGGCCAGCGCCGGCTGGCCGTCGCCGCCAGGTTGCGGAGGATCTGCAGGTCCTGGTCGATCTGTTCCACGACTCCGGGTCGCTGCACCTTGACGGCCACGCGAGTACCGTCCGTGAGGGTGGCGGCGTGGACCTGGCCGATGGAGGCGCACGCCAGCGGCACATCATCGAAGCTGGAGAAGACGGCATCGACGGGGCGACCGAAGTCCTCCGAGATGATCCCGGTGATGACCTCCGTCTTCAGCGGTCGAGCGGCGTCCTGCAGCTTGGCCAGCTCCGCCTGGTAGGCCGGCGGGAGGAGGTCGGCCCGCGCCGAGAGGATCTGACCGAGCTTGATGAAGGTCGGACCGAGCTCCTCGAGGGCGCGCCGGACGTGCTCCGGCCGAGACAGCGGCTGCTCGTAGTTGCGGTTGAAGACGCGCTGAAACGGAACGAACCGCTCGAGACCGGTGATGCTGATGACGAAGCCGAGCCCGTGCCGCGCGAGCACCTGGCTCACCTGGCGGTAACGGCGGGCCTGCGACTGGGGAGCGATGTTTGCCAGCCTATCAGCGGCGCTACGCTATGCACCGATGGAGGTCGAGGTGCTCAATGCGTCGGTCCTGGATCGGGTGCCGGGCTGGCACGGCCGCCCACGGACGGCTGAGCCGCTCACGGGCGGGATCACCAACCGAAACTATCGCGTCGCCGTCGACGGGGAGGTCTTCGTCGTCCGCGTTCCGGCGGAAAGCGGAAGCCTGCTCGGCATCGACCGGCGGATCGAGCGCGAGGCCAGCCGTCTCGCGGCCGCGGCGGGCGTCGGCCCCGACGTGATCGCCTTCGTCGAGCCCGAAGGTGTGCTGGTCACGCGCTTCATCGAAGGACAGCCCGTGCGCGACCACACCATCCACGACCCGGTCATGCTGGAGCGAATCGCGCAGTCGCTGCGACGGATCCACCAGGCCGGGTCCATCGCCAGCGCCTTCTCGCCCTTTCGCGTTGTCGAAGCCTACGCGCTGACCGCGACCCGCCACGGCGGGCGTCTGCCCGCAACGCACGAGCGCGCTCAGGAAGTCGCCGTCGCCATCGAGCGTGCCCTTTCCCCGCAGCCGCTCGTGCTCTGCCACAACGACCTGCTCAACGCCAATTTCATCGATGACGGCGTCTCCATTCGGATCGTGGACTGGGAGTACGCGGGAATGGGCGACCGCTTCTTCGACTTTGGCAATTTCGCTGTCAACCATCAACTGACGGAAGACGACGAGGCGTTGCTCTTGATGGCGTACTTCGGTCGGGTCGCCGCCTCGCAGCACGCGCGGCTGAGGCTGATGCGCCTGATGTCCGACTACCGCGAGGCGATGTGGGGGGTCTTGCAGCAGGCGATTTCCGAACTCGACTTCGACTTCGCAGGCTACGCCGCGAAGCATTTCGATCGCTTGCTCGCCGGAGCGGCCGATCCACACTTTTCCGATTGGCTGGAGCAGGCCGGCGCGTGACGCTGCCCGACCGGGCTCGGGTCGTGATCATTGGCGGTGGCGTCGGCGGCACCAGCATCGCCTACCACCTGGTCAAGCGCGGCTGGCGTGATGTCGTGCTGCTCGAGCGTGCTCAGCTGACCAGCGGCTCGACCTTCCATTCGGCGGGTCTCATCGGTCAATTGCGCTCGACGATGCCGCTGACCCGCTTGATGATGAACAGCGTAGCGCTCTACGCCGGCCTCAATGCGCAGACCGGTGTCGACGTCGGCTGGCGCCCCGTGGGAAGCCTCCGTCTTGCCTCGTCGCGCGAGCGGATGGAGGAGCTGGAGCGCCAGGCCGGTTGGGCCACCAGCTTCGGCCTGCCCCTCGAGTTGGTGAGCGCCGGAGAGGCGTGCCGGCGTTTCCCACTCATGACGAAGGAGGGCGTGCTGGGTGCCGCGTTCC
>VBFR01000008.1 GCA_005889345.1 Chloroflexota bacterium
CGGCAGCGGTCGCACGCCAGTTGGCAAAGCGCTAAGGTCAAGCAAGGCCGGGTCCGAAGGAGGAAGCATGTCGAATGGTAAAGCGGCAACGAAGACGGATTCGCGAGCGGTCGCACTTGCGCTCTCCCACCTGGAGGCGTGGACTAATCACGACCTCGACACGGTGCGAGGCAACCTCGCCGACGGCGTGCAGTTCTACAGTCCGGCCGCGAACCTGGTCGGCATCGACGAGTACATGGATGCCCCTCGGGGCCTGACGCAATTCGCCAAGCAGGTCGTCCCGGGCAGCTTGCGCGTGATGGCCGCGATGGGCGATGAGCGGAACGCGCTGATCATGTATGAAGTCAGCACCGAGGGCGGTCCCATCGGATCGAAGGTGTTTCCCTCGGCGCAGACCTGGCTGCTGGACGAGAACGGCAAGATCAAGGTCGAACGGATCATCTCGTACGCGGTGCCGCGCTAAGCCAATAGAGAATTTCCGCTGGGCGCGTCCTGGCTGGCATCATGGACGGTATGCCGTTCTTTGGTTACCACATGCCCAGCTTCACCTATCCGGGGGTTTCGCCCGACGGGATCTTCGATCACGCGGCTCAGTTGGCGAAATCGGCGGAATCTGCCGGTTTCGAGCTGGTGACCGTGATGGACCACTTCTACCAGATCACCGGCATCGGCGCAGAGGAGGAGCCGATGCTGGAGGGCTATGCGACGCTCGGGGCGCTGGCGCGCGAGACCAGCCGGGTGCGCCTGGCGACGCTGGTCACAGGGGTGACCTATCGCCACCCGGCGCTCGTGGCCAAGATGGTCACGACCCTCGACATCATCTCGAAGGGCCGCATGATCTGTGGCATGGGCGCCGCCTGGAACGAATCGGAGCACATCGGGTACGGCATTCCCTTTCCACCGATCCGGGAGAGAATGGACCGGCTCGACGAGGCGCTCAACATCATCAAGCTGATGTTCACCCAGGAGCGGCCTTCCTTCAGCGGCGCGCACTACCGGATCGACCGCGCGCTCAACGTCCCCCGCCCGGTGGAGCCGGGTGGACCGAAGATCCTGGTTGGAGGCGGAGGGGAGAAGCGGACGCTGCGACTGGTCGCGCGCTACGCGGACATGTCGCACTGGTTCGGCCCCCTAGCCGACATCAAGCGAAAGAGCGAGATCCTCGACCGCTACTGCGACGAGGAGGGCCGCGACCCGGCCAGCATCACCCGGACCATGGGCTCGCCAGTGGTGCTGGTGGAGAACGAAGGCCAGGCGAAGACCGTGATGGAACGGATGCCGCCGGAGCGCCGCGTCATGTTCCAGCCGGCCACCCCCGAGCAGGCCGCCGACATCCTCCAGGACTTCGTCGAGATCGGCATCGAGGGATTCACGTTCGGCAATCCCACCCTGCGCACGCCCGAAGAGTTCGATCGCGCGCGGCGCCTGATTAAGGCGGTCAAGAACTCATAGCCGCGTTGGCCGGGGCCATTGGCTACCCGCCGAGCGAGTCCCATGCGCAGGGCATGCTCGACGTTGGGGACGGCCAGCGGGTGTACTGGGAGGTCAGCGGCAACCCGAAGGGGAAACCCGCGGTGTTGCTGCACGGCGGGCCCGGCAGCGGCAGCTATCCCGGCCAGCGACGCTGGTTCGACCCAACGGCGTACCGCATCGTTCAATTCGACCAGCGCGGCTGCGGGCGCAGCACGCCCTCGGTCAGCGATCCGAAGACCGATCTCTCGACCAACACGACGCACCACCTGATCGCCGATATGGAGCGCCTGCGCCAACACCTCGCGATCGACCGGTGGCTTGTCTGCGGGGCGTCGTGGGGAGTCACGTTGGGCCTCACCTATGCCGAGCGCCATCCGGAGCGGGTCACGGAGGCAGTCTTTCTCTCGGTCACCATGACGCGGCCCATCGACGTCCATTGGCTCTACCACGAAGCCGGCCGCTTCTTCCCGGCGGAGTGGGCACGTTTCCGCGCCGGTGTTCCCCAAGCGGAACGCGACGGCGACCTGGTCGCTGCCTACAACCAGCTCCTCAACGACCAGCCGGATGTCACGCTGCGCGAGTCAGCCGCGAAAACCTGGTGTGATTGGGAGGACGCCGTCGTCTCGCTCGAGGAGGGGTGGAAACCCAATGCCCGTTACGCGGACCCAGCGTTTCGCATGACCTTCGCTCGCCTCTGCGCGCATTACTTCAGTCATGCCGCATGGCTCGACACCAGCGAGCTGCTTTCCAACGCAAATCGGCTCGCCGGCATCCCCGGTGTTCTCGTCCATGGTCGCTTCGACATTGGCGGCCCGCCCGATGTGCCGTGGCTGCTGGCCGAGGCCTGGCCCAGTGCCGCGCTGCATCTTGTTCGCACCGGCCATGTAGGCGGCGATGAGATGTTGCGGCCGGTGATTGCCGCCACCGACCGCTTCAAGGGCTGAGACCGAAGAGGGCTTGCAGCCTATCAGCGTTTGTGCGAGTTGCCCGGAGCAGGACAGCAGGAAGTCGCGGCTGCGCTACTCCCGGGCTGAAGCCCGTTAGCTGCAGGCGGCATGTCGGTGCTGAGCAGGTACCAGGACCCGTTCTCGAACACCAGGTACAGGTTGATCCCGAATGTAAGCGTGGCGCCGTTCGACTTGCGCACGGTCATCAGGACCGGCTGGGTGAAGATCGGGTAGCCGAGCGCTTGCGTGATCGAGCCACGGCCGTCGAGCCGCGCTGCGATGATTACCGGCTTGGTCGGGTCCGCCATGATCTGGGCAAACTGCGGCTCGGTGTACAGCCGCTGGACCTGCGGTTCCATGAGCCCATAGAGCGTCGCCCAGTCGCGTGTGACTATGGCATCGAGTCCACGCCCGGCGGTTTTTGCGGCATCAGCCTGCGCACCGTTCGCCGTTACCAGGTGGTAATGGTTTCCTCCGGCCCAGGCGTTGACTGACGCCTGGCTGTTGTCCGGATCAAGCTCACCTTCGAAGCGCACCAGCACGATTTGTGGAAAACCGGTCGGCGGGAGCAGCTGCGCCTCGACGGTCCCCTGAAGGTGATAAATGTGGCTCGTCTGACGCACCGGCACGATGCCGTGGTAGTCGCCAACCCCGTTCACCACGAAGTCGAAGCTGCCTTGATTGGGACCGGGCTGGAGCAGAATCACGAGCACCGGGCTCCCATCCCTATCCCGAAACACAGCCGGATTCACGGCTGCGGACCGGGAGCCGGCAGCCGAGGTCCCGATCGTCGTCAGGCCGAGGACGGCGATCACCAGGGCGACGCGGATCATCACGGCTCTAATCCCGATCTTGTGTTTACTCATGGGTTGCAGGCGTTCGCGGGATCGTTGACGATTTGCTCGATCTTTGCGAGCAGGACGACGGACCCTTGGCCGCGGATGCAGGATGGCACGACGACGCTGGCGAAGTTATGCAGGAACTGGGCATGGCCGTAAGGGTCTTGCAGAAGCGTGGTAAAGACGGTGGTCGGCGCGTTGGGATTGGTCATAAGGAGCGAGAAGCTCCCGTAGTGTGAAAACTGGAACTGGCCTCGGTTGGTCGTGAAGTCCGGGAGGAACCGGGAATTTCCGACATCGCTGACGAAATACAGGGTCGGGTCGTCGCCTTGCGCCCGTCCGAGCGAGTCCGTGGCGTCGTACGGTCGCACTACGCCATCTCCGAGATCCTGAGGAAACGGCCCAAAGACGTGTCCGAAGAACTCCACGTTGGCATTGATCTTGATATCCGTGTAGAAGTTGTAGTAGTGAATCCCGCTGAGATTGCCGACGAATTGGCCGAGGTTCACGCTCCGGTACCAGAGGCTCTCGGGAAGCACGTCAACGACCGCCGGACGCTTCAGATCCCGGACTCCAAAGAACTGCTGAACCAGGTCAGGGAAGGTCAAGCCGACTGGGATCAGCTCGGGGTTCTGTGCGGCGAGCTGCGGTCCATCCAGCGCCAGCCAGGATCCCCCCTGCGGCGACTGGATGAAGATGACCGAGTCGACCGTCTTTCGGGCTGGCGAATTCGTCCGGTCGATTAGGATCAGGGACAGCCAGCCTCGCGTGATGGCTCCGCCTTCGGAGAACCCGATGATCGTCTGAGGGCCGGGATAGTTCGCGAGAAGATCGTCGAGCATGGCGGCGTTGTAGGCAAGGTCGCTCCCGCTGTCGCAGATGCTGTTCGACCGAAGGCTTGTCGTGTACAGGTGACCGACGTTGGTATCGGGCGCCGGAAACGGCTGACAGCTGGTCACGTCATGCGGCTGGCAGTCGGGTGACTGTGTCTGGTACCCGGCATCCTGGTAATAGCGGAAGACGACGACGTTGCCGTCGCCATACTTGTCGCGCAGACCGTCAAGGAACCCAGCCTCGGCATAATCGCAGCCGCCCCTGACCAGTTCGGCGAAGCTGGCACCGATTCCGTGCACGAACACGATCCGCCGTGGAACCTTTGGGACGAAAATGCTGAGGTTCTTCGTGACGCTGAGCGCATTGGCCGCGGACGCGGTCACGGTATAGACATAGGTGTGATCGACCGGCAGGAAGGGTACACGGACATCCCACTGCACCTGGTCACTGGCCGCAGCCGCGAGGCTGTCCAGTTGGATGGTCGCGGCCTCTCCCGAAGCCAGCGTCAGACCAGGCTCCAGCGAGATCGTGGCCTTTACGGCATCCGCCGGCGCGGTGCCCACATTCTGCACCGTGACCTTGACCGGGAAGGGATTGAAGTTGTAGTTGCCGGCTTCCCCGTAGTTGGATGAGGCGACCCAGGAAAGGGCTGATGGCGCGGAGACCGACAGGCTGAGTTGTGGAGCGTTGGTCCCGATCGGGCCGCCGCCGCTGCCGGAAGGCCCGCAGGGCGGAACCGGCTGGAGAAGCGGTGGGAGTCCCCCCACGGGCTGCGGGCTCTCGATGCCGCCGCCCCAGATCGATGCGGAACCGTTGAGATGAAGCGCCAGTGAATGGTTCTGACCAGCGCTCACCGCCGTGACGTCCGACATGCCGGTCAAGGGTGTGGGGCTGGCTCTGTTGGACAGGTCAGCCACCCCCAGTTGCCCGTACGGGTTCGCGCCCCACGCCCACACGGTCGAGCCGTTGGCGTTTCGGGTGAGTGCGAGCGCGTGGCCATCGCCCGTGCTGACCATGGTCAGGGCGCCGCCGTTGAAGTTGAACGGCACGGCAGCGGGTGTGAAATATTGCGGCGTGAAGGGGGCGGCGAACACCCCGTTGCCAAGCTCACCAAACTGATCGTCGCCCCAGGCCCAG
>VBFR01000009.1 GCA_005889345.1 Chloroflexota bacterium
GGCCTTCCTTCTGGTGGCGCGAGCGCGTTGCGACGTAGGCCTCCTGGCCGATGATCGGGTTGATGCCGGCGGCCTTTGCCTGGAGATACAGATCGACGGCGCCGTAGAGCACGCCATGGTCCGTCAGCGCGATCGCCGGCATGCCGGTCTCCACAGCGTGGCGGACCATCTCGGAGATACGGCTCGCGCCGTCGAGCAGGCTGTATTCGGAATGGGTATGAAGGTGAACGAAGCTCATGCGTTGCGTTCGAGCTTGACGACCGCCTCGATATGGAAGGTCTGGGGGAACATGTCGACGAAAGCCACCTCCACAAGGGTATAGCGTCCGGCGGCACAAAAACGACTGACATCTCGCGACAGCGTCGCCGGGTCACACGAGATATAGACAATGCGTTCGGCGCCTAAATTCGCCATCGCTTCGACGGCCGTCTCGGCACACCCGGCGCGCGGCGGATCGAGGACCAGGACGCCAATTGGGCCTTCGATCTGGCTTAGAGTGTCTTCGACGCGTCCGCGACGATACTGGACATTGCCGCAGCCGTTGAGCTGCATGTTCAGCTCGCCGAGCCGGACCGCATAGGGACTCTCTTCCACGGCGATGACATCGGCGGCGCGCTCCGCGAGCCGCGCGGTGAGCATGCCGATCCCGGCATAGGCGTCGACGACACGGTCGCCGCCACGCAGCTGCGCAAAGGTGACCGCGCGTTGATACAGCACGTCACGCTGCCGGGCGTTGACCTGGACGAACGCCTCGGGACGCACGCGGAAGTGGCGGCCGGCATCGCCGATGCCGATCGAGTCGTCATTGAGATTTAACTCTGGGATCCACCCGGCGGCGCGGGCGCCGAATCCGCGATCGGCCGAACCCGGTGGATAGGGCGCCCAGAGCAGATCGCTGGTCCCCGGCGCCCAGGTGAACTGCAGCGCCGTGACGCGAGCCGCCGCTGGATCCTCGGCGGCGCGCGCGAACGCCGGGAGCGCCCGCTCGATGGCCTCGGAGTGGATCAGGCAGGCGTCGATCGGCAAGGTCTGGTACGTGTGCTTGCGATAGAAGCCGAGGCTGACGGCGCCGCCGCGATGCAGGACGTGGAACTCTCCGCGGATCCGGTAGCGCCACGGATCGTTCATCCCCAGGACGTCGATTCGATCGAGGGGGAATTCCAGGTGGGCCCGCTCGAGTTGGCGATGCAGCACCTGCCGCTTCTGGCTGAGCTGCTCCGGATAGGCAAGGTACTGCAGCTGACAGCCGCCGCATCCGGCCTTGAAGTAGGGGCAGGGCGGCTCGACCCGCCCGGCCGCGGGGTCCAGCACGGCGGTGGCCTGCGCGCGCCAGAAGTCCTTCCGCCGATGGGTCACCTCGGCCTCGACCGTCTCGCCGGGAATGGCCCCTTCGACGAAGACGACCCGGCCGTCGACGCGCGCTACCGCTGCCCCGCCGTGGGCAAGCTCGCCGACCGTGAGTTGCACTACGTGATTTTCTCTCGGAGCGACGCTTCGAGCCGCTGGGGGTTGGCCCGGCCTTTGGAGATCTTCATCCCCTGGCCGATCAGGAACTTCAATGCCCGTTCCTTTCCCGCCTTGAAGTCCGCCACGGACTGGGCGTTTTCGGCGATGACCTGGGCCGCGATGGCCTCCAGCTCGGCATCGCCGCTGATCTGGCTCGAGCCCCTCAGCGCCGTCAGCGCCGGCCCTGGATCTCTCTCGCGGTACATGACTACGAATGTCTCTTTGGCCATCTTGCCGCTGATGACACCGGAGTCGATCAACTCGATCAGTTCCTGCAGGTGCTTGGGCTTGATCGACGATTGCTCGATCTCTTTGCGGTCGGCATTGAGCAGCCGGCTGAAGTCGCCGAGGATCCAGTTCGCCGCCGCCTTCGCCGGCGCACCCATCCGGACGGTTTCTTCGAAGAAGCCGGCCATCGGCTTGGACGAGGTCAGGAGCGACGCATCGTAGGCGGTGAGTCCATAAGACGTGGTGAACCGTAGCCGGCGCGCGGCGGGAAGCTCGGGTAAGCCGGCGCGGATCTCATCCACCCACGCTCGGCTGACCTCGAGCGGTGGCAGGTCCGGCTCCGGAAAGTATCGATAGTCTTCGGCGAACTCCTTGGTGCGCTGCGAAACCGTGAGCCCGCGGGCATCGTTCCAGCCGCGCGTCTCCTGGACGAGCCGTCCGCCACTGTCGAGCACCTCGGTCTGCCGGGTGATTTCATATTCGATCGCGCGGTGAATCGCTCGAAAGGAGTTCATGTTCTTGATCTCGACCTTGGTCCCGAACTCGGCCCGGCCGACCGGCCGCAGCGATACGTTGGCGTCGCAGCGAAGCTGACCCGATTCCATGTCGCCGTTGTTGATGCCGAGGTACTGGAGGATCGCGCGTAATTCGACGACGTACTGCCGCGCTTCGTCGGCGCTGCGCAGGTCGGGCTCCGACACGATCTCCATCAAGGGAACGCCCGCGCGGTTGAAATCGACGAGCGAGGACTGCGCTTCCTCGATCGCGCCGGCATGAAGCAGCTTCCCCGTGTCTTCCTCCAGGTGGACACGGGTGATGCCGCAGCGGCGCCCTTCGCCCTTCACGTCGAACTCGAGGTGACCGTTGCGACTGAAGGGCAGGTCATATTGCGAGATCTGGTAGCCCTTCGGCAGGTCGGGGTAGAAGTAATTTTTCCGATCGAACTTGGAGAATTCCGGAATCTCGCAGTTCAACGCGAGCGCGGTCCGGATCGTGCCCTCGACCGCGCGGCGGTTGATCACGGGGAGCGAACCGGGCAAACCGAGGCACACCGGGCAAGTGTTCGAGTTTGGCGGCGCCGTCAGGTAATCGGTCGAGCACGAGCAGAACATCTTGCTCTGCGTTAGCACCTGGGCGTGGACCTCGAGGCCGACCACGACCTCGTAGCGCGTCGCCACGGCGCTCACGCTGCCGCCGCCCGCATCAGGGGAGACTGGAGTTTGCGCAAGTCCGTCGCGGCCTCGAAGGCATAGGCGACCTGCAGCGCGATCTCCTCGCGAAAACCAGGGGCGATGACCTGCAGGCCGATCGGCAGTCCATCGGCAAGGCCGCACGGGACCGAGATGCCGCAGACGTTGCCGAGGTTCGCCGGGATGGTGATGATGTCGTTCAGGTACATCGCGACCGGGTCCTGGGTTTTCGCCCCCAGTGGGAACGCGACCGTGGGGGAGGTGGCGCCCAGCAGCGCGTCGACTTTCTCGAAGGCGCGTCTGAAGTCATCGATGATCAGGGTGCGGACCTTTTGCGCTTGCAGGTAGTAGGCGTCGTAGTAGCCCGAGCTCAGTGCATACGTCCCGAGCACGATCCGCCGCTTGACCTCGGGGCCGAATCCCTGCTGACGCGTCAGCATGTATTCCTCGATCAGATTTTTCGCGCCTTCTGCCTGGTAGCCATAGCGCACCCCGTCGTAGCGCGCGAGATTCGAGCTGGCCTCCGCGGGCGCAATGATGTAGTAGGCCGGCAGCGCGACGTCGCTATGCGGCAGGCTGACTTCCTCGATGGACGCACCTTGCTGCTCGAGCAGCCGGATGGCATCGCGGACCGCCTGCTCGACCGCGGGCTCCATCCCCGCCACGAAGTATTCCTTCGGCACCCCGAGCCGCATACCCTTGACGCCGTCGCGCAAGGTGGACAAGTAATCGGGCACGGGGCGCGGCGAGCTCGTCGAGTCACGTGGGTCGTGGCCGGCAATGGCCTGCAACAGGACCGCGCTGTCCGCGACGTCCCTCGTCATCGGGCCGATCTGGTCAAGTGAGGAGGCAAACGCGATCAGGCCGTATCGGCTGACGCGCCCGTAGGTGGGCTTGAAGCCGACGATGCCCGTCAGCGCCGCGGGCTGCCGGATCGAGCCGCCGGTATCACTGCCCAGCGCCCCGATGGCTTCGCCCGATGCGACCGCCGCCGCCGACCCGCCGCTCGACCCGCCCGGAACTCGGTCGAGCGCCCACGGATTGTGTACCGGCCGGTAGCCGGAATTCTCGTTCGAGGAACCCATCGCGAACTCGTCGCAGTTGGTCTTGCCCAAAAAGACGGCGCCCTCCGCCTCCAGCCGCTCGACCACAGTCGCGCTGTAGGGCGGCGAAAAGCCCTTGAGGATCTTCGATCCGGCGGTCGAGACAACATCCCGCACACACAGGACGTCTTTCAGGGCAATCGGGATCCCGGTCAGAGGCTTGACGTCGCGCTTCGCGCGCAGCCGTTCGTCGGCGGCCTTCGCCTGACGCAACGCCAGCTCGCGCGTAACGACCAGGTACGCCTTCGTCTTCTCGCCGACGGCGGCGATCTGGTCGAGGACGGACTCGGTCAGCTCGACCGACGAGATTTCGTTGTCGACGAGCATCTGGTGCAGCTCGCGGATCGTTTTCTGAAAGAGGCTCATTCCTGGATCGCCTTCACCTTGAAGTACGGGCCCTCCCGGCTCGGCGCATTCTTCAGGACGTCTTCCGCCGGCAGAGAGGGTTCAGGCTTGTCCTCACGCATGACGTTGCGCTCTTCCAGCGGGTGCGCGGTGGCTGGCACCCTCGACGTGTCAGCCCGTTTCAGGGCGTCGATCGCCGTCAGGATATGGCGAAGCTGATCCCGGTAGCGGACGACCTCTTCTGGTGTGATTCCCAGCCGCGCCAGGCGCGCGACGTGCTCGACCTCGCGGGAGGAAAGCTCGGACTCGGGTTCGGGCAAGACCTATAGATTAGCGCGGGAGCTGCCCGGTAACCTGCAGCAGCAAGCCGAGGACCAGAAACCCCAGGACGAACAGCGGAGCGACCAGTGCTTTGCGCCAGAATGGTACGGCCCCGGCCTGCCGCCTCGTCGACCAAGCGGCGCCCAACCCGACGGCCACGCCATACGCGCCGAACAGCCCGCCGTAGAAGCT
>VBFR01000010.1 GCA_005889345.1 Chloroflexota bacterium
TCAGGGGGCCAGACCTTGATGGTCGCGACCGGGTTTTTGTTGACATCGCATGTCACGTCCTCCGTGAACAGGTTGAAGAAGGCGTGACCGGTCCGCGGCTCAACTCCGAGCGGGGTCGTGCCGGCCGGAAGCAGGATGCGGCTTGGTGGCTGACTCTCGCCGAACATGGATTGCGTCGACCAATTCAAGGATTGTGGCAAGGGCTGGCCGTATCGATCGAGCACTTGAAACCCGACATATCCATAGACCCAACAACCCGTCGCAGATATGTTGCGCATCTCAAAGTCGGCCTCGAGATTCCCGGCTGCAGCACCCCCCGTAACATAGGCGACCGCCAGTTGGGACGTATGGCAACGTGCCATTCCTGCCGGGATCGCCAGTCTCGGATAGACGGTGGGGGAGGGGAATGGCGTCGGTGATGCTTCGACTGGCGAGGGCGTCGGGGCGGAAACAGGGGCGACTGGACTGCTGGAAATGGTGGGCGATGGCTTCGCGGCGGTGGGCGACGAAGGCGCGCATGCGCTGCCGATAATCGCGACCACTCCGGCGAGGAGCCCGAACCGCGCGGGGCGCACCTGACAAAGCCTCCGACGATCTAACGAACGGCCTCGCAGAAGGTAACGCCCTACACTAGGCAGACGACATGGCACTGGATGCGGAAGGCTACGGTTCTCACGAGGAAGGGCTCGAGCGGCTGCTGACCGATGCCCGGGTCCTGTCGCCCGCCGGCATCGAGCGCGCGGCCTGGGGCTGGGACCGGCACGAGGATCCGGCCGCGATGCAGCGTTTCCGGGATGCCGAGCGAGCGGCTCTCCGCATGCTCGAGCAGACCAATCGGGCCCAGGCATGGGATGACGCCAAGAAGCGGATCCTGGATCTCACCGAAGGCCGGACCTCGCTCGTTTCCTGGAAGGTCGAGCACGGCGACGTCGGACACAAGGGCGAGCGCGCCTTACTCGGCGCCGCGCTCGGGATCCTCACGCGCGACCGGCTGAACCACGAGCAATACAGCACCCTCGTACGGCCGATGTCTGAGGCACTCCCCTGGCTGCTGCCCGAGGCGCCGCCGGAGCCGCGCCGATGATGATCGCCCCGCGCATCGACGTGGCTGCCGCCAAGGCCAAGCTCGATTCGGGTGAAGCCGTCGCGCTCGACGTGACGAGCTCGCTGGTGTATCCGGCCGTGAGCCATCGGCTTCCCGGAGCCATCCGCGTCCCTCCCGAGCCCATCATCCGTGGCCTGCAGGCCGCCCGGCCGGCGGCGGAGATCGCGAGGTATCTCGAGTCCGTGCCGCCCGATCGCGAGATCATCGCCTACTGCACCTGACCCGACGAAGGCACCAGCGCCCGTGTGGCGCAATTCCTCCGACAGCAAGGGCGGCAGGCCTGGGCCCTCCGCGGTGGCCTGGCCGCGTGGCGGGCGGCGCAATATCCGATGGAGTCGAAACACGCCGGTCACGCTCCCGGACCGGAAGAAGAGTGCCCCGACTGTCACGAAGAAGTCGGGGCACACATCGCCTGACCGTTAGTCGGTCAGCTCGTAGACAACCGCTACGTCGACGGTGACGTTCATCTGTCCGGCCTGGACTGGGGCGCCGCCTCCGCCGCCGCACTGGCCGCCGGCGCCGCACGGCGAGTACGATGTCCCGCCGCCGATGACTTCCGACACCGAGAGCACCTTGCCGAGGTGACGGCCGGCGAGGTTCGCCCATTCCTTGGCACGCGCGCCTGCTGCGTTGATCGCGCCCTGTCGCGCTCCTTTCAGCTGGTTGGTGTTGTCGCTCAGTTGCAGCGAGATGCCATTGATCTGGATATCGTTGCCGACCGCACCCTGGGCCGCCCCGAGGACGGTGCCAATGTTGGCGATGTGATGAATCTTGACGTTGACCGTGTTCGCCGCCCGATAGCCGATCACGTTGTACTGCTGCTCTTGATAGACGTTGATGCCGGTCGTCTGGATGTCGGCGTCCTGGACACCTTGGCCCTTGATGGCTTTGAGCAGTGCCGTCATCTCGGTATTGGCGGCGGTCATCGCCTCAACGGCTGTGTTCTGCCTGGTCGACACGCCCATGCTGATCAAGGCGTTGTCGGGCGTCGCGTTCTGGGTTCCCTCGCCGACGACCGTGATGGTGTCGCGCGGGCCAGCCACCGCTCCGGCACCAACCGAGGTTGACGGCGATCCGCCGGCACCGGCCCGCACCGCTACCGCTGTCACCGCCGATGCCGCGATCGCGATCAAGGCGCCGATGACGATGAAGATTCCACGCGTGGCGAACGTACCCCTCAGCGATTGCATGATGTCGTGCTCCTTCAGATGAACTCGGATTGGATGAATCTGGTGTAAGAACGCGACCGTCGAGGAAACCGTTACACCTGCCCTAATGGGCGGCTCTTGTCCCGGGTATCCGGGTGATGCCGGCTACTGTTCCAGGCGATAGCGTGAGGGCATGGGAACGCTCTCCGACCTTTCACGCGACATCGCGGATCTCGTCGGGCGCCTCGGCCCAAGCGTCGTGCGGATCGATGCCCGTCGTGGCCGGCCGGCCACCGGCATTATCTGGGCGGACAATCTCGTTCTCACCGCCGATCACGTCCTCGAGCATGAGGACACGATCCAGGTAACGGGCTCCACAACGACGGTGAAGGCATCGATCGCCGGCCGTGATGCCGGCACCGACCTTGCGCTGCTGCGGACCGAAGGGCTGAACGGCGCGCCCGCCCCACGCGGACGGTCGACGGATATCCGTGCCGGCCACATCGTGATCGCGATCGGTCAGCCGGGCGAGCTGCAGGTGACGGTTGGCATCGTGAGCGGGCTCTCGGGCTCCTTCCGAAGCTGGCGGGGCGGGCAGGTTGAGCGCCTCATCCAGACGACCGCCGAGCTTCTGCCCGGGTTTTCTGGAGGCCCTCTGGTCGATGCCGATGGCCGCGTCGTCGGCATCAACAGCTGGAACTTTGGACGTGGTGTCAGTCGCGCCGTCCCGGTGGAGACGGCCGAACGAGTCGCCGAAAGCCTGAAGACCCACGGCCGGATCCGGCGCGCCTATCTGGGCCTCGGCGCCCAGCCGGTCCGACTCAGTGAGGCCCTGGCGAGCCAACTCGGGGAGGAGAGCGGGCTGCTGGTCGTTACGGTTGAACCCGGTGGTCCGGCCCAGAAGGCCGGGCTGTTGCAAGGCGACACGATCGTGTCCGTTGACGGCGACCCGGTGCGGCACCTGGATGAGCTGTTCGGCAAGCTGGGTGCGCTCGAAGTCGGCTCGGCCCACCGGCTCGGCGTGGTCCGCGCCGGCGAGCGCAAAGAGGTCCCCGTCACGGTCGGCGAACGCCAGCGGTAAACCTGCCCCGTTCGAACCTGACCTCGGCTGGGTAGGCTAACGAGCATGTACTGGTGGCACGGCGGCTTTCACGAGCCGGAACCCGGTGTCAAGCTTGAATGGCCGCTGCTGAAACGCGTCTTCAGCTACTTCATTCCGTACTGGCGGCTGGCGCTGATCGTGCTGGCCTGCATCGGTGCGGCAGCGGCGCTCGGCCTGGTCCCCGCCATTGTCACCCGCGACCTGATCAATTACCTTACCGGGGGCCATGGCGGCTTCGGGTTCGTCGCGCTGCTGATCGCCATCCTGGTCGGGTCATCCCTGCTCGGCGGCCTCATCGGGGTGCTCCAGTCTTATTTCAGCAACCGGATCAGCCAGAGCATCATGTTCGACCTGCGCAACCAGCTGTTCGACCGCGTGCTCAAGCAGTCGATCGCCTTCTTCACCGCCACCCGCACCGGCGACGTGATGTCGCGCCTGAGCAATGACGTCAACGGGGTGCAGAGCGTCGTGTCCGACACCATCTTCAGCCTCGTCAACAACGTGGTCATCATCGCCAGCACCGTTTTCCTGATGTTCGCGCTCGACTGGAGGCTGACGATCGCGGCGCTTCTCGTCCTACCGGCCTTCTTACTGCCGACGCGGCAGGTCGGCAAGGCGACGTTTCAGGCGCGCAAGGCAACCCAGGGCAAGCTGTCCGAGATGACCGCTTACATGCAGGAGACGCTCGGAATCTCCGGCATGCAGTTGGTGAAGGCCTTCGTCCGGCAAGCTACCGAAACGCTACGGTTCGGCAAGCTCAACGACGAGCTCCGGCTATTGAACATCCGTCAATCGATGATTGGCCGCTGGTTCTTCATGCTGATGGGGGTACTCGGGACCGCCGGTCCCGCGGTGCTCTGGCTGTTCGGTGGCTACCTGGTGGTGACGGGCCAGGAATCGCTGGGCACGGTGGTCACTTTTGCGACCGTCCTCCTTGCACGCCTCTACGGCCCGGTGGGCTCGCTGGCGAATCTTCAGGTCAACGTCGTCGGATCGCTCGCCCTCTTCCAACGCATCTTCGAGTACATGGATCTTCCGGTCGTGATCGATCAGAAGGCAGACGCCGCCCACCTGGATCAGGCACGGGGCCAGGTCGAGTTCGATCAGGTCACGTTCCGCTACGGCTCGAGTGATCGCGCCGCGCTCAAAGAGGTTTCGTTCAAGATCGAGCCCGGCCAGCTGGCCGCGCTGGTAGGCCCGACGGGCGCCGGCAAGACCACAGTGACCAACCTGTTGCCTCGTTTCTACGACCCGCAGCTCGGCTCAGTCCGGCTGGACGGCCACGATGTTCGTGACCTCACACTCGAATCGTTGGGCCGACAGGTCGGCATGGTCTTCCAGGACACCTTCCTCTTCCATGCTTCGATCCGCGAGAACCTGCTCTATGCCAGGCCGGACGCGAGCGAGGCCGAGATGATCGCGGCCGCGAAGGCCGCCTACATTCACGAGTTCATCGTTTCGCTGCCGGACGGCTATGACACGGTGGTGGGGGAGCGGGGCCATCGGCTCAGCGGCGGTGAGAAACAGCGGGTCGCGATCGCCCGCGTGATTCTCAAAGATCCCCGGGTGCTGATCCTTGACGAGGCGACCTCCAACCTCGACTCCGAGTCCGAGCATCTGATCCAGGTGGCGTTGCGGCCGCTCTTCAAGGGCCGCACCTCACTGGTGATCGCGCACCGGCTTTCCACGATCCTGGCCGCCGATGTCATCCTGGTGCTGGACCACGGCGAGGTGGTGGAGCAGGGCCGCCACGCCGATCTGCTCGAGCGGGGAGGACTGTATGCGCGACTGTATCAACGGCAGTTCGAGGCTGCCGACGAGCTGGCAACGACCGCCTGATAAGGGAAGGAGTAGTAACCATGGCCACGACGAAAGTCTGCACGCATCTCGAACTGATCCGGAATCCGCGGCCGCATTCGAAAGGCTGCGAGGAATGTCTGAAGATGGGGGACACCTGGGTGCATCTCCGGTTGTGCGAGGTATGCGGTCACGTCGGCTGTTGCGACTCGTCGAAGAACAAGCACGCCACCAAGCACTTCCGGGCTACCGGTCATCCGATCATTAAGTCGCTCGAGCCAGGAGAGAACTGGATGTATTGCTACCTCGACGACGTTATGTTCGAGGTCGACTAAGCCCCACGCCGGCCGATCAGCATTCCGCGATCACCGCGGACGTCAAGGGCGGCCGACTGAAATCCGGCCTCCTCGAGCACACGCAGGATGCTCTGCACCGGCAGAGGCCGATCGCCGTTGACCTCGAGCCATTCAACGTAGCCCGACCAATCGCTAGGGTTCGGGCTCTGT
>VBFR01000011.1 GCA_005889345.1 Chloroflexota bacterium
GTGGAGAGCAGGGCACCCGGCAACCCCGGCTCGCGATGATGGAGCGGCGACATGGCGTTGAACAGATGCGTGCCAAAGCGGACGCCTGCGTCGATGGCGGCACGACCTTGCTCGTAGGTGGCGTTAGAGTGGCCGGCCGAAACGACAATACCCGCCCGAGCTAAGGTCCGGACTGCCTCCATCCCGCCCGGCAATTCGGGGGCCATGGTGATCAAGCGGCACGGGTTGGCAATAAGCGCCCGAACATTGTCTGGGGTTGGCTCGATCATGAGACTGGCGTCGTGGCAGCCCTTCCGCTGCGGGTTCAAGAACGGTCCTTCGAGGTGCGCCCCCAGCACGCGGGCTCCGGCGCCGTCCGCTTCCCCGGCCTCGGCGGCGACCGCCGGAAACGTGGCCGCGTCCTTCAGCGGCGCAGTGATGATGGTCGGCAGGAACCCGGTGACGCCGGTCTCCGGCAGGCGGCGCGCGATCTGCCGGACCGCCTCCACGCCGGTGGCCGCATCATGGCCGCCATAGCCGTTTACCTGGAGGTCGATGAATCCCGGCGCGATGATGGCGTCTTCTCCACCCAGGTGCTCGACATCGCCAGGCTCACCCCGCTGTCCCGGGCCGACCCAGGTGACCAGTCCATCTTCGACGAGGACAGAACCCGATGGGATCTCTTCGGACGGGGTGATGATGGTGCCGCGCAGGAGGAGCCGCATCAGAGCGTGGCCCGAACGCGGACAGCCCCCTGCACCAGGGCGCTGAGCTTGGCGAATGACGCCCAGCGGGCCGTCTGCGACAGTCCACAGTCCGGGCTGACGCTGAGCCGGTCGGCCGGGACGTACCGCAGGCAGGCGCGGATGCGCTGCTCGATGTCGTCCGCAGTCTCGACGTAGTAGTTCTTCACGTCCACGATGCCGACCCCGACGTCCATGCGCTTGGCGATGTCCGCGGCCAGCTCGAGCTCCGCAAACTCCCGGTTGGCCATCTCGACGTGCAGCTCGTTGACGTGCAAGTCCAGAAAGTCGGGGAACATCACGCCGTAACGCCGGCGCGCTGCGGCTCGGCCTTTGTAGTTCCCAAAGCAGAGATGGGTGCCCAGGTAGCAACGTCCGCGCACTGGTTCGACGGTTTGGTTGAAGGCGTCGACCAGCCAGCGGCGATCCTCGCGGTCGGCGTAGCAGCTCATCGACGGCTCGTCGACGGTGACGAACTCGCACCCGGCCGCGATCAGGTTCGTAAGTTCAGTTCGCACGATGGGAATAAGAGCCTCCGTCACCGCGTGTCGATCGCGGTAGCGATCATTCGGCTTGAGCCGGCCGGCGAGCGTGTATGGCCCGGGCACGCTGGCTTTGAGTCGCCGGCCTTTCGGCGCCAGGCGTTGGAGGCGCTTGAACTCATCCACCACTCGCAGCCCCGACGGCGCGCGCAGCTCGCCGGTGATGCGGTGCATGGGACGCTGATCGTGGCCGGGCGGACCGAACCGGCGTGAAGGGCTGCTGTTCAGCTCGACGCCAGCGAGAAATGCATAGAAGGATAAGTTGAAGTCGGTGCGGGTTTGCTCGCCGTCAGTGATCACGTCGAGCCCGGCGTGAAGCTGGTCCGCCACCGCAACGGTAACGGCATCGTCCCATAGCTCGGTGAGGTCGGTCGGGCCAAAGGCCGCCAGCTGCGTACCTGACAGTTGGAGCCAACCAGGAATGGGATAACTGCCAACGACGGTGGTCACAATCGGTTCGTGCGGCACAGCTAATCCAATTACCCGAACGCCTGGGCCGGGTTGCCCACGACCAGGGCCTCCGCCTGGGTGGCGGTGAGACCGGCGGCGCACAGCATACTCATGAATGTTTTCGGGATGTAGTCGAGGCCTGGCTTCCCTCCATAGGCGCTCCAATAGGACTTGCGGCCCAGGTCGCCCGAAATGAGCAATTTCGCGCCGTGCCCCCTCGCTACCAGGATGGCCAGCGCCGCCGCGCGCTGCTCATCACTCGCATACTTCGGTTTGCCAATCTGGTCGTACCCGACGTAGGCGCCGGTGCGCAGCACGGCCTCGTGATAGTCCGTGTCCAGCAACCGGTCGAGGTGGCCGATGATGATCCGTTCGGGATCCGCTCCGGCACCGATCAGGAGTTCCAGCTGTTCCAGCGCGAGGCGGCCGGCTTCGGTGTGCGTCGTGATCGGCGCGCCGGTGGCCCGCTGAGCCAGGGCCGCCGCCGTGAAAGCCTTGCGTTCCCCTCGTGTGATCTGGTCCAGGCTGCTGCCAAGCTTGATCACCCCACACTGAACGCGGTTCACACCGGCTTGCAGCTCCCGCATGAAGATGTCGGCGAGCTGGTCCTCGTCGTACCGCAATGTGTACGAGGCTGAAAACTGGTCTTTGTGCAATCCGGTGGCGGCCACGATGTGCACGCCGCTCCGGCGGCTAAGCGCAACGAGGCCATCGAGGTCCCGGCCATAGTCCACTGGCGTGACCTCGACCACGGCGTTTCCCCCGGCAGCCTTGAAGGCCGCGAGCTCAGTGAGGGCGGCCCCTTGATCGTCGAGTATGAGGTCCGGGTCGGCATCGCCGACGCTCCCCGGCGGGCGGCAGAGGAGGTGTTCATGGCTCACCGTCAGGCCGAGGGTGCCCGAGGGGACCGGGCCGAGAACCGTCTGCACCATGCTCATCGATACACCCCAGAGTAAGCTGCTGCGTCAGGGATGAGCGCCGCGCAGCCCGAGGGAATCGTCGCCGTTTTACGAGGACACGACCCGGGGCAGGTCGAGCGCGCGGCTCGGGTGCTGGCAGAGAGTGGGATTGCGTTCATCGAAGTCACGTGCACCGTACCCGACGCCATGGCCGTGATCGAGCGCCTGCGCGATCTCGAGAATGCCGTTGTCGGTTGCGGCACGGTGATCAGCGTGGTCCAGGCTCGCTCCGCGCTGAATGCGGGAGCGCGCTTTCTGGTCAGCCCCGCCTGCATTCCGGAGCTGGTCGCGGCGGCGAGGCAGGTGGAGGTGCCATGTGTGCTGGGAGGTCTCTCGCCAACGGAGATCCTGCGTGCGTGGGAAGCCGGCGCCACTCAGGTAAAGGTGTTTCCGGTTGGCCGCGTCGGCGGACCGGCATACCTTCACGAGCTCGCGGGCCCCTTCCCCACCCTGCGGGTGATGCCCTCCGGCGGGATCGGTCTCGACGATCTCGCTACCTACAAACTGCCGTGCGTCGCGTCGATCGCGCTCGGCAGTGAGCTGGCACCCGCAGATGCGATCGCCTCCGGGGACTGGGAGGAGATCCGACGCCGCGCGTCGCGCGCGCTGGCGGCATGGGCGCAAGGCGCATGAGCGCCCTGGCCGGCAAGGTTGCGATGGTCACCGGCGCCGCCGGCGGAATCGGCGGTGCGGTGGTGACGGCCTTCATCACCGAGGGCGCGCGGGTCCTTGCCGTCGATCGCGACGTGAGCGGTATCGAACCGTCTTCGTCTGTTGAGCCGTTTGCCGGTGACGTAACGGATGCGACCCAGGTCGAGGCGGCGGTCGCACAGTGCCGCAAGCGGTTCGGCGGGCTTCAGGTGGCGTTCAACGGCGCGGGCATCAGCGGGCGGCGGCTTGGTGACGGTCCGGTCGATACCTGCACGGACGAGGGGTGGCGAGCGGTGATCGACACCAACCTCACCGGCGCCTTTCATTGCTGCCGTGCCCAGGTGCGCGCCATGCTGAAGGATGGCGGTGGTGGGACGATTGTCAACCTGGCGAGCGTCCTCGCCCTGGTGGGCGGCGATGAAGACTTCGCCACCCACGCGTACGCGGCGAGCAAGGGCGGCCTCATCGCCCTCAGCCGGGCGATCGCCGTCACCTATGCGCGCCGCGGGATCAGCTGCAACGTCATCGCGGCGGGCCTGATCGCGACCCCGATGAGCAAACGGGCGCAGGATGATCCCAGAATTCGTGCCCGCCTTCCCGAGCTGCAGCCGCTGACCGGTGACTTCGGCAGGCCCGAAGATGTCGCCGCGGCCGCCGTCTACCTGTGCGGGCCCGGCGCGCGCTTCACGACCGGCGCAGTGCTCACGGTCGATGGCGGATGGACGGCGCGCTGACCTCTCGCCACCTCGGGCTCGACCTGGGCGGGACCTTCATCAAGTGGGTCGTCATCGAATCGACGCCGCAAGGGACACGCACCGTGGCCACCGGCAAGGCGGCCACCAACGCGAACGGTGGGCCCGGCAGAGTGGTGGACCAGCTCGCCGAGCTCGGGCGGGCCGCCGCCGCGGAGGTCGGCACCGTGGCGACGGTTGGCGTGGGAGTTCCTGGTCTCCACGATCCAGCGACGGGCCGGACCCGCTTCTTGCCCAACATTCCCGGCGACTGGGCCGGGGTACCGGTCGTCGATCCCGTCAAGGCGGCCGTCGGCGTGCCGACCGTGCTGATCAACGACGCCCGGGCCTTCGCGCTGGCCGAGCTCCGCCTCGGGGCGGGACGCGGCGCCCGGTCACTCTTAGGCATCACGCTCGGCACCGGAGTAGGCGGTGGCGTGGTGATCGACGGCGGGTTGCATTTTGGACACGACGGCACCGCCGGGGAGATCGGGCACCAGACCATCCTTCCGGACGGTCCCCTCTGCGGCTGCGGCAACTACGGCTGCCTCGAGGCGCTCTGCCGCGCCTCCGCGATCTCCGCCGCCTGCGGTTGCGCCAGCGTTGAGGAGGCGGTGGCACGAGCTCGCGCCGGTGATGATCGTGCCCGCGCTGGGCTCGAACAAATCGGTCGGTACCTGGGCCTCGGCATCAGCAACGCGGTGGTCCTCATCACGCCGGACGTCGTCGTCATCGGAGGTGGGGCGGCTGGAGCCGGCGATCTCTTGCTCGACCCGATCCGAGTCGAGCTGCGAAAGCGCATCCACGTCACCAATGTCGACCAGGTGCGCCTGGTCCTCACCGAGCTGGGTCCCTGGGCGGGAGCGATTGGCGCCGCCATCCATGGCGCCGGTTCGGTGCAGAATATATCGGTCTGAGGAGGGGCCCGTAACGTCCGGGGTGGAGGTGCACCGATGAAGCTCGGCCTGATGACCGCGGCCTTTCCGACGCTCTCGCTCGAGCAGGTTGCCGAATGGTCGGCGGCGAACGGATTCGAGGCGCTGGAGATTGCCGCCTGGCCGGCTGCCAGCGGCGAGCGGCGGCGGTACGCGGGGGTCTCGCACATCGACGTCGATCGGCTCGACAAGAGAGCGGTGCGAGACCTGCTCGACCGTCATCACCTCGCCATCTCCTCACTCGCCTACTACCCGAACAACCTCGACGGCGACGCCGCGACCCGGCAGGCGGCCCACGACCACCTGCGCAACGTGATCCTGGCCGCGCAGCAGCTGGGCGTCGGCGTCGTCGGCACCTTCATCGGCCGCGACCAGCGCCGCTCCGTGACGGAGAACCTGGCCGACTTCCGCAAGGTGTGGCCGCCGCTGATCCGCTTTGCATCAGACCACGGCGTCAAGATCGCGATCGAGAACTGTCCGATGATCTTCAGCGAGGACGAGTGGCCCGGAGGAAAGAACCTTGCCTACTCGCCCGCGCTCTGGCGGCAGATGTTCGAGGCGATCCCCGACCCAAATTTCGGTCTGAACCTCGACCCCTCGCACCTGGTCTGGCAATTCATCGACTACGAGCGGGCCGTCCGCGAGTTCGCCGACCGGATCCTGCATGTCCACGCCAAGGACATGGCGATCGACCGCGACGGACTCTTTGAGCAGGGCGTGATGTCGCTCGGCATGGGATGGCAAATCCCGAAGCTGCCCGGTCTCGGCGAGATCCACTGGGATCGTTTCATCAGCGCGCTCTACGGGATCGGCTACGACGGCG
>VBFR01000223.1 GCA_005889345.1 Chloroflexota bacterium
GAGCGGCCTCCCACGTGACAGCGTTTCTGGGCCAATCCGGCCCCGCGGGCTGATACCCTAGGAGGTCAGTGGCCCAACTCCTGATCGAGGGGGGAACTCGATTGGTCGGGCGGGTCCCGATCAGTGGCTCCAAGAACGCGGTCCTTCCCATCCTCGCCGCATGCCTGCTCACAGAGGAGGAGGTCCGCCTCAAGAACGTACCGCGGATCGAGGACGTCGCGACCATGATGCGCCTGCTGGAAGGCATGGGCGTCCAGGTCCGCTGGCTCGATCCACAGCAGATCCAGGTCAACGCGCAGCGGCTCGCCCGCAGCGAGGTGCTGGCGACGATGGCGAGCCGGATGCGCGCCTCGTTCCTTTTGATGGGTCCGCTGCTGGCCCGGCGCGGTGAGGCCCGGGTGGCAAAGCCGGGCGGGGACGACATCGGCATGCGCCGCGTCGAGCAGCACCTCGTCGGGTTGCGCCTGATGGGCGCCAGCGTGGAGCTCGAGGGTGGTGAGTACGTGGCGCGCGCCGACCGCCTGAAGGGCGCCACCATCCACCTCGACATGCCGACCGTGACCGGGACCGAGAACCTGATGATGGCCGCCGCCACCGCCGACGGCATCACCACCATCCACAACGCGGCGCGCGAGCCTCACGTCGTCGACCTGGCGATGTTCCTCGGCAAGATGGGGGCGAGGATCCACGGGATCGGCACCGATGTGCTGGAGATCGAGGGGGTGCCCGAGTTGAGCGGCGCCACGCACCGAGTGATCCCGGACAACATCGAGGCGGGAACCTACGCGTTCGCTATTGCGGCGACCGGTGGGGAGGGCGTACTCGAAGACCTCGAGACCGCCGACCTTCGCGCCATGATCCTCAAGCTGCGAGCGGCCGGTGTCGAGGTAGAGGACCGGACGCACAGCCTGTGGGTGAAGGGCAATCGCCACCTGCAGCCGGTCGACGTGACCACCTGGCCGCATCCGGGATTTCCTACCGACCTGCAGGCGCCCTTCGTCAGCTTGATGACGCAGGCGCAGGGCCGGTGCCATGTATCCGAGGCCGTGTTCGAAAACCGCTTCCAGCACGTGCCAGAACTTCGCAAGCTGGGGGCGGATATCGTTGTGGAGGGCCGCAGCGCGATCGTGTCCGGCCCCAGCGTGCTGCATGGCGGGTCGGTCACCGTTCCCGACATCCGCTCGGGTGCGGCGCTCGTCGTGGCCGCCCTCTCCGCCAGGGGGACCACGGTTCTCGAGAATATTTATCATCTCGATCGCGGCTACCAGGAAATCGTGGGCAAGCTCGAGGGTCTGGGCGCGCACATCACACGAGTCGACGGCGAGGCGGGCGACGTTCGTCACGACCTCTCCCGGGTCGTCGGGGATTGAGTCGGCCGTGCTTTCAAAAAAGATCGGCATCGACCTGGGCACCTCGACCGTCCTGGTCTACGTCAAAGGGGAGGGCGTCGTCGTCAACGAGCCGGCGGTGATGGCGACGGATGAGAAGGGCGCTCGCGTCCTCGCGGTTGGCCGGGCCGCCTCCGAGATGGTCGGTCGCGGCCGGAAAGCGCGCGCCGTCCGCCTTGTTCGCGACGGCGACGGCGTCGACTACAACGTCGCGGGCGCGATGCTGCAACATCTGATCGGACGCATCGTCGGCCGCCAGCGCATCTTCCGGCCGGACGTGATGCTCTCGGTCGCCGCGATGGTGACCGGGGTGGAGCGCCGGGCGGTCCTCGCCGCCACCATTCAGGCGGGTGCCAAAACCGCGTACCTGATCGACAAGCCGATGGCCGCGGCGATCGGCGCCCGCGTTGCGGTCGCCTCCACCGACGGGATCGCCATCGTCAACCTGGGCGCCGGCTCCACCGAGCTGGCCGTGATCGGCCAGGGCGAAACGCTGGCCAGCGAGTCGCTGGCGATCGGGGGCGACGCGTTCGACCGGGCGATCGATGCGGCGATCGTCACACAGCGCGGCGTGCGATTGATGCCCGGGGAAGCCGAGCGGCTGAAAATCCAGCTCGGGTCGGCGAGCGGACCGGTTCCGCAGACCGATCTCGAGGTCAGCGCCGTCGACGAGGGCGGCGGCCGCTCCGCGCTTCGCGTGTCGGCTAACGAGGTGCGTGCGGCGATCCAGGAGCTTCTCGAGTCGATCGCCGCCAGCCTGCAGCGGGTGCTGGCTCAGGTCCCGGAAGCCCGGCGCGGTGCGGTCCTTCGCAGCGGCGCGGTGCTCACCGGTGGCGGGGCCCAGCTGCGGGGAATCGCGGAGTTTCTGGCGTCCCGCGCGGGTATCCCGGCGCGGGTCGCCCCCGAGCCGCAGAGTTGCGTGGCGATCGGAACCGGTATGGCGCTCGACAACCTGCAGGTGATTCGCCGAGGTCAGCACTACATCACATGAGCAGCGAGCCGCGACCCGCGTCCCGAGTGGCCGTCGTCCTCGGCGGCGGTGTCCGCGAGGCACTGCTGGCGCAGCCAGTGCTGCGCGCCTGCGACGGCGCCGCGGTGTTCGCCTCGGCGGATGCGGTCGGGACGCTGCTCGGACTGTCCTCTGTCGGCCGCGCGTTCGTCTTCGATGATTCACCCCGCGAGCTCTTGCGCGTGTTCCGGCGACTGCGCGCGGGATCCGTGGATACGGTGGTCGTGCCGTTCCCGCGGCGGCCGCTTCACGTCGCGCTCGCCTATTTCGCGGGAGTCCCTCGTCGCCTCATCGCGCCGGGCGGCAGTGGCTGGGCGGCCACCGAGCGGGTCCGTGGCATCAAGCGGCTGCACCCGGTCGAAGCGAACTGGCGCCTGGGGGCGGTCGCGAGCAACCGGCCGGTCCTCACGCCCGGGGAGGCTCCGGCGCTGCAACCACCGGAGGAGGTGCGCAGCAAGGCGATGGCGCGATGGCCGTCGTTCATCGGCAGCGGCCGGCGCCCGCTGGTGATGATTCCCGGTGGTGGTGGCTGGTCGTCGCGGCGCTCCGGGGGGTTGTGGCCGGCCGAACGTTTGGCCGTCGTTGCCAATCAGTCGGCTGCGGATCGCATCGTTATCCTGAGCGGCGCGGGTGACGAGCAGACCGTCCGCGAAACACGAGGCGGGATCGCCAAGCCGACACTGGTCATCAACCTGGCGCAGATCACGGTGGACGAGGTGGCTGTCCTCAGCGAGCTCAGCCTCGGTGTGGTCGGTCACGACGGCGACGCCTTGCACGTCGCGGCCGCGGCGGGAGCCGCCGTCGTGGCCGTTGTCCGCCGGCCCGACATCCCACCGAAGGGCGACCGGGTCGTGACCTTGTGGACGGATGCCTTCGAACGATTCCCCGCGCGCCAGGTCGTCGAGGCGCTCTCGAAACAAGCCCGGATCGACAGCTACGCCTGAATCGGAAACGCGCGGCCGCCGGCCACTTCGGGTCGCGCTCGACGCCCAGGCCCTCACCGACGACGCCACCGGGGTCGGCCGCTACATCGGGGCCCTCATCGCCGCATTTCGAGAGCGCCACGGCGTCGATCTGACGCCTTACCGGCATCCGAGCCCGCGCCTTCTCGGACCGCAGGTTGGGCTGCCGCTGCGGATGCGGCGCGACGGCGCCCAGCTCCTTCATGGTCCGGCCAACGCGCTTCCCTTGCTCACCGTGGGACTGCCCGGAGTGGTCACGATCCATGACCTCGCCATCTATGACCATCCCGAATGGTTCCCGTCCGGCCAGTGGTTCGCCACGCGCGTTGTGGTGCCACAGTCGGCTCGACGTGCCCGCCGGATCATCTGTCCCTCCGAAGCGACCAAACGGGCGACGGTGCGCCTCTTCGACATCGAACCCGATCGCTGCCACGTGATCCCGCATGGCGTGGAGACCGAGTTCGCACTGCCGGCGTCGCCTTCGGTCAAGGAGGACGTCAGAGTCCGGTATGCGCTGCCGGATCGCTATCTGCTGCAGCTCGGCACCGTCCAGCCGCGCAAGAACTACGTCACCTCCCTGCGCGCGCTGGCCCAGATCCCGGTTCCGCAGCGGCTGCCGTTGATCGTCGCCGGGGCCTTCGGGTGGAAATACGAGGCCGTGGTCGATGCGGTTCGCGAGCTCCATCTCCGCGATTGGGTGCGCTTCGTCGGCTATGCCGGCATGCCCGACCTGCCTGCCCTTTACCAGATGGCGCAGGCCGTCCTCTTTCCATCGCTCGATGAGGGCTTCGGGCTGCCGCTGCTCGAAGCGTTCGCCGCGGGCACGCCGGTCGTCGCCTCCGATGCGGGGGCGATCCCCGAAGTCGCCGGGGATGCCGCCTTGCTCAGCGCGCCCGAGGACGCGCAGGCACTGGCCGATAACCTGGTCCGCCTGCTGACCGACCGGCCCCTCCGCGAGCGCCAGATTGCCGCGGGCCGCGCGCGTGCCGCCCTCTACACCTGGTCCGCGAGCGCCGCGGCGCATCGCGAGGTCTACGCGTCCGTCGTCGCTGACTAACCCAGCGTTGCCTCGATGCCGCGGACGTCGCCCTCTTCGTCGTGGAGAACGCTGACGTCGGTGTAGCCGAGACGCGCGAGGTCCGATCGCAGCGCGCGGTCCTGCCCGCCGCCGAGTTCGAGCAGGAGCGCGCCGCCAGGACACAGGAATCGTTTCGCATCGGCCAGCACGCGGCGGAGGATCTCGGTGCCGTCCGGCCCGCCGTCGTAGGCGAGCGGCGACTCGAACGCGAAGGTATCGCGCTGCAGCAGCGGCAGCTCGGGAGTGGGCACGTAGGGCACGACGCCGACGACGACGTCGACGCGTCCTTCCAGCGTGGGCGGGAAGGGCGCGAACAGATCTCCGAGGTAGGCCTCCACACCGTTCGCCTTCGCACAGGCAACGGCCCGTTCCTCGATGTCGGAGGCGACGACCCGCGCCGCGGGACGGCGGCTCATCAGGGTCCGGGCAATCGCTCCGCTCCCCGTGCACAGGTCGACCGCGGTCCCCTTTGGCGGCAGGCGTACGACGGCGCCCCGGGCGAGTGCCTCGCTGTGCCAGCGTGGGACGTAGACGCCCGGATCGACGCGGATCTCGAGGTTGCAGAACGAGATGCTGCCGGTGATCCACGCGAGTGGCTCGCCCGTGAGGCGCCGCGCGATCAGCGAATCGAGAAGCTGTGGATCGCCGGCCGCGCACTTGAGGAGCTCGGCGGTTTCTTCTTCAGGCGCGATGAACCCCGCCCCGGAAAGGAGCGCGGCAAGCGTTGCGGCATCGTGGCCCATTACGCTCGGCCGCCGACCCCGTCGAGAACACGCCAGGTCTTGCTCGCCGCATTCGTCCAGGTGAATTCGGCGCTGCGCGCGTTGCCGGCCGCGATCAGGCGTCGTTGCAACGCGCCGTCGGTGGCGAGCTCGAGCATCGCCTGGCTCCACGCGCCCGCGTCGTGCGGACTCAGCAGGATGGCGGCGCTGCCGACGATCTCGGGGAGCGCACCCGCCGTCGACGCGATGACGGCGGTGCCACACGCCATCGCTTCGAGTGCCGGAAAGCCGAAGCCCTCGAAACGCGAGGGCAGCGTCAGCGCAATGGCGCCGGCGTAAAGCGCGGGCAGGTCATCGGCTGCGACGTAAGGCAACACCGTGGCGGAGCCGGCCGCTGCGATGTCATGGCCGGGTCCCGCGAGGACCAGGTCGGCGTCGAGTCCGCGGCGGCGTGCCTCGTCGAAGGCGCGGCGCAACATCGCCAGGTTCTTGCGCGGGTGGTTGCGCCCGACGTAGAGGAAGTACGCACCGCCGATCTTTAGCCGCTGCAGCACCGCCGCCACGCGGGACGGGTCCTGCGGGCGCATCCGCGGGTCGATGCCGGAGTGGATGACGGCGACGCGGCCGCCGGGAACGCCATAGAAGCGGGTGAGGTCATCGGCGGTCGACTGCGAGACCGCGATCAGGCGATTCGCGTGACGCGCCGCGTAGCGCGTCGTCGCCTCCAGGTACCAGCGTGCGGTGCGCGAGTAGGCGCCCGGCTCGTGCCGGTGACCGACATCATGGATGGTCACGACCGATTTGAGCCCGAGCGAGAACGGAAGCACGTGGCTCGGAATGAAGGTCACATCTGGCCGCTCGCGTCGCAGGGTCTGCCGCAGTCTCCAGTGCGTCCAGAGCCGCGGGAACGGAATCCCGCGCCACTCCACCCCCGCCGGCAACCAGGGCGGCGCTTCGACGGCATTGGCATAAACCCGCATGGTGCGCGTATCCCTCGATGTGGCGAGGGCGTTGATGATGCTGCGCGCGTAGACCTCGGTCCCGGTGAGGTGCTCACGGACGGCAGGGGTCCCATCGATGCCGACGATCACCTAGTCACCGGGACCACCGGCTCCCCTCCAGTCTCGCGCTTCCGCTAGCATCGCGGCAATGTCCGCGAGCAACGCGTTGCCCGAAGGCATCGCGGTCGACCTCTTGTTCGCCGGCCGGCCGTTTACCGGCCTCGAGCATCACGCGTTGCACATCCTTCGCGGCCTGCACGCCGTCGGTGCCTCCGTTGACGTGCTGGTGACGAAGGATGTGATTGAGGACCTGGGGGATGCGGCCGAAGGGCACCGCCTGGTCCCATTTCCGCGCGTGCCCCGGGGGCTGCGAATGGGCCGGGAACAATGGTCGGTGCCGTGGCGGTTCGGCGCCTACCCGCGCGCCCTCCCGCTGCTGCACTCGGTGCTCGGCGTCGCGCCCATGCTGAGCGGCGTCCCGCTGGTGCTGACCGTGCCCGACCTGGTCTATCGAGCCCGTCCCGCCGACATGCACCCGCGCGCCCGCTGGTATTTCGGCACGCTTGGCCCGAAGAGTATCCGCCGCGCACGGCGGGTCATGGTCTCATCGCAAGCGGTCTGCCGGCAGCTCATCGACCTGTACCATATCGCGCCGGAGCGGGTCGCCTATGTCCCGCTCTGCGCGGATCCGATCTTTACGCCGCGGCCGGCCGATCAGATTGCCAGCGTGCGAAAGCAATTCGGGCTGCCGGGCCGCTACATCCTCTACGTGGGCACCATCGATCCACGGAAGGATCTCGCCCGGCTGCGCGCCGCCTACGAGCTGTTGCCACCCGACCTGGTCGACGATTCGGCGCTCGTGTACGTCGGCCGGACCAACCGCGGTGCCGAGCGGCTGGCGAAAGTAGTCCGGCGTCCCGGACCGCGCGCGCACATCATTTCGCTCGACTATGTGCCGCGCGACGTGTTGCCGGCGATCTACGGCGGCGCCTCGGTCTTCGTCTATCCCTCGCGGTACGAAGGCTTCGGCCTTCCCGTGCTCGAAGCGATGTCGTGCGGCGTGCCCGTGATCGTTTCGTCGGCGGAAGCGCTGGCCGAGCTCGTCGGAGAGGCCGGCGTCGTGCTGCGGACGGAAAGCATCGAGGAGTTGACCCAGGCGATGGAGCGACTGCTCCGTTTCGAGGATGAGCAGAAGCGCCTGCGCGCGGCCGGACTTTTGCGTGCGAAGGCATTCAGCATCGGGCGCCTGGGGCGCGAGACCGTGGAGGTCTATCGGCAGGCGCTCGCGGCGTGACGCGCTTCACCCTGCTGGGGGTGCCGGTCGACCCGCTGACCGAGGCCGAGGCGGTGGACTGGGTCGCCCGGGCCATCACGCAGCGCCGTCCGCGCCTGGTGATCAGCGTCAATCCGGAGCGCATCATGCACGCCCAGCGCGACCCTGCGTTCGAGGCCATCCTGCGCAATGCCGACCTGGCCCTGGCCGACGGGGCGGGGGTGGTGTGGGCGGCCCGCCGGCTTGGCCATCCCCCGCCGGAGCGGGTCGCCGGCGTCGACTTCGTGGCGGCGCTGGCGGCCCGCGGCGCCGCTGCGGGTTGGCGCTTCTTCTTCCTCGGCGGTGGCCCGGGGGTGGCGGAGGCAGCCGGGCGGGTGCTGTCGCAGCGGTACCCGGGCTTCACCCTGGCCGGCGCGCACGCCGGCTCCCCCCAACCAGCGAGTGACGCCGCCACGATCGATGCGGTCCGCTCCAGCGGCGCCCAGCTGCTCTTCCTCGCCTACGGCGCCAGCGCCGAGGAGGCCTGGCTGGCGCGCAACCTGGCCGCGTCGGGCGCGACCGTGGGCATGGGCGTCGGGGGCGCCTTCGACTTCATCTCGGGCCGGGTGCGCCGCGCCCCGCGCTGGATGCGCGATTTGGGCTTAGAGTGGCTGTATCGCTTGAGCCACCAGCCCTGGCGCTGGCGCCGCATGATCGCTCTGCCCCGCTTCGTCATTCGGGTGATGCGCGAGGGTAGGCAATCACAGGGTCCCTCCCCCTCAGGGGAAGGGTAGGGTGGGGCCTCTTCTGCGCCGCGTCACCAGCGCGGTCGTGCTCCGATTCTTGCTGTTCGCGGCCATCTTCAGCCTGGCGGCGGTGCCGCCGCTCGATCCCGACCTCTGGTGGCACCTGGCCAACGGTCGGTTGATGCTGGTCACGCGCTCGATCCCGCACGTCGACGTGTATTCCTTCAGCGCCGCCGGGAATCCGTGGGTGATGCACGAATGGCTCGCTGATCTCGCGATGTACCTGCTCTACCTGGCGGGCGGCCTGCCGTGGTTGGTCGCGGTCTTCGCGGGAATCGTGACGGCGGCGGCGGTCTGCCTCTACCTGCTGCTGCGCCGGTCGGGACTGGCACCATCGGCGGCCGTCGTCCTGACCCTGGTTGGCGCGCTGGCCGGTTCGACGGCCTGGGGGGCCCGGCCCCAGCTACTCAACGTGCTCTTCTGCGGTCTCCTCCTGCTCGGGTTGATCGAATACCGGGCGGGCCGGCTCCACGCCTGGATGTTGCCACCCTTCATCTGGCTCTGGGCAAACCTGCACTCGGCGTTCGTGGTTGGGGTCATCATCAGCGGGCTCTTTTTGGTCGGCGAAATGGTCGACGCCTGGCGCTCGCGGGACGGCAGCATGCCGCGGCGCCGGCTGACGGCGCTCGCCGCGGCGATCGCCGTGAGCTGCGTGCTGGCGTTCCTCAACCCATTCGGCATCCAGACCATCCTCTTTTCTCTGGGCACGCTCACCTCGCCCCTGATCCAAAACAATATCCAGGAGTGGGCCTCGCCCGACTTCCACTCGATGGCCGGGTTGCTGGTCGAGGGGATCATCTTTCTGCTGCTCGCCGGGCTGGCGACGGGACGGGTGCGAGCTCGCACCAGCGAGTGGCTGCTGGCGTTTGCGCTCCTCTACCTGGCGCTGTCATCGCAGCGGCACGTCCCGCTATTCGTCCTCGCTGCGGCGCCGCTCATGGCACGCTGCGCGCAGGCGCTGCTCGACCTTGGCTTTAGCCTGCTTCCGGCGACCGATCGGCGTGCGGCGTCCCAGGTGGCCCTTCGCTGGAAACCCGCCCGGCCGATGGGCCACACGGTAACTTTGGGGGCGATCAACCTGGCGCTCCTGGTCGTGGTGGGCACCGGCATGATCGCGTACCGGGCGGTTCCCAACCTCCGGCCGGACGCGCAAGCCGCCTCGATCAAGGCCGCGCTCCCGGTCCAGGCGGCGGATGCGCTGGCGCGAGTAGGCCGGCCCGCGCGGGTCCTCAACTATTACGACTACGGCGGCTACCTGATCTGGCGACTGTATCCGGACGGCGGCCGCGTCTTCATCGACGGCCGGGTGGAGGTCTACGGCCCGCAGGTCTTCAGCCGTTACCTGCGGGTGAGCTACCTCGCTGCCGGTTGGCAGGACGTTCTCATCGAGGCCCACCCGGACGCGATCGTGCTGCCCAGCGCGCATCCGCTGACGGGTATTCTCGGGCAGGACTCGACCTGGAGGCTGCTGAGCCGGGACGATGTGGCCACCGTATTCATCCGAGTAGGCTTCGCACCATGACCGCGCCCGCGCCCACGGTCGAGATCAGCGCGGTGATGCCCGCCTACAACGAGGAGGCCAACCTGGAACAGTCGGTGGGGCGCATGGCGCAGGCGCTTAAGACCTTTACCCGGGGATTCGAGATCATCGTCGTCGACGACGGCAGCCAGGACGGCACGGCGAGGGTGCTGGAGGGACTCAAGGCGGCGCATCCGAATCTGCGCGTCATCCGCCACCCGGTCAATCGCGGCTACGGGGCCGCGCTGCGCTCGGGCTTTGGCGCCGCGCGCTTCTCCTGGATCTTCGTGATGGATGCCGATAACCAGTTCGACCCGGTGGAGGTCGAGCTGCTCCTCGCCCGCGCCGCCGACGCCGACATCGTGGCAGGGTACCGCAAGCATCGCCGCGATCCGCTGCTCCGGCGGCTCAACGCCTGGGCGTTTTTTACCATGGTCCGCCTCCTCTTCGGCCACCTGGTGCGCGACGTCAATTGCGCCTTCAAGCTGATGCGGCGCGACCTGATCGAGCGCATGGCGTTGCACTCCGAGGGCGCCCTCATCAATACCGAGGTCCTGGTGCTGGCTCGGCAGCTTCAGGCCCGCGTGCTCGAGGTCCCGGTGCACCATTACCCGAGAAAAGCCGGCAAGCAGA
Organism: Chloroflexota bacterium; assembly: GCA_005889345.1. Classification (GTDB taxonomy): domain Bacteria; phylum Chloroflexota; class Dormibacteria; order CF-121; family CF-121; genus CF-13. The sequence goes on from VBFR01000223.1 coordinate 10,371, forward strand.
CCGGCGCGAACATCCGCGTCGTGATCCGCGCTTTCGCCGAGCTGCTGGCGTTCCGCGCGGAGATGCGCAAGGTGGAGCGGGCGGCATGACGCCCGAGATCTCAATCGTGATCCCGGCCTTCAACGAGGCGATGCGCCTGCCGGCGACGCTGGATCGGGTGGAGCGATACCTGGCGACGATCAATGTCGCCGCCGAGGTGATCGTGGTCGACGACGGCAGCCGGGACGCCACCGTCCAGGTCGTGCGCGAGCGCGCCGCCCGCTGGCCGCAGCTCTCCCTGATCGTGGCGGAGCGCAATGGCGGCAAGGGAGGCGCCGTCCGCCTCGGGATGGCCGCCGCGCATGGCCGCTACCGCATCTTCACCGATGCCGACCTCAGTGTCCCGATCGACGACATGGAGAAGCTGCTGCGACCGCTTCGCGCCGGGGCCGGGGTCGCGATCGCCTCACGTGGCCTGCGGGATTCACAGGTCGAGCTCCATCAGCCCTGGTACCGGGAGACGATGGGGAAGATCTTCAACCGGCTGGTGCGGATCTTCGTGTTGGGCGGCCTGAACGATACGCAATGCGGCTTCAAGGCGTTCACCGCCGAGGTTGCGGTGCGGGTCTTCCAACAGCTACAGACGCGCGGCTTCGGCTTTGATGTCGAGGTGCTCTACCGTGCGCAGCAGGCTGGGTACAAGATCGTCGAGGTCCCGACCCGTTGGATCAACTCGCCCCAGAGCCGGGTCCACCCGATTCGCGACTCGACGATGATGTTCCTGGAGCTTCTCGCCATCCCGGGGCGCGTGCGCAAGCATCCAACGCCCGGCGTCAAGGACGATCGCCGTCGAGAGTCCGCCTAAGGCAAGCCTCCGCGCGAACTCAAAAATCCTTGACAGCACGAACATATGTTCGTATAATGTCGTCATGAAGATGGGGGTAGGGGGGAACTCGACCAAGACCAACTGGCGACCCGAGGATCTCGCCGTCTCCATCGGTGACTCGTCGCCACTCTTTTGAAAGGTCAATGAGCGCCATAGCTGCCCCTCCCCGCAGCGGGCTCGCCGAGCTGCCGGTCTCCCACGTCATCGACCAACTCCTTGAGCGGGTCGTCGAGGACCTCTCGCACGACGACGTCACCGGCAGGCTACAGCGCCGCCAGCGCGTGATCGACCGCCTCAAACTCGATTTCTCGAAAGACGCGGCACGTCTCGCTGCGGAGTTTGCAACCGACGATGCCGCGGAACGCCTCGACTCGCCCACGGCCGGCGAGTGGATCCGGCACAACTGCAAGACATCGCGCAGCACGGCCTACGACTGCATCAATGTGGGCGAGCAACTGGTCCAGCTGCCGAAATGCGCGGAGGCGATGGTCGCCGGTGAGATTGGATTCGCCCACCTGTCGGTGCTCGCCCGCACGTCGAGCGCCCTGGCTGAATCGACTCCAGAATCAGCCTTCGTCGAAGATGACCTGCTCGAGCGCGCGCGAGAGTGCTCGGCCGGTCGTCTGTGGCACTACTGCATGCGTTTGCGCCATGCGCTCGATCCCGAGGGCGTGGCGAGGGAGCAGCGAATCGCGGTTGAGGAGCGCCGGCTCCAATTCACGGTCTGGGACGATGGCTCCCTTCTCATCAGCGGCCAGCTCGACCCGATCGGTGGCGCGGCCGTGCGCACCGCCCTCGAGCCCCTCGCGCAACCCATGGGCCAGGGCGACGATCGGTCCCTCGAGCACCGCCAGGGCGATGCGATCGTCGAGCTGTCGCTTCATTCGCTCGATGCCGGGTTGGTGCCGCAGCACGCGAGCCAGCGCCCGCACCTCCAGGTCACGACGACGCTGGAAACGCTCCGCGGAATTCCGGGCTCGCCCGCTGCGGACATGGAGTTCTCGACACCGATCTCCGCGACCACGGTGCAGCGGCTGGCGTGCGACGCCAACGTTTCCCGGGTCGTCTTCGGTCCGGCCTCTGTGGTCGTCGACGTCGGCCGAGCCGCGCGCGTTGTCTCCGGCGCAACCCGCCGCGCGCTCAACGCCCGCGACCAGCACTGCCAATGGCCTGGGTGCGAACGCACGGCCTCCTGGAGCTCCGCTCACCACCTCGTCCACTGGACTCAAGGTGGACCTACCGACCTGTCCAATTTGATCTTGCTCTGTCATCGACACCACTGGATGGTGCACGAGGGTGGCTGGAAACTGGCCCAGTCGGCTGAGGGCCGACTGCTGGCGATTCCACCCATCTACGACTACTCCCGCGTGCGCGCGCCAGATACCGTCCCCTCAGCCTAAAGCTATTGCCCTAACTGAACTCGGTAGATGGCGACAGTCCCGTCCTGATGCACAAGTTGGAGATAGGACTGATCCGCGGGCTGGAATCCGGTTGCCGCTTCGTCGACGCCCCAGTAAAGCAACGTGATGCCGTTGTCGTGAAGGAAGGCGCGAACCGTCGCCTCAGGTGCATCCCGCTTCAAGACCGCACCGACGTTGCGAATCTTCTGGAAATAGTCGAGCGTCTCGCTGTAATGGCCGACATACACGGGCACGCCGGCCCAGGCGGGGAGCAGTTGCCCGGCCCCGGGTGAGCTCAGTGCGCGGTCGCTGGGCTGGTGATGGGACGAGAGCCATTGCATGGCGCGCCAGCTATCGTCGGCGACGTAGGCTTCCGCGAACGCCCCCGACGCGAATCGCAACGCGATAGCGAGAACGATCAACGACGACAGGCAGCAGGCAGTGACGAGGATGGCCTCGATCCGGCGGGCCCGCGCGCGCCGCAGCCGCGAGGTCAGTGTCCGGATGCCGACGGCGGCCAGGATGCCGATCGGCACGTAGAGCGCGTCGAGCAGCCGGCGCTGGATGTTCGCGATGTTGGGCAGGTAGAGAAGCGCCAGCACGAGCGGTGGCCAGACGAACAGCAGCGCCAGGCCGCGGTCGCGGCGCCGCCAGGCGACCACTATCCCGACGGCGGCGGCGAACAGTGGAAGGCCGAGGCTGACCGCGAGGCTCACCGGGCCGGGCGCCTGGTGGCGCCACTGATGCGCCCACTCGGCGATCGTCGGATCGCGGAACAGGATCCAGGTGTTGTACGCCAGCAGGGGGATGGTCGCCAGGAACGGCACGGCCTGCGCCGCGATCGACCGCATCGACGGCCGGGCGCCCCACGCCAGGAGCACGCCCTGGTAGGCGACCCAGATGAGACCGATGACGGGGATCATCTGCGGATGGATCGCGGTCAGCGCCATCAGCGCGGCGGAGGCGACCGCCACCGGACGCCAGGCGGGCGCGTCGGCGATGCGGAGCAAGCCCAGCAGCGCCACGATGATCAGCGCGGTCGCCCACGTGAAGTGCGGGATCGCCAGGATCGAGTACCAGCCGCTGATCTCCGGAAGGTGGAGGTCGAGCGCCTCGACCCGTGTGCCCAGGGCCGAAGGGTTACCCATGGCCTGCGCGAGAAAGCCGGCCCCCGATGCCAGGATCACGAGCACCAGCGCCAGGCGGCGAAGCTCCGCTGACAGCAAGCGGCGGCAGAGCCGGTCGGCGGCGAGCACCAGGGCGATCGCGCCGGAGATGCGGGCCAGGTGATAGGCGGCGATCAGCGGAAGATGAAGCAACGCCGCCAGGTGGCCGAACAGCAGGTAGAAGGAGAAGAGGAAGACGCCGCCATGGGGCTCGCTGGTATAGGGGTCGTTCCAGAGCCAAGAGCCGTCCGCCCCCTGGCGCATCTTGGCGAGGTAGGTGGTGGCATCGTCGGCGATGAAGAAGAAACCGGCGAAGTGATGCCCCGGCGGGGTCCAGAGATAGGCGAGGAGATAGGGGAGGAGCGAGGCGATCGCGACGATGGCGGCAAACGCGAGCGCGAAGCGCGGCCACCGGCGCGGCTTCGGGACCGGCGCGGTCGCCGGTTGCCTTAGCGGGAGCGCAGCAGCCATGGTGCCAACAGAAAGAGGGCCAGCGTCGCGAAGAAGAGGGCGTTGGCCACCACGAAGACCGCGGGGTCGGCCGTTTGCGCCACGCGAAATCCGGGGTGGTTGAAGGCGGGACCGACCGGCCAGCGGGCGACAACGCTGAAGAGGAGCAGCAGGAGACCCATCGCGATGGTCGATGCGAGCGGCCACCCGCGCCCGGCGATCGCGATAAAAGAGAACCAGATGACCGGCAGAAGAAGAACCAGGTGATGCGGCCAGGTCACCGATGACGCGAGCGGCAAGAGGGGCAGGAAGGCTGCCGCGCGCAGCAGCGCCGGTTGGCGGCGCGTTCGCACGAACCAGAGTCCGACGAGGGCGATGATCAGGGTGGGCGCGACCAGGTAGGCCCAGGGCGCGACCGTCCACGGCTGGGTATAAGGGTTGATGGTCGCAACGCGGGCGATGACGCCCGGCAGTGACTGATTCGCATAGATCGCTGTGCCCTGAGCCAGCGCGGGCAGGACCTGTCGAAAGAAGATCAGCGTGTCGTCGAAGCGCACGAGCGCGGCCACGGTAGTCACACCGATGAATGCGCCGAGCAGGAAGCCCGCCTCCCGGAAGCGGCGGTCGAGCAACAACCAGGCAAGCAAGAAAAGTGGGGTCACCTTCAGCGCCGCCGCCACGCCGAGCGCGGTGCCGAATTCCGCCTTGCCCTGAACGATGCCGGCGACGCCCACGGTGACCAGCAGGACAACGAGCAGGTTGGCCTGGCCCTGGACCGCATCGACCCAGAGGGGATAAAAGGTGGCGGTTGCGCAGAGGATCGCGGTCACCGCCCATGCGGGAGGCCGGAGCCAGCGGAGCGTGATGACCAGGGTTGCGACCAACGCCGCCTGCCCGACGACGAGCCAGACGATGCTCGCGGCGGTGTCGCTGAGGAGTCCCAGCGGTGTGACCAGGAGGGCGAAGATCGGTGGGTAGATGTAGGCGGGGCGCAATGCCGCGTCGGGGAAGGGATGGTGGAGGAAGGGGGCGTACAGCGGCTGGCCGTTTAAGACGGCCCGGCCCGCCGCCAGGTAGGCGTCGAGGTCCTGGTGGTACCAGCCGCCCTGAACGAGGACGAGGCCATAGAGGGCCAGCGCCGAACCGACCAGCGCGGCCTGGGCGACGAAGGCCGCTCGAACCTTCCGGGCGACCGGGGCGGCCGTGCCGGCCGGAGCCGCGAAGGGAGGCATCGACACTGCGGAGCTATAACGAGCGGGAGAAGGGGTTCCTCACACTCGGCGTTACACCGTCGTCATGGCTGGCGCCCCCTCGCCGGCCGGTGGACTTCGGGCGTCGCTGCCCCGGGCCGCCGCCCGGCTGACGTCTCCCATTGGGTACCTCGGCGTCCTCGGCGGACTGCAGGTCGTGCTGCTCTGGGTGCTGCGCGAGCGCTACGGCATCTGGCTCGCCCTGGCGAGCACCGCCGGACTGTTTGCCATCCTTCTCCTGCTGCGCGCGAGCAGCGGTCACTGGCGGCTCAAGCTGTGGGGCATCTCGCTGATGGGCCTGCTGACGTCGATGGGTCCGACCCTGATCGGCATCCTGCAGCGCCCCCGCATCGGCCTGACGATGGAGCACGACGGGCTGCTGCAGCTGGAGGCCGCCGTCGACCGCCTGCTCAGGGGCCAGCCGATCTACGGCGTGGACTGGTCCAACACCCCGATGGCCGCCTTCGGTTGGGACCTGACACCCGGCCCCAACCCCGCCCTGCATCACCTTGCCTACTACCCGCTCACGGTCCTGGTCGGCATCCCCTTCCGGCTCCTGACGGATGTGCTGGGCGTTCCCTTCGATTACCGCCTGGTCTTGATGGCGTTCGCTGTGATCGGATTGATCGCGATCATCACGTTGCCCATCAGCCAGGAGCGGCGCTTCCTGCTGATCACGGCCGTCTACGCCAGCCCCCTGATCACGCTCTACCTGTGGTCGGGCCGCACCGACATCCAATTTCTCGCGCTCGTGTTGCTGACGCTCACCATGCTGTCGCGCGGCCATCCCATCCTCGCCGCCGGCGCCCTCGGTGTGGCAGTCGCGTTGAAGCCCTTCGCCTGGATGGCCGTGCCGTTTCTGTTTCTGGTGCTCGTGATCCGCTGGCGGGCCCATCACTCCCGTCGCGAGCTGGTCACCAGCCTCGCCGCATTGGCCCTGATACCAATCGCGACCATGCTCCCGTTCTTCCTCGCCAGCCCGCGCGCCTTCTGGACGGATGTCGTGCTCTATACGAGCGGCGGCGTCGCCGATGCCTATCCCATCGCCGGCTATGGGTTCGGCGACCTGCTCTACACGCTTCACGTCATCGCGCGCCGCACCGACCGCTTTCCCTTTCTGATCTTCCAGTTGGCGGCCGCCCTGCCGGTCTTGTGGCTGACGGCTCGGGCCTTCCTCCGCCGCCCGACGATTGGGCGTTGGACGGCCGGCTATGCGGCGGTGCTGCTCGCCGTCACGTTCTTTGCCCGCTTCTTCAACGACAACTATGCCGCCGTGGTGATCACCCTTTTCCTCTGTGTCCTCCCGCTCGGTGACGTGAGCCTCGCGCCGGCGCCGGCCGTCGAGGCCAGGCGACTGGCCGCCTGATGGCCGTCGCCCGGCGGCAATGGGAGGGGGAGCCGAGGGCGCTGCGGCGTCCGTTGCATCGGTTCGCGTGGCGTTGGCCGGCCGTGTTCACCGCGGCGGTTGGCCTGCTGACCGTGCCGCCGATCGTCCTCGCCGCCCTTCGGGTCCCTTCCGGCAGCGTCTTTCCCGGCTACGTGGTGATCGCGCGCGATGCGTACGTCTACCAATCGATGTGGGGCGCCGGCTGGCACGGTGCCTGGCTCTTCCATCCCGCGTACACGGCGGAAACGTTGCCAGGGATTCTGCTTTACCCCTGGTACCTGTGGCCGGCCCACCTCATCGGCTGGGCATCGGGGCCCTGGCTGTATCACGTGGCACGACTGCTTGCCGCCGCGGCCCTATTGACGGCCGTCTCGTTGCTGATCAGAGAACTCTTCCGGCCGCGGCTCCTGCGGCGCTGGGCCTTCGTGCTCTGCGTGCTGGGCGGAGGCATCGGCGCCGCGCTGCCGCGCGACATCCACCTCGGCCCGCTCACAACCCACGCGACCGAGATGAGCTCACCGGGAAGCAGCGTCGCCGACCTGGTCTCCATGGCGCCACACCTACCCTGGGCGCTGGCGTTGCTGTGCTGGACGATGGTGGTCGCCCTGCGGCTGCGCCATCGCCGTGACCAACGCTTTACGGCGAGCGGCGTGCTGGCGGTCGTCGGCCTGCAACTGATCTATCCGCAGCTCGCACTGTTGGCGCTCGTGACCATCGCCGGCTGGGCGCTGTTGCGCCATCAGCCGCGAGCCGTCGCCTTTGTTGTCCCGGCGGCGCTCGTGCAGCTGCCTTATCTCGGTTACCTGCTCTGGGTCTGGAGGACGAACCCCGACGCCCTGCGCGTCGTGCGCGCATCACTGGATGTTGGCGACCCGTTTGGTTTCCTGGTGCTCTCGCACCTCGTCGCCAGCGGACTGATCATCGTGGCTCTCGCCGGCCGGCGGTTGCGCGGTGATCTCGTGCTCCCCGCGCTCTGGATCGTGGCGATGACGCTCTTCATGTTCGTTCCCGGCGTCGGCGGCATCCTCGGTCGCAGCTTCATGGCGAGCTCGGTGCCCTTTGGCCTCTGCGCCGCCCCCGGCTTGCTCGTCGTGCTTCGCCGGTTGCGTGACGTCCGCTGGCGTCGCCGGGTGCTCGCCCTCACGCTCGCGAGCTCGAGCCTCTACGGCATCGTCAGCCTGGCGCAGCCCTACACGATCGCCGCATTCCGTCTCGATCCGTATGCCGAATACGAGAGCCGTGCCGAGGCTGCCCTGCTCGCGCGCCTCGCTCCGCACGTATCGGCGCATGACGTGGTGTTGACCACCTATCTCGACGGGATCTTCGTGCCGGCCCAGACCGACGCCCGCGCCTTCGACGGCCATCCGGAGATGACGATCGACGCTCGTCGCAAGTCGGACGACGCGATGGCCTTCTTCACAACCTGGAACGTTGCCCGACGAGCGACGTTCCTGCAGGCGAACGCGATCACCTACGTGCTGACCACCGACCCTGCCTTTGCCGCGCGGCTCGCGCCGGACCGCGCCCTGGAGCTGATCGACCTCGAGGATACTGCCGCGCTCTTCCGAGTGCGGCCATGAGAATGCTGGCCAATCGAGCGATGCTCGCACTGACGGTGGCACTGGCCGCCGCGGGACTGGCCGCCATCCTCACCCAATCGCCCGCGTCGCGGCTGAGCTCCGACTTCACGATCAACTACAGCGCGGGCATGCTGGTCCGGCAGGGCCATCTCGCGGCGCCCTACGACCAGGTGGAGCTGGGTGCGACGATGCGCCGGGTGGCGCCCGAGGGCGCGATCGACCCGCGGCTTCCGTTCAGTCTGCCGCTGGCCGCGGCGCTGCCCTACGCGGCGCTGTCGCTGCTCCCGTTCGAGGTCGCCTTTCGCCTCTTCCAGCTCCTGAGTGCCGCGCTCCTGCTGATCGCGGTCCTGCTGTTGATGCGCGCCGCCCCCACCCTACCCTCCCCCGCAAGCGGGGGAGGGAAATCGATGGCCCCGCCCGCAAGCGGGGGAGGGAAATCAATCGCCCTGGCGATGATCGGCCTGCTCGCCGCCGTTCCTGCCTGGGGCGCGTTCACGGAGGGGCAGCCGACCGCATGGTTGCTGCTCGGCGCTGTCATGGTGACCCTGGCGCTCCGCGCCGATTCGCTCGCGCTGGCCGCCGGCGCGGGCATGCTGCTCGCCGTCAAACCGCAGTACCTGCCCGTCTACCTCACCGTCCTGTTCGCGGCCCGACGCTGGCGCTCACTGGGGGCCGCGGCCGCCGGCGGCGCCGTCGTCCTGCTGAGTCCGCTGGCCGGCGGCGGGGGAGCCCTGACCGCGATGGTGCACAACGCGCTCAGCGCCAACCAGGCGGTCGCCATCCGACTCAACGAGTCCTGGATCGGGGTGATCGGGCCGGCGCTTCCCGCGCGCGTCGCGACCATCGTGGCCATTGCCCTCTACCTCGCCGTCCTGCTGGCGCTCGGGCTGCTGGCCTGGCGACGCCCAGCGTCGATCATGGGCTTCGCCGCGCTCACCGGGACGCTCGCGGTGCTGGCGTCGCCCCACGCGCTGCCCCACGACGTGCTGATCCTCGCGGTGCCGGCCTGGCTCGCCATCGGGCTCCACCTCCAGCGCGCGCTGCCCAACCCCATCGCCGCCTTGCTGGCGCTCGACGTGGCGCTCCTCATCGACCTGCGCGGCATCGATGTGCCGCTCGGTCCGGTCGTCATGACGGCCGCCGTTGCGTGGTATGGCTGGCAGTTCAGGCAGCGGGCTGTGCAGCGGCGCCGGCCACCGATCGGTCAGGCCGCCTGACCGACGCCTGTTGAGCTTCGAGGCGGAGCATCTGCAACAGCAGGGTCCACAAGAGGAGCAGCCCGACCAGCTTGACCGAGGTGCCGGCCAGCACCAGCGCGGCATCGGTCCAGGAGTGGACCTGCATGTCGGCCGGGAGCGGGAAGGCGCGCCGGTCCATCCAGCACATCGCGTAGGCGGCAAAGAGCCACCACGAGTAGCGCGCGCCCGGCCGCCGCACGGTGATCCAGGCGATCCCGGTGGCGAGCGGGAGCAGTAGGGTCACCAGGTGGTGCTGCCAGGTGACGCTGCTCACGATCAGGAGCGCGGTGACCAGCGCCGACACGCTGAGGCGAAGGGTCCATGTCTCCTCAGTCCCGTGGCGCGCGAACCAGAGCGTGACGCCGATGACCGCGATCGCGGCGGCGGCGATCACCGCCTTGGCCACCGTCTGGGTCGCGTTGCCAAAGAGATGGGGCGCCATTTCCGCGATCCGACTCACCAACCCGTCGATCGATCCGTTGTCCCAGTTGGCGGTCCCCAGCCCGATGCGCGGCAGCACGACCGTAAAGAACTGCCAGCTGCCGGGTGCCGCCAGCATCGTCGCGACCGTCAGCACGACGAGCATCACGCCGCCCGTGAGCGCGATGCGCCAGCGGCCCAGCCGCGCGAACAGCGGGATGAGGAAGATGGGCGAGACCTTGAGCGACGCGGCCGCCGCGATGAAGGCACCGCTTAGACCCGTGCGGCGTCGCAGCGCCGCCCAGAGCGTAGCCGTGATCAGCACCAACCAGACGGTCGCGACCTGCTGAAACTTGACGTTGAGGTAGACCGGCATGAAGCCGAAGGCGGCGAGCAGCAGCAGGCGCCGGCCGCCGCGGGTCAGCTCGGGGTGAATGCGCAGCATGAGCAGCAGCGAAGCCACGAAGGCCGCCTGGACCACCAGCAGCCAGATGCGCGCCGCGGCCAGCAGGCCGAGGGACGTAAGAGGCGCGAGCACCAGCGCGAAGAAGGGCGGGTAGATGTAGGCGACGACCCAGGCCTGCGTTCCCCAGGATCGTTTGAAATCCGCATAGATGTCGGTCCCATGAGCGGCCGCCTGGGCGCCGCCGAAGTAGTTGACGAAATCGAAGCGCAGGCTCTCCGGGGTCAGCGTCAGCCACTGGACGGCGGACCACACGACGTAGTAGGCGCCGATGCCGAGCACGAGTAGCAGCAGCACGCGGTCGCGAAAGGCGACCTCGTACAAGCGCCGGACGCCGTACCAGTGCCTCACGCCGCCCGCGGCTGCGCGCTCACGGCCGGGCTGCGCATCACAATCCGCCGGTGCCACGCGAGCAGCAGCAACGCGATCGGGATCGCCGTGAAGCCGTTGAAGAAACCGAGGTGCCATCCGACGAAGTACGCAAAGGGGACGATGGCGAAGGCCCAGACGGCGATCTCGGTGGTGGCGTCCCCCCAGCCGCGCTGGTCCGCAGCCAGGAGAACGGCAAGCACGGGGAGCAGCAGGATGGCATCGAAGGAATGGACGTACGGCAGGAGCACGAACCAGAGCAGGAGGACGGTCAACCCTCGAGCGAGTGGGGCCTGAGCGCGGCGCAGCGCCCACGCGGCGTAGGCGCACCCCACCAGCACCACGAAGATCAGGGCGGCGGTCTTGAACGGGCCACCCAGTGCCGGGTAGTAGAAGCTATGGATCGAGGCAATGTCGGGCTGCGCCCCCTGCGCCGCGCGCCAGTGCGAGAGGATCTCGGCCGGCCAGTGAATGAGAACCCCCGGGAGCGCCAGCGTGGCGGCGCCGAAAGCGACTATGCTGCCGGCCGCGAAACTGATCAGCAGCCGCCGCGACGCCGCAGGCTCGAGCAGCGCCACCACGACGGGTAAGGCCACGCCGAGGTTCGGCTTGATCCAGACCAGCGTCAATGCCAGTCCGCCGGCCACCGATCGCCCACGCCATGCGAGGTACCAGGCGGCGGCGAAGCCGAGGAACACCAGAGCGGTGACCTGGCCCTGGAAGACATTGAAGAAGGCGATGGGGGAGAGGGTCACGACGACCACCGCGATGCGCCGACGCGTCGCGGGCCAGCCGAGGCGCAACAGGATGAGCCAGCTGCCGCTCGCGATCGCCAGCAGCATCAGGGCCGCGAAGATGGGGTAGACCGTCTGCCAGGACAGGCCGGTCAGCGGCTCGAGCGCGAGCGCCAGCCACGGACCCTCGGGATACGGAAGGAAGTCGTAGTAGGTTGAATCTCCCGCACGAACGTGGGTGGGCGTGTTGTAGAGGGCATCCTCGATGTGACCAAGCGCGGTCCAGTCATAGGGGTCGCCGCCCTGGGCCGCGACCGTGGCCGCCGCGAAGAAGGCGCGAAAGTCCTGACCGGCGGTCGGCGCGACCACGAGCTGGCGGGCGTAGGCCAGCACCAGCACCGCCGTGAAGACCACGAACAGCCGCTGCCGGCGCCGGATGCCGCGCCCCGCGGCGGTCATTCAATTGCGGCGGCGGCGTAGGCGCGGTTCGCCGGCGTGTCGCGCATCATGATGGTCGCCTTGTCGAAGGTCTTCAGCTCGAACCAACCGGTGGTGCCGGACGAATTGTGGATCTGCCGCAGCTCGGTGATGATCGGATCGTTGGAGTGGAAGATCACCCAGTTGATCTGGTAGCGCTCGAAGAGCTGAGCCTGGTCCGAGCCGAGCGACTGCAGATGGTCGTAATCGCGCAACAGCTGGTCGCCGTCGAGGGCGGCGTCGCCGAAGATGAACACCGGCTGCGTGGTGCTCTGCGAGTCCAGGCGGAAGATCAGGTAGCCACCCCAGCCGTAGACGTTCAACATGTGGCCGGGAGGGGGGTGCTGCACGAGAAAGTCGGCCGCCTTGACGGGGAAGTCGCGTGCCACCAGCTTGCCGTCGACGCGCTGGACAAGGCTCGGCAGGCTGGCGGCGGCCAGAATCGCGAGGACCAGGACGATCATGACGGCGTTGAGGGCGAAGGTCACCGGCGTCGTCTTCGGCACGCGCCGCGGCCAGCGCAGCGAAATGCGCTCCCGCGCCTGCTGGGCATAGTCGGCCAGCGGCGGGACCGCGACCAGCATGAACAAGGACAGGTTGCGCACCGAATGCAGGGCCAGGCCGAGGCCGACCAGCAGCAGGAGGAACTGCCTCGGCTCGATGCGACGGGCCAGCGCCAGTCCCCCGATGAGGAGGAAGATCATGGCTTCGAACGCCCAGATCTGGCTCATCTGGAAGTTCGGGGAAAACCACTCGACGATCAGGCGCTGCTGCTCCGGGCTGCCGCCGGTCTGGAAGGGATAGAGGTAGATGTCCCAGCCGTTGGGGTTAAGGATGGCAACGGCAACCGAGGCGGCGAGGATGGCCGCCATCGCGCGCAGCCGGGGAAACTCGATCGCCCCCGGTCGACGCAGCAAGTAGCGCAGGCCTTCGACGAGGAGCGCGATTCCGATGATCGCGTAGCCGAGCACAAAGCCGGCATGGAGGTTGACCCAGAGCAGCATGACGGCCGGCAACAGGTAGAGCGCGCGGCTGCGGCCCTCGCAAAACCGCTTGACCCACAGGTAGGTCAGCGCGGTCAGCGCGAAGGTGATCATCTGGATGCGTGGGCCCCAGATCGGATTGGCGGCCGCCACCCCGAGGGCGAGCGTCAGTCCGGCGATCACGAAGTTCACCCGCCGATCGATCGCCCGGTAGACGAGGAGGAAGCCGGCCGCGGTGACGGCTCCGAACACCAGGCTCACCAGCGGCAGGCGCCCGATGGCGTAGAGCGCCGAGATCAGGATCTCGCTCAACCACTCGTGCGTGATCCAGCGGTGATCGTGGACGGTGAAGGTGAAGAGATCATGGCGCGGCACGGCGTGGTGGCTCAGGATCCAGTTGCCGGTCGTCAGGTGCCACCAGAAATCCGGGTCGGTGACCGGCTGAATGGCGGCGATCAGCATCGTCAGGAAGATGGCAATGGTAAAGAAGTGCGGGAGGTCGAGCCAGCGGATGGCTCGGCCGAGCCACCGATCGGGATCTGGCTGGAGCGGCAACGGGGCTGTGGAACGGGCCAGAGTTGCCAATCTACAGGACGAAGGGGATGAGCCGGCGGGTGCGCCGGGCATAGGCCTCGTACTGCGGGTAGGTGCTCCGCAGCACGCGTTCCTCGAAGTAGGTGCGGGCAATCTGCGCGGCGAGGAAGATCGCGAACACCACGGCGTGCGGGCTGAACAGCGTCGGCAGCACCAGGCCGAAGCCGGCGATGATCTCTCCCAGGTAGATCGGATGGCGAGCCAGCCGGTATGGTCCGCTGGTTACCAGGCCGCGCGCCTCGGGCACGATGCTGAATCGCCGGCCGAGGTAGCTCAGCGAGTAGAGCGCCCAGACAATGCCGACAGCGAGGCAGATATCGCTGCCGCCGAGCACCCAGAGGTTGGTGCTGCGGCCCCAGCCGGGGACGATGAAGAGGCCGTAGAGCACGAAGCTGCCCACCATGGCGGCCGCGACCGCCACCGGCTGGTGATCTTTTGCGATCGCCTTACTCCGGATCGCGTAGATGACGACCAGGAAACCGAAGAAGGCCACGGTGAGGATGCGGTTGAGCAGATACATCGTCTGCGTCCGGTCCAGCTCGCCGTGGAAGACATTCTGCATTCCGGCGAGGGCGAGCTCCGCCTGGACAGCCACCAGGAATCCAAAGACGCCGATGGGCAGCGCCCGTCCGACGATGAAGGACACCCTGTCATTCATCTGGTATGGAGATTCAGCGTGAATTCGTCGATTTTCCTGCTATCATTGGGCCGCCAAACGGGGCTCCAGCCAGAAAGCGACATCGTTTTCCGTAGTCCTAGTAGTCCTATATGAGTGCGATCCAGGCCACGGATGAGACCTTCGATCCATTCGTGTTGATTCACCAGTCGGTCACGGCCCGCCTGCAGATCGTCGAGGCGGAGCTGGAGACGGCTGAGACGAAATCACGGGACCTGGAGGCGTCCCTGGAGCAGGTCCGGGACCAGGCCGAGGAATCACGGGTTGTGGAAAAGCACCTGCTGAACAACCTCAAGCAGTTCGCTCCCTCCGAGGTCCAGGAGACCTTCGCCAACATTCGCGAGACACAGTTGCGCGTGGAGCGGGTCCAGCTGGAGTACGAGTTCCTCACGGCGCGACGCGCCGAGCTCAAAGACCAGGGCCAGTTCCTGCGGTCCGCCGGCCAGATCCTGGCCGACCTGCAGCGCATGTATGGCGAAAATGGCAGTCCGCCGACCGCCGCCGAAGGCGACAAGCAGTTTCGCGATGCGTCGCGCCAGGTGTTCCAGATCATCGAAGAGGAGCGGATGCGCATCGCCCGCGACATGCACGATGGGCCCGCCCAGTCGATGGCCAACCTCGTGCTCCAGGCGGAGATCCTCGAACGGTTGCTCGACCGCAATCCCAAGCAGCTGGTGACCGAGCTGGCGGAATTCAAGAACAGCGTTCGCAATGCCCTGGAGGAAACGCGCCAGCTGATCTTCGACCTGCGGCCCATGACGCTCGACGACCTCGGCCTGGTCCCGACCTTGCGAAAGTTCATCAAGGAATACGGCGATCGCTACGGCCTGGCCACCCGCTTCAACGTCGTCGGCCAGGAACGCCGGTTGCCGGGCAACACCGAGGGTGTGCTCTTCCGCATCATCCAGGAGGCCCTCACCAACGTCCACAAGCACGCGCGCGCGAAGATGGCGGAAGTCACCATGAACCTGCAACCGTCCCGCGTCTCGGTGACGGTAAAGGACGACGGCCAGGGATTCGATGTCGCTCGCACTGAGGCGAACCTGCACAAGAACAAGAACCTCGGACTGCTCTCCATGCGTGAGCGCGCCGAGCTCGAGAAGGGGACCCTCGAAATTCGCTCCCAACCGGGCCGGGGGACAGAGGTCAAAGTCGAGATCGCGCTTCCCAAGCGTTAGTCCCCGCCCCGCGGGGCCCGCGTTAACAGCAATCGCAACCTAGGCGATTCCTGTTACGGAGTCGTCAAAAGTTCTTAGCCGTTCCTCTGCCCGGGATTCGTTGATTTGAACGCGGACCAGTGTGAAACTGGGTGCTGTTCGAACTGCTCCACAAGGAGGTGAAACTAGCATGTTGACCAACTTTTATCTCAAGCTTCGCGCTCTGCTCAACCGTGAGGAAGGGCAGGGTATGGTCGAGTACGCCCTTATCCTCGTCTTGATCGCGGTGGTCGTGATCGTAGTCCTGATCATCCTCGGCAACCAGGTCAAGAACGTCTTCTGCAACATCTCGGGCGGCCTGGGCCAGTAACCCATTTCGTTCTTGGGAGCAACAAGAGAGAGCCTGCGCAAGCGGGCTCTCTTTCTTTTTCCATCTAGCGCAAGGAAGGGCGCTCGCCGATAGATACATGACCCGAAGGAGCGTCACGCCTTGGAGCGAGGACGCCGAGTTTCAGGAGGTGAGTCGATTGGCGACGGAGGTTAAGCCGAAGAGCAACCGCATCCTCTTGATCTTCGGTGTTTTCCTTGCCATTGTGGCGTTTGGAGGGGCCTTGCTCGTTGGCAGAACCTCGGGCGGCAATATCGCGGTTGGAGGATCGAAGAACGTGCCGGCGGTGGTGGCGTTAAAAGACATCCCGGCATCGACGCAGATCACGGCGGACATGGTCACCGTGCAGCAGTTCTCAGCGGAGCAGGCGCCGCCCTACGCGTTCCGGGCGAAGGACCTGGTGGTCGGCAAGTTCGCCGCGATCCCGATCCACACCGGCTCGGCGATCATCGACTATGACGTCGTCAGCGACGTCAGCGGCGTGCAGCCGGCGAAGCAGGCGTTCCTGCCCATTCCCGCCGGGATGGTCGCGGTGCAGATCCCGACCGGTGAACTCGTCGGCGTTGGCGGTTACATCCAGCCCGACGACCGGATCGACGTCATCGTCAGCTACCAGCCGAAGGGTGCCCAGCAGGCGTTGACCAAGACCAGCTTTACCAACCTCCACGTGATCCGCGTTGGCCCGGCCGGCGGTGCCAACACCCGCGGGATCAGCTCCAGCCTGACCGTCATCGTGACGCTCAAGCAGGCTGAGGACCTGAAGTGGGCGCTGGACAACACCAACTACAAGTTCGTGCTCAAGTCGGTCAAGGACTACGATGTCCCCGACCCGGACACCAGCGCATCCTCGATGGACAGCTTCACCAGCACGTACCGCATCCGCTAGGACTACATACGGAAAAACGTTGACAGGCTCCCCGCGAAATCGGAAGATTTCGCGGGGTGCTTTCTTTAACGAGATGATCAGATGAGCGAGCCAATCAAGGTCCTGATCGTAGACGACATCGCCAGCACCCTGGATAACCTCCAGAAGTTGCTCTCCTTCGAGCCGGACATCCAGGTCGTCGGTACGGCCATGAACGGCAAGGAAGGCATCGAGCAGGCCAAGAAGCTGGCCCCCGACCTTGTCCTGATGGACGTCAACATGCCGATCATGGATGGCATCCAGGCCACCGAGACCCTCGCCCAGGAGGTGCCAACCTCGCCCGTCATCATCATGTCCGTCCAGGGCGAGCGCGACTACCTGCGGCGCGCGATGCAGTCGGGGGCCCGCGAGTTCCTGATCAAACCCTTCAGCGGCGATGAGCTGATCGCCAGCATCCGGCGCGTCTATCAGCTGGAGCAGAAGAAAGAGTCATTCCTGGCGAAGACGACGGCGGGGACGGAAAAGGCGCCCGCGCCGCCAGCCGACGGCGAGATCCCGCGCCGCGGCGAACACGGCCAGGTCTTCTTCTTCTACTCGGGCAAGGGTGGCGTCGGCAAGTCCCTGGTCGCCGCCAACCTGGCGGTCTCGATGGCGAACGAAACCAAGGGCAAGGTCGCGCTCGTCGACCTGGACCTGCAGTTCGGCGACATCGGGGTGCTCCTCAATCTCGACCACTCGCAGGGGATCACCGACCTGATCGAGAACATCGACCACATGGACCCCGACTTCATCCGGGAGATCATGGTGGACGGGCCCTTCGGCATCAAGGTGTTGCTGCCACCGATCAGCCCCGAGCTCGCTGACCTGGTCACGGTCGACCACGTCCGGCGCATCTTCAGCGAGCTGCGCAAGATGTTCGACTACATCATCGTCGACAGCAGCGCTCACCTGGGCGAGATCAACCTCGAGGTGCTGGACCACGCCGATCGCGTGGTGGTCGTCACCTCGCTGAGCATCCCGGCGATCAAGAACACCAAGCTGGCGCTGAAGATCTTCGACTCGCTGTCCATCCCCCCGGAGCGCGTCGTGCTCCTGCTCAACAAGTCCGACGCCCACTCGGAATTCAACAAGGAGAGCGTGGAGGCCAACCTGCGCTTCCCCATCGCCGGCCAGATCCCCAACGATCCCAAGCTGGTCATCAACTCGATCAACCGCGGGAATCCGTTCGTGACCACCCACCCGGAGTCCGAGATCAGCCAGCGGATTCGCGAACTGGTGGCCAAGCTGATGCCGGCGGTGCCGGCGGCGGCGGCGGTGCAGCCGGAGAGCGCCGAGAAGAAACCCCGCAAGGGTCTGTTCGCCCGGCGTTAGAAAGGTTGAGATGACCTCGCGGGCTTTTGCCTACCCTGTCGTGCCACCCTGCGTAATCGGGTCGCGCCCATTTGTGGCGACCCGAAGGAGGGTGTGAGCCCGTGTCGCTCCTCGACCGCGTTCAGAAGCAGCAGGCGCCCGACCCCAACGCGCCCCCCGACGGGGCCTATGTTCCGCAGGCCGGACAGAGCCCGCGCCAGAGCCTGGCCGCGGCGACTCGCGCCCGGACGCCGTCCGAGCTCCAGGGAGAGCGGATCAAGAACCGCCTGCAGGCGCGGCTGATCGAGGAGTCGGCCGACGACTCCGGCGACGAGGACCGGGAGCAGCGGGCCGCCAAGATCACCGATGCCCTCACCGCCGTGATCGCGGAGATGGGCCTCAACCTGACCAAACCGGAGAAGCAGCGCCTGCTCGACTCCGTCCTCAACGACTTCCTCGGGCTCGGCCCTATCGAGTCGTTGATCAGCGACCCGACGATCACCGAGATCATGGTCAACGGGCCCGATCAGATTTTCGTCGAGCACAAGGGCAAGCTAACGCTGTCCACCGTCCAGTTCGAGAGCGAGGACCAGCTTCGGCGGGTCATCGACCGGATCGTCTCCACGATCGGGCGGCGCATCGACGAAGGCTCGCCGATGGTGGATGCCCGCCTCAAGGACGGCTCCCGTGTCAACGTCATCATCCCGCCGCTGGCCCTGAACGGGCCCATCCTGACCATCCGAAAGTTCTCCAAAGACCCCTACAAGATCACCGACCTGATCAAGTTCGGCACCATCACCGATCCCATGGCGCAGTTCGTGCGGGCCTGTGTCCGCTCCCGCCTGAACATGCTGGTCTCGGGCGGCACCGGCTCGGGGAAGACGACGACCCTCAACGTGCTCTCCAGCTTCATCCCGGAGGAGGAGCGGGTGGTGACGGTCGAAGACGCCGCCGAGCTGCAGCTCAACCAGGAGCACGTTGTAACGCTTGAGTCACGACCGGCGACGGTCGAAGGGCGCGGCCGGATCGCGATCCGGGACCTGGTCGTCAACGCGCTGCGCATGCGCCCCGATCGGATCGTGGTCGGCGAGTGCCGCGGCGGCGAGGCGCTGGACATGCTCCAGGCGATGAATACAGGCCATGACGGATCGTTGACGACTATTCACGCGAACTCGCCGCGTGACAGTTTGAACCGTCTGGAAACGTTGGTGTTGATGGCGGGTGCAGAACTGCCCTCCCGGGCCATCCGGGAACAGATCTCCTCCGCCATAAACGTCATCGTGCAGCAGAGCCGCTTGCGGGACGGGTCGCGGAAGATCATCGCCGTCAGCGAGGTGCTCGGACTGCACGGCGACCAGGTAAAGGTGCAGGACATATTCGTGTTCAAGCAGACAGGCGTCAGCGAAGACGGTAAGGTGCAGGGCTACTTCACGGCCACCGGCATCATTCCGAAATATTTCGACCACCTGCAGTCGTCAGGCGAGGGCGTGGGAAAGGACATCTTTACGCCGGTGCCGGATCCTGCCGGAAAAGGAGGCAACTAAGTGTCAATTCAGCTGGTCTTTGCAGCCATGGCAGCCATCGCAGCGCTGATCGTGGTGATGGCGCTTATGTCCAACAACCGGCAGCCGAGCAGCGAGGTCGAGCTGCACATGGACAGCTACAACCCCGAGGCCGCCGGCAAAAAAGGTGGCTTCGTCGAAGGGTTCCTCGAGCGCTTCAACAAGAGCCTGACCCGCAACAAGGGTGGGCGCAGCTCGAAGCTCACCGATGAGCTGGCCAAGGCCGACCTCAAGCTCCGCGTCTCGGAGTACGTGATGGTCATCGTCGGCCTGATCGTCCTGCTCTGCGCCATCCTCTTCCTCCGCTTCCACAGCCCGATCCTCGCCCTGATCGGCATTCCGGTCGGCTACTTCGCGCCGGGATTCTTCCTCAAGTTCCGGCAGCGCCGCCGGCTCAAGGCCTTCAACAACCAGCTGGGCGACACCGTCGTCCTGCTCTCCAACGCGCTCAAGGCCGGCTATTCGTTCGCGCAGGCGATGGCCACCATCGCCAAGAGCTCCTCACCGCCGATGGCGGACGAGTTCAGCCGGGCGGTGCGCGAGATGAACCTGGGCGTCTCGGTCGATGACGCCCTGCAGCACATGGTCAAGCGCATCGAATCCGAAGACTTCGACCTGATGGTCACCGCGGTTCAGATCCATCGGGTGGTCGGTGGCAACCTGGCCGAGATCCTCGACACCATCGCCTTCACCATCCGGGAACGGATCCGGATCCAGGGCGAGATCCGCACTCTGACCGCGCAGGCCCGCGCCTCGGGCTACATCATCACCGGCCTGCCCTTCGCGCTGGCGCTGATCCTGACCTTCATCTCGCCGACCTACATCACGCCGCTCTTCCACGAATGGCTGGGCTACGTGCTCATCGGCATGGGCCTCGTCTCGATCGCAATCGGCTACGGCATCATCTCGAAAATCACGAACATCCAGGTGTAGCGAATGAGTATTTTCACTATCGTCTTCGCCTTCCTGGCCTTCGCCGGCATCATCATCGCGATGCAGGCCGTGACGGCCAAGCCCCGCCAGGACCTGATCGCGGAACGGCTGGCACAGTATCGCGACCACAACCTGACGCTCGACGAAATCGAGCTCTCGCTGCCCTTCAGCGAGCGCTTCATCAAGCCGGTGTTGGAGCGGCTGGGCAGCTTGCTCACCGCCCGCATGGCGAAGAACCGCCAGGTCGTCGTCCAGAACAAGATCAACCTCGCGGGCCGCCCCTATGGGTTGACCGTCAACGGCTTCGAGGTCGTCAAGGTCATCGCCGGCATCGTGATCGCGCTGGTTGCCCTGGGTCTCGTCGGCGTGATGGGTGTCACGAGCCTCCCGCTCAAGGGCGCTGCGCTCGGCCTCGGCTTCGTGCTTGGTCGTTTCCTTCCCGACGTTTTTCTGAACAACAAGATCAAGGGCCGCCAGAAAGAATTGCGCCTGGCGCTACC
>VBFR01000012.1 GCA_005889345.1 Chloroflexota bacterium
GACGATCGCCTATCTCTCCGACCACAGCCCGATCGCGTTCGGCCCCGGACCGGCCGGGCTCGGCGCCTATCATCCGGCCGCGATCGCCCTCGCGCGTGGAGCCGACCTGCTGATCCATGATGCGCAGCTGACGAAGGCCGAGTTCGCAACGCTCTCCCCGTTCGGGCACTCGGCCGTCGAGTACGCCGTCGGTCTCGCCGAAGCGGCCGGCGTCAAGCGGTTGCTGCTGTTTCACCACGACCCGGCGCGGACCGATGACCAGATCGATGCGATCGTCGCGGCCCATCGCGGCAATGCCATCCCGGTCGAAGCGGCCGCGGAGGGCACCGTCCTCCACATTGGCTGACCCCCGGTTCGATGCGGTCGTCGTCGGCTCCGGACCGAACGGGCTCGCGGCGGCGATCGTCTTCGCAGGTGCCGGCAAGTCGGTCAACGTGCTCGAAGCGGAATCCATCGTTGGCGGTGGCGCGCGCTCGGACGCGCTCACCCTCCCCGGATTCATCCACGACATCTGCTCATCGGTTCTGCCACTGGCGCACGCATCGCCGTTTTTCCGCACCCTGTCCCTGGGCGACTACGGGCTCACCTACGAGCATCCGGCGATTCCTCTCGCCCACCCGCTCGATGATGGTTCGGCGGCTGTGCTCGATCGCTCGGTTGACGTGACCGCGACCGGGTTGGGCGGAGACGGCGCGGCCTACCGCCGGCTGATGCAGCCGATCGTCCGCCACGCCGACATGTTGACCCGGCAGTTCCTCGGTCCGCCACGCCCATCCGTCCATTTCGTCACGCTGGCGCGTTTTGGCATTCCCGCGCTTCGCTCAGCGGCGGCCCTGGCGGCCGGCCGCTTCCGAACGGCGCACGCGCGCGCTCTCTTCAGCGGGCTAGGGGCGCACTCGATGCTCTCGCTCCGGCGGCCGGCGACCGCATCCTTCGGCCTGGTGCTCGCCGCGGCTGGCCACGCCTACGGCTGGCCGTTTGCCCGCGGTGGATCACAACGCGTCGCCGATGCGCTCGCCGCCATGCTCCGCTCACGAGGCGGAACAATCGCTACGGATCGCCGCGTCGACAGCATGAGCCAGGTGCTCGACGCTCGCGTCGTGCTGTTCGATCTCACGCCTCGCCAGGTCCTTCCAATCGCGAGCGGCCAGTGGCCGGACGGCTTCAGCCGGCAGCTGCAGCGGTTTAGGTACGGGCCGGGTGTGTTCAAGGTCGACTGGGCGCTCGATGGCCCCATCCCCTGGCGCGCCGACGCGTGCCGGGGGGCGGGTACCGTCCACGTTGGCGGCGCATTCGATGAGGTGGTGGCAGCAGAGGACGCTGTGGCCGCGGGCCAGGTGGCCGAGCGGCCATTCGTGATCCTTGCTCAACCCACGGTAGCCGATCCGACGCGCGCCCCGGCCGGCAAACATGTCGGTTGGGCTTATTGCCATGTGCCCAATGGATCGACGGTCGACATGCGCGAGCGGATCGAGGCGCAGGTCGAGCGCTTCGCCCCGGGCTTCACGTCGCGAATCCTCGCTCGCCACGTCATGACCCCGGCCGACATCGAGCGCCACAACGCCAACAACGTCGGCGGCGACATCAACGGCGGGATTGCCGACCTACGTCAGCTCTTCATCCGTCCGACGGCTCGCCTTTACGCCACGCCGAACCGGCGGCTCTATCTCTGCTCGGCGTCGACGCCGCCCGGCGGAGGCGTGCACGGGATGTGCGGCTACTTCGCGGCACGAAAGGCGCTGCAGCGAGCTCGTTGGTCATGAACCGCAAGCGAGTCCTGATCCTCGGTGGCGGTCACGCCGGCGTCCGCTGCGCCCGCGAGCTGATCAAGCAACAGCGGACGAGCGACGAGATCGACATCACGATGGTCAGCCGGGAGAACGTCGAAGTCTGGCACGGATTGATGCCGCAGATCGTCTCCGGCGTCCTGCAGGCACAGCACGTGCTCATCCCCCTGCGCGAGATCCTTCCCGGTGTCACGATCTACGCGCGCGAGATCGAGTCGATCGACCCGGTGAACCGGCGGGTCACGCTGAGCCTCGACGGCGAGGGCGACGAAGTGGCACTGGAGGCCGACTACCTGGTGATTGCACTGGGTTCGGTCACCGACCTCTCCCGATTCCCGGGCTTGACCGAACACGCGTTGCAAACCAAGACGATCGGCGACTTCATCCACCTGCGTAATCACCTGATCGACATGCTCGAGGCAGCCAGCGTGACGACCGACGCCGCAGAACGACAGCGGCGCCTGACCTTCGTGATCGCCGGCGCCGGTTACGCGGGGGTGGAGATCGCGTCCGAGGCGAACGAGTTCCTCCGCGCCTCCCTTCGCTCCTATCCGATGATCGCGCCCTCGGAACTGAAAGTGATCACGGTCGACATCCTCACCCGCGTGCTTCCCACCTTCAATGACCAGCTTGCCCAACGTGTCCTCGATCGGATGCGGCACCGCGGCATCGAGCTTCGCCTGGGAGTCGGCATCAAGGAGGCCACCGCGAGCGCGATCGTGCTGGCCGACGGTTCGCGGATCGAGACCCGGAGCATCATTGCCACGGTCGGAATCGGGACCAACCCCCTTGTGCGGGGACTGCCGCTCGAGCTGCAACGAGGACGCATCCCATGCGATCGCTTCTGCCGAGTCCCCGGGTGGCCCGGCGTCTATGCCGTCGGCGATAACGCCGCGGTTCCCGACCCCGGCAGCGGCCAGCCCTACGGTGCGATGGTGATGGTTGCCTTCGGCGAGGGGGCGCAGGCCGCCCGCAACATCCTGGCCGACGTGCGCGGCCAGCCGCCGCAGCCGTGCCGCCCGACTCGCTTCGGCGAGGTCGCGCTGCTCAGCCGGCGGTATGGCGTCGCGCAGGTCCGCCGCATCGCCTTGCATGGGTGGCCCGCCTCGCTCGTTTCGCGGGCGCTCTTCCTCTCCTTCATGCCGACCTGGCGCCGGCGGCTTGCCCTGGCGCTGCACTGGATGGGCAGCGCACTCTTACCCGATCATTTGACGCCCCTCCCGCTCGGGCGGAGCAACACCGTAATCCCGATGCGCTTCGGCGCCCGCGAGGCCATCGTGCGCGAAGGCGAGATGAGCGGGCGCTTCTACATCATCACCTCGGGTGAAGTCGAGGTCGTGCGGCAGGTCGACGGCAAGGAACAGCAACTCCGCCGCCTCGGTCCGGGCGATCACTTCGGCGAGATCGGACTGATCGGCAACCGCCGCCGGACGGCCACCGTGCGCACTGTCACGGACACCAGCGTGCTCAGCCTGGCCCGGCAAGATTTTGCCGCGTTGGTGGAACACCTACCCGCGCTGCAGGACGCGCTTGGACCGCCCGACGACCTGAAGTAGGTCTAGCGCCGGTCGGACATCAGGATCTCGGCGGTCGCCGCCGCCGCGGCGCCGTAGGCGAGGTGGCCGAGGAAACCCCGCAGGTGCGTCGACAGCGGATACGCTCGGTCGGGTGCACTCAGCCCGAGCACCGGCGTCAGCCCCTCGTCGACGACGAGGAAGAGCACCATCGCGGACGCCAGCCCCGCGACGACCGGGTTGAGGTGGAGCAACCGGCGGAGGCCGACGTACAGCAAGCCACCCGTGATGCCGACCGCATATGGCGCGGCGGCGGCGGCGGCGTTCAACTGCCCTTCGGTGAGCTTCACGCCAATCAGGTCCGCCGCCTTCTGCGCTCCGATCCGGTACGGTGAGCCGGGGCTGACCGCCTTCTCGCGCGCCTTGTCCGCCTCGGGCGCCAACTCATACAGCTTCGTCGTAACCGGGTTCATCACCTTGGTCCCAACGTAACCGCCCACTACGCCCGCCGCCGCGCCCGAAACCAGTTCCCTCGTTCGCAATCTCGCCACCTCCTCATCCCATGCTAGAAGGATGAGACGGAGGAAAGGCGCTCTCTGAAATCCCGCCCCAGTCCCCTCCCCGTTACCCTCCCCCGCTTGCGGGGGAGGGCAGGGTGGGGGCCGTTGCAGGAGTTAGCTCGCCTTGCTGGCGAATTCGTTCGTGTAGGTCTCGCTGAGATTGACGGTGATGCCCTTGTCGCTCGATACGTAGTTCTGGAGAATGCTGAGCACGGTCTGCGGGCCGGCCGACGGCATCTTGCAATCGGTGCCGAAGATGGACAGCTGGTTCTTTAGAGCAGCCACATACAGATCGGTACTCGGAACCAGGTAGTCGGCCGGCATCTTGGCAGCGATCTCTTCGGCGCTGTGCGCCTTCATCCACTTGAGCGTCTTGACGTAGACATTGACCAGCCTCTGGGCGACATCCTTGTGACTGTTGACCCAGTCGTTCTTGGCGAAGATGCCAATGAATGGATAGTCGCCGCCGAGAGCAGCGCGGGTCGATTCCGGCGTCCGGAGGTCGATCAGGACCTTCGCGTCGCCACTCTGCAGCAGGCGGGTGATGGTGGGCTCGGTCGTCATGCCCGCATCGATCGTGTTGTTCTTGATCGCGGCGATGAAGGTGTTGCCAGCGCCGACCGCGACGAAGTGCGCATCGGATCCTTTGAACCCGGCCTTGCCGAGGAGCGCCAGGGTGATCGTGTGTGTGCCCGAGCCAATATCGGTGACGCCCAGATTCTTCCCCTTGAGGTCCGCCGCGGTCTTGATCGAGTCCGCCTTCTTGCTCGCGACCATCTCCGCCTCACCCGGCGCGATGCCGAACTGGCAAATGGTCTCGATCTTCTTCCCCTTGGCGTTGAGCTCGACCGGGTGGCTGTAGGCGCCCGACCCGGCATCGACATTGCCGGCGACGACCTCATCCTCGGTACCCTGTCCGGAGCCCTCGTCGACGAGCGTCACGTTGATCTTCTGCTCGTCGAAGTAGCCAAGCTGCTTGGCGAGCATATTCGGTAGGTAGATCTGCTTGTTGAGTCCGCCAACCATGAGTTTGAGGTCGACCTGGGTCATCGCGGCCGACGAGCTGCCGGCACCAGCGTTGTTCGCCGTCCCGCCGCACGCGGCCAACGCGATGGCCGCAGCCACCGCCCCTCCCACCGCAACGAACGACCGCCGTTTAGATCCGTGCATTGATCGTTTCTCCTCCCTAAATCGGAATTTCGCCGCTGACGCGATTGGGTCGCCACTTGATGAGCCGCTTTTCGAGCGCGCTGATCAGGCCCTCCGCGATGAGGGCGAGCACCGCAAGAAGGAACATGCCCGCGAACACCCCGTTGACGTCGAAGGTGTGTCCGGCGTTGTAGATCAGCTGGCCGAGGCCGGCCGTGGCCCCGAACAGTTCCCCGACCACAGCACCGACGATGGCCAGCCCGAAGCTGATGTGGAGGCTGGCGAGAATCCACGAAAGCGCGGACGGAATGATGATCTCGAGGGTCAGGCGCCGGTTGTCGGCCCCCAGGATGCGGGCGTTCGCGACCAGGTTGCGGTCGACCTCGCGGACGCCCTGGAAGGCGTTGAAAAAGACGACGAAGAACACCAGCACGACGGCGGTCGCGGCTTTGCCCCAAAGCGACAGGCCGAACATGATGGCGAACAGGGAGCCGAGCACCACGCGCGGGATCGCGTTCGCGGCTCTGATGAAGGGCGAAAGAGTTTCGGCGA
>VBFR01000206.1 GCA_005889345.1 Chloroflexota bacterium
GAGCTCGCCGATGATCTCGGTGACGTCGCCGCCGGAACTGAAGCCGCGCCCCGTGCCGGTGATGACCACGACCCGGACGTCGTCGCGAAGTGGCAGATCGGTCAACAGGTCGCGGAGGTCGGCGTACACCTCGAAGGTCAGCGCGTTCAGTTTCTTGGGGCGGTCGAACGTGATGGTCGCGACGCCGGCTTCAACCGCGAAGCGGAAATTATTCCACGATTGCGTCGGCGAAGCCGAGCCGCGAAACGCCGTCATCCGCAAAAACTTATCATCTCCTCCGAAGGAGCGACGGATTCATGAACATCGGGGTCGGCCTGCCGACCTCCACGGCGGGCATCAGCGGCCAGCTCCTGGTGGATTGGGCGAGGCGGGCGGACGCCGGTCCCTTCAGCAGCCTGGGGGTGGTTGACCGCGTTGCCTACCAGAATTACGAGCCCTTCACCGCGCTGGGCGCCGCCGCGGCGGTGACCCAGCGGCTGCGGCTGGCCACCATGGTCGTGATCGCGCCGCTGCGCAATACCGCCATCCTGGCGAAGCAGGCGGCCTCGATCCACGCGCTCTCCGGCGGACGCTTCACGCTTGGCGTGGCGGTGGGCGCCCGCGGCGAAGATTACGCGGTGTCGGGCATTGACAGCCGCGGACGCGGCCGTCGCTTTGGCGAACAGCTCGAAGCCATCCGCGACATCTGGGAAGAGGGGAAGATCGGGCCGACCCCGACGACGGCGGGGCCCCAGTTGCTGGTGGGCGGCTCGAGCGGCGAAGCGCTCGCCCGGATGGCCCGTTACGGCGATGGCTACATGCACGGAGGGGGACCGGCGCGCGCCTTTGCCGGCGCGGCCGCCAAAGCTATCGCTGCATGGTCAGATCTGGGCCGTCCAGGACGGCCCACACTGTGGGGGATGGGTTATTTCGCGCTCGGCGATGGGAATGCGGACGCCGGGGCCGAGTACTTGAGGCATTACTACGCGTTCACGGGACCGTTCGCCGAGAAGATCGCGGCGGGAAACCTGACCTCGCCGGGAGCGATCACCGACTTCATCCGGGGCTACGAAGATGCCGGTTGCGACGAGCTGGTCCTCTTTCCGACGACCTCCGGCGTTGAGCAGGTTGATCGACTGGCCGAGGTGATCGGCTAAGCGGTGCGCTACGCCGTCATCGGCGGCGGGCCGTCGGGATTGTACTTCGCGCTGCTGGCCAAGAAGGCCAACCCGAGTGACGAGGTCCTCGTGGTGGAGCGCAATCCACCCGATGCCACCTTCGGTTGGGGCGTCGTCTTCTCCGAGGAGACGCTCGGTGCGCTCCGGGATGCCGACTACGAAACCTACACCGAGATCGGCGAGAGTTTCGCTCGCTGGAACGCGATTGACATCTATTACCGCGACACCATGGTCCGGTCCCGCGGCCACGTCTTTACCGGCATCTCGCGCAAGGCATTGCTCGACATCCTGCAACGGCGCTGCCGGGCGCTCGGCGTCCGGCTGGAATTCGAGCGCGAGGTCCGCGACGTGGGAGAGTTCGAGGGCGCCGATCTCATCGTGGGGGCGGATGGCATCAACGGCCTGGTCCGGCGGACGTACGGGGAGTTCTTCAAGCCGCAGATCCTGACACATCCGACGAAGTACGTCTGGTTCGGGAGCGATCTGCCGCTGGACGCCTTCACCTTCATCTTTCGCCGCAACGATGCCGGCCTCTTCCAGGTGCATGCTTATCCGTTCGACGCGCACACCTGCACCTTCATCGTCGAGTGTCCGGAGGCTGCCTGGCGTAGCGCCGGCCTGGATTCGGCGAGCGAGGCGGACAGCATCGCCTACTGCGAAGCTCTCTTCCAGCCGGAGCTTCGCGGACGGCGGTTGTTGTCGAACCGCTCGCTCTGGGTCAACTTCCTGACACTGCGCCAGGAGAGCTGGCACCAGGGCAAGGTCGTGCTGCTCGGCGACGCCGCCCACACCGCCCACTTTTCGATCGGCTCGGGCACCAAGCTCGCGATGGAGGACAGCATCGCCCTCGTCGACGCCCTGCGCCGGCATCGAGACCTGAGCGCCGCCCTCAACGACTACGAGATGGAGCGGCAACCAATCGTCGAGCGCTTCCAGGAGGCCGCCCTCGAGAGCTCGAACTATTTCGAGCATGTGTCGCGCTATGCCCACTTCGATCCACGGCAGTTCGCCTTCAACCTGCTGACTCGAAGCCGGCGGATCACCTACATCAACCTGACGCAGCGCGATCCAGAACTGGTGCGCACCGTCGACTCCTGGTTCGCCGCTGCCGCGACGGGGTCACCGGACGGCGCCGTGCGCCTGAGCCCTCCGCCGATGTTCACGCCCGTCCGAATGGGGGATCTGACCATCCCGAATCGGGTCGTCGTTGCCGCCGGGCCGGACCTCGAGACCGCCGCTCGCCTGGGGGCGGGCCTGGTGATCACCGAGTTCGTCAGCGTGACCGACGACGGACGCATCACCCCCGAGACGCCGATCATCGATCGGGCACGGCAGGACGTGTTGCGGTCGGCGGTGGAACGCGTGCACCAGGCAGGGAGCCGGGTCGCGCTCCAGCTCGGTCACGCGGGCCGCCGGGGATCGATGCGACCGCGCTCTCAGGGTGTCGACCGACCGCTCAGGCAGGGTGGGTGGCGACTCATGGCGGCATCGCCGGTCGCGTACACGCCGCACTCAGCGCTTCCGAAAGAGATGACCCCGCGCGACATCGCGCACACGGTCGGCGTCTTTTCCGCGGCCGCTCGGGCGGCGGCGGGATGCTGGTTCGATGCGCTGGAGCTCAACTTCGCACATGGATATCTCGTCGCCGGCTTCATCTCGGCGCTGACGAATCGCCGCACCGATGAGTACGGCGGCTCACTTGAGAACCGCATGCGATTCCCGCTCGAGATCGTCGATGCCGTACGAGCGAGCTGGGGGCGTCCCCTGCTCGTTCGCATCTCCGCGAGCGACTGGGCCGATGGCGGCACGGACCTCGATGAGGCCGTTGCCATCGCGGCGCTGTTGAAGAAGCGTGGCTGCGATCTGATCCACGTGGTGCTGGGTCAAACGATCTGGGAGAGCCGGCCCGAGTATCGTCGTCTGTTCGGCGTGCCCGCCAGCGATCGCATCCGGAATGAAGCGGGTCTTCCAACGATTGCCACCGGAAACATCACGACGTCCGACGATGTCAACACCATCCTCGCGGCCGGTCGCGCCGACTTGTGCGTCCTGGAGTTACCGACCATCGGAACGACCCCGGGATGACGGCGACGTCTGGCGATCTGGCCGACTTTGCCAGACGGCTCCCAAAGGCCGAACTGCATTTACACATCGAGGGCACCCTCGAGCCGGAGCTCATGTTCGAGCTGGCGCGCCGCAACGGTATCCGGTTGCCGTACGCTTCAGTGGACGACGTACGCCGAGCCTATGTCTTCAGCGATCTGCAATCGTTTCTCGACATCTATTACGCGGGATGCTGCGTGCTCCTGACCGAGCAGGATTTCTATGACTTAACCTGGGCGTATCTGGCACGGGCGGCGCAGCAGCGCGTCCGCCATGCGGAGATCTTCTTCGATCCGCAAACCCACACCGATCGCGGCGTGCCCTTCGACACCGTGGTCAGCGGCATCCATCGGGCTTTGCAGGAGGGCGAGGCTCACTTTGGCATCCGCAGCGGGTAGACACTGCGCCAGGCGCTGCCCTTCCAGAACTGGATACTGGCGGTCGGTCTCGACTCGTCGGAAGTCGATCATCCACCGTCGAAATTCAAAGACGTGTATGACCGTGCGCGCGAAGCGGGGCTGCTGGGGGTCGCGCATGCCGGAGAAGAAGGACCGCCATCCTATGTCTGGGAGGCGCTGGATGTCCTGAAGGCGCGGCGGATCGACCACGGAGTGCGATGCATCGAGGACGAGCGACTGGTCCGGCGCCTGGTCGAGGAACAGACTCCGCTAACGGTCTGTCCGCTGTCGAATGTCAAGCTGCGGGTCTTTCCGAATCTGCAGGCCCACAACCTCAAACAGATGCTGGACCGAGGTTTGCTGGTGACGGTGAATTCCGATGATCCCGCCTACTTCGGCGGCTACGTCGCCGATAATTTCCGCGATTCCGCGGCAGCTCTTGGTCTGGATCGCGATGATTTGCTCAGGCTGGCGCGGAATTCGTTCGTCGCCTCCTTCCTGGGCGAGGAACAGCGGCGCAGGTACCTCGACGAGCTCGAGAGATTCGCGGCTCAGCCTTCGCTGAAGACGATCTCCTGAGCGCCCTCGTAGAGGACGCGCCGGCCGAGCTCGGCCAGCAGCGCGCGCCCCTCCTCGATGGTGGCGAAGTGGTTTCCCGCGAGCGGTCCCGCCTTGCTGGCGAATGAGGTCGAGCCATAAGGAAAGAGGACCTCGGTCTCGCTGATCCCGCCGGGATAAAGGAGGAGCTGGCCGGCGGCAGGATAACTCGTGTGGTTCTCGTAGCCGAGCCCGGTCTTCAGGTCGCCCAGCGGAATCCAGGCGGACTCGCCGCTCCAGCGCGCCTGCACCAGCTGGGCCCGCAAGGGGAGCAGGCGCCCGAAGGCGGCGCAGGTCTTCGGGGCCGCGTCGCTTTCCCAGCGCGCCGTGAAGCGGAGCGAGCCGACCGTGATCTCAAGCATCGCGCCTAAGGGTAAGCCCGATGAAGCCGTGGGCCGGCTTGGGGTCGCTGAAGACCTTGCTTACGGGATCCGTCTCCGAGACCTTCGAGGTGTCCCAGAGGCGGTTCTGCGCCTCGAAGCTCAGCTCGCTGATGGCAGGGAACCGGTCCAGGAGGCGAATCGCCATCTCGTGCACCAGGTGCTGGATCGACATGCTGACGAAGTCATCGAAGGTGGCGATGACCGAGTCGCGCACCACCTCCGATGGAATGTGCGTGGGTCCGTCCGCGACACCGTCGTCCGCGCGTCCGTACCGCCAGTAGACGTCGAGGTAGATGAAGAGCGGCCGGTCGGAGACCTCCGGCAAAGTCGTGTAGGCGTCGCGCGCAAAGTTCTTGAAGGCGCTGCCGGTCAGCTTGACCAGCCGTAGGTTGCGCCGGCCGCAGCGCAGCGCGCGCATCCCGTCTCGTTCGATGTCGAGCTCGACCCACCCGTAGTCGTCATCCGTCGGGCTCAGTAGCTTGGCGCTGTGCTGGACGAACGGTATCTCCTGGACCTGGATGCGCAGCCACTGCATCTGCGGATAGGTCTTAAGGAAGCGACGGCCGAGGAATGCCGCAAACCCCTCGTGGGTGTCGCCCGGATAGTCGAGCGCCATGGCGTAGACGAAATTCTTCATGGTGTCGGTCGCCACCACGTCCCGGTTATCGCCCTGCGTGTAGGCCGGCAGGAAATTGTCGCCGAAGACGTCGATGCTCACGCGGCCGGCGAGCAGCCCGCGGACCGGGTTGGTCCGGTAGAAGGAGACATTGTGCTTGCCGTAACGGATCTCGGCTTTCACGAGCGCAACCGGTCTTCGGCGATGGCGACGATGGCGCGTAGGCCTTCCTCCATCTCTTCCTCGCGCGACCGGTGCAGACGCTCTTGCAGCACTTCCACGATCTGAGCCTTGGGCCGGCGATTAACGAAGACGACGAAGCGAAACCCGAAGCGCCGTTCATACTCGGCGTTGAGCCTGTCGAGCTCTGGAACCGCCTTAGCGCCCTGCTCCCGGAGCGAACGCTCTGAGAGATGGCGTGGATCCTCGCCGATCCGCGGATGGGCGTTGAGGGTGGCCACTTTTTCCGCCTCGGTCAGCGTCGGCAAGACGGCACGCATCTGTGCGACCAGATCGGCCGTCGTGTGATACGGACCGCCGGCCCGGACCTTCTCCGCGAGCGGCGTCGACCCTTCGAGGGCTTCCTCGATCGTGGTCATCACGTCCCGCGGTAGGTCGTGCAGGAATACGGTGAGATCAGCAGCGGCACGTGGTAGTGCCGGCCTTCGGTGAGCTCGAGCTCCAGCGCGATCGTCTTGAACAGGTGCGGGGTGCTGCCCCAGTAGCCGCCGACCTCGACCAGCAGTCGGTAAGACCCCGGATTGATGCCGCCGCCGCTCAAGTCGATGATCCGTCCTTCGGCGTCGGTCGTCAGTGTGCGCGTGCCCAGGGTCACGCGGACACCGGCGGCCGGTTTTCCCGTGGCGACATCGAGGACATGGGTCGAGACCGTCGCCAGCTCGCTCACAATCCCACCAGGTCGTCGGGCTTGACCGGCGCGCGGCGCAGCTCGCGGCCGGTGGCATGGCGCAGCGCGGCGACCACCGCCGCGGGAACGACGACGGTCGAGGGCTCGCCGACGCCCTTGGCTCCGTAGGGGAGGCCTGGCTCCGGCTCCTCGACCACCTCTGAGACTACCGGTGGCATGTCGAGGATGGTAGGGATCAAGTAATCCGTGAAGGAGGCATTCTTCACCTGGCCGTCGACCAGCGCGACCTCCTCCATCAGCGCCAGCCCGAGACCTTGCGCTGAGCCGCCCTCGATCTGGCCGAGGACGCTCTGCGGATTCAGCGCGCGACCGACGTCCTGCGCCACGGCCAGTTGCAGGACGCGAACCAGACCGAGCTCCTGGTCGACCTCGACCACGGCGCGGGCCGCCCCGAAGGCGAAGGTGACATGCGGGTCGCCTTGCCCGCTGGCATCGAGCTTTCCGGTCGGCCGGTGATGAAAGACCCGGGTCGCCTCGACGGGCCGGCGCAGGTCCTGTAGCCCGCCGCTGCGGTCGATTTCAGCTCGCACCGCCTGGCAGGCGAGCTGCACGGCTCCCCCGGTCATCATCGTCTGCCGGGAGGCCGAGCTGGAGCCGGCAGACCCGATTGCTGTGTCCGGCGGCCGGATGATGACGCGATCGATACCGAGTTCCGTGCGGACAATTTGCGTCACGATGGTATCGAGCCCCTGGCCGACCTCGACCGCCGCGGTCTTCACCTCGGCGAGGGGGCCTTCGCGATCGACGGAGACCCGTACCCAGGCCTCGGAGGAATCATCGAAGCCTTCGCTGTAGCCAAGGTTCTTGTAGCCGACGGCGATGCCCACGCCGCGTTTCAGCCCCTCGCCGTGGCTGACGTTGCCGGCGCCGCCCGGCAGCAGCATCGGGTCGCGGTCGAGCGCGGGCTCCTCGGGCGGAAGAGGGAGCTGCTGCAATCGCTGCAGGCACTCGCGCACAGGGGCGACGCCGGCGATTGGCTGACCGGTCGGGAGGACCGAGCCGGAGCGCAACGCGTTTTTCAGGCGAAGCTCGATCGGATCGAGACCCAACGCCGCGGCCAGCTTGTCCATCTGCGCCTCGTAAGCAAAACAGGCTTGCACCGCGCCGAATCCGCGCATCGCTCCGCAGGGCGGGTTGTTGGTGAAGACCGCGGTCCCCTCCAGCCGCGCATTGGGGACCTCGTAAGGCCCGGCGGCAAAGGTGGTGGCGTTGCCGATCACGGCCGGGGACGTCGAGGTGTAGGCGCCGCCATCCACGAGCAAGCGCGCCTGAACGTTGACCAGTGTTCCGTCACGGGCCGCGCCGTGCCGCATCCAGACTCGTGATGGATGGCGGTGCACGTGGCCGTAGAAGGATTCCTGCCGGCCGTAGGACATCTTGACCGGCCGCTTGGTGCGCAGCGCCAGCATGCACGCGTGGATCTGCATGCTGACATCCTCGCGCGCGCCAAAGGCGCCACCGACGCCGGAGAGATGGAGGCGGACCTTTTCGGGTGGCAGATCGAGGCACGGAGCGAGTTGTTCGAGGTCGGCGTGGAGCCACTGCGTCGCGATGAAGAGATCCACACCGCCGTCCGCGGCGGGAACCGCAAGGCCCGCCTCGGGACCGAGGGGCGCCTGGTCCTGCATGCCGGTCTCGTACATGCCCTCCACCCAGACGTCGGCGGGCGCCTTGGGGTCGCCGTGGACGATCGTCAGGGCCCGCACCACGTTGCCCTGGGGATGGACGGGCGGCGCCGCCGGCTCGAGTGCGCGCTCCATGTCCGTGACGGGCGTCAGGACCTTGTAGTTGACGGTGATCTTCTTCAGCGCGGCCCGCGCCAGCTCGGGGTCGTCGGCGGCGACGATGGCCACGGCCTCGCCCGCATACCGCACCACATCTATCGCCAGCACCGGCTGGTCCTGGACGTCTAGCCCGAAGGTTTTCTTGCCGGGCACATCGGCGTGGGTCAGCACGGCGCGGACGCCCGGTGCCTCAAGCGCCGCCGACGCATCGATCGAGACGATCCGCGCATGCGGATGCGGGCTGCGCAGCGTCGCGCCCCACAGCATCCCGTCGCGGCGGAGGTCGCTCGCGTACTCGAACTCGCCCTTCACCTTGGGAAGGCCGTCCACCCGTCGGACTGACTGACCGACGCCGCCCTGGCGGCGGATCTCGATGCTCATGTCCAGATCATGGTGGCCTCGCTGAGGTTCACCAGCTGTCCATCGTGGACCACCGGCTTTCCCTCGACGAAGAGATGCTGCACCGCTCCCGGGTTGCAGAAGACGAGCGCCGCGACCGGGTCCGCCTCGGCGCCGCGGTAAGGGAGCCCGTCGACCGGGAAGAGGGCGATATCGGCGCGTTTGCCCACTTGAATCGAGCCGATGTCGTCGCGGCCCAGGCACGTGGCGCCGCCACGTGTCGCCACCCGCAGCGCCTCGCGTGCGGTCATCGCGGCCGGGCCCTTTCGCCCACGAGTCGTGAGCATCGCCTGGCGCACCTCGGCCAGCAGGTTGCCGCCATCATTCGACGCCGAGCCGTCGACCGCGACCCCCACCGCCACGCCGGCGTCGATCATCTCGCGAGCCGGCGCGAAGCCCGATCCGAGCCGCATGTTCGAGGTCGGGCACCAGGCCACCGCCGTCCTGGTGGTGGCCAGGCGGCTGATGTCGGCCTCGTTGACGTGCACGCAGTGCGCGAGCCAGACGTCCGGGCCCAGGAAACCGAGATCCTCCAGCAACTCAACGGGCCGGCGCTTGAAGGTTGCCTGGCAGTATGCTTCTTCGTCGAGCGTTTCGGCGATGTGCGTGTGGAGCCGCACGTCGTGGCGCCGCGCGAGCGCCGCCGACTCGCGCATCAGCCGCTGCGAGACCGAGAAGGGCGAGCAGGGCCCGACCGCGATCCGCCGCATCGAGCCGGGTGCGGGGTCGTGAAAACGCTGGATCGCATTCTCAGTGGCGGACAGAATGGTGTCGATGTCCTCGACCACGCGATCCGGCGGGAGGCCGCCACTCGATTGGCCCAGGTCCATCGATCCCCGGCAGGGGTGGAAGCGCAGGCCGAGCTGCGCGGCGACCTCG
>VBFR01000224.1 GCA_005889345.1 Chloroflexota bacterium
ATCGCCGATCTTGCCCACGCCGACCGCGACACTGCCCGCCAGGCAGCGCTGACCGGCGTTCCCGAACGCCGATGAAATGACGTGCGGCGCCGAGAGTTCGAGGTCGGCGTCGTCCATCACCAGGATGTGGTTCTTCGCGCCGCCGAGCGCCTGCACTCGCTTGCCGTTTGCCGCCGCCGTCGCGTAGATGTAGGCGGCCACCGTCGCCGAGCCGACGAAAGAGATTGCCGAGACGTCCGGATGGGTCAGCAGCTGGTTGACCGCGTCATTCGCCCCGTGCACGACGTTGAATACGCCATCCGGGAGGCCGGCCTCCTCGAGCAGTTCGGCGATTCGCATCGCCGAGAGCGGCGTGAGCTGCGACGGCTTGAGCACGAAGGTGTTGCCGGTCGCGATGGCAACCGGGATCATCCACATCGGCACCATGTTGGGGAAGTTGAAGGGCGTGATCCCGGCGACGACCCCGACCGGGAAGCGCGTCAGCTCCTCATCGATGCCCTTGGCAATCTGGTCGAGGTTCTGGCCCATCATCAGGGTCGGGGCGCCGCAGGCGAAATCGATGACCTCGATAGCGCGCTTGACCTCGCCTTTCGACTCGTCCAGGGTCTTGCCGTTTTCCCTGGTGACGATCGCCGACAGCTCATCGATGTGCTGGTCGAAGAGCGCCTTGAAACGGAACATCACCTGCGCCCGCTCTGGCACCGGGGTTTCGCTCCAGGCGGGAAACGCCTTCTTCGCCGCGGCGACGGCCTCGTCGATCTCCTCTCGGGTCGAGTGCGGAAGACTGGCGATGGTCTCCCCGGTCGCGGGGTTCGGAATCGGATCCGTCTTCTCCGAGCGCGAATCGCGGAATTTGCCGCCGATGAAGCTCTGGACGTTCTTGGTAGCGATCATGATCTGGCTCCTACCGTGCTCGGCTCACTGGCCGGCACCCCATGGAATGGCGAGCGGCGAAGGAACTGTCCGGCACCCTTGACGCCCTGGAACTTTCCCTCCCGCACCAGGACGTTGCCGCGTTGCATCACGACCTCCGGCAGGCCCTTTACCGTCATGCCTTCATAGCAACTGTAGTCCACGTTCATGTGGTGGGTCTTCGCCGATAGCGTCCGCTCCACGCGCGGATTGAATATCACGATATCGGCGTCGCTCCCCGGCGCGATCGTGCCTTTGCGGGGGAAGAGGCCGAACATCTTCGCGGGCGCCGTCGCCACGAGCTCGACGAAGCGGTTGAGCGTGATCCGCCCCGAATTCACCCCCCCATGGAAGATCAGCGTAAAGCGGTCTTCGACGCCGGGCAAGCCGTTGGGGATCTTCGAGAAATCGCCGCGCCCCAGATCCTTCTGGCCTTTGAAATGGAAAGGACAGTGATCGGTCGCGACCAGCTGCAGATCGTCCTGCAGGAGTCCCTTCCAGAGCTCGTCGTGGTGCGATGCCGGCCGCAATGGCGGTGAGCAGACGTACTTGGCACCCTCGAAGCCGGGGCGGGCCAGGTCGTCTAGGCTCAAGTAGAGGTACTGCGGGCAGGTCTCGGCAAACGTGGAGGCGCCGTCGTCGCGTGCCTCGCGCACGGCGTCGAGCGCCTCTTTCGAGCTGAGGTGCACGATGTAGACCGCGACCTCGGCGAGCCGGGCGAGCGCGATTGCCCGACCGGTGGCCTCCCCTTCCATACTGGCCGGCCGGGTCAGCCCGTGGTTGATTGGATCGCCCTTGCCCTCCGCCAGATAGCGCTGCACCAGCACGTCGATCGCCCCACCGTTCTCGGCGTGCATCATGATCAAGCCGCCATTCTCGGCGGTGCGGCTCATCGCTCGGAAGATCGCCGCGTCGTCGAGCATGAAGACGCCCGGGTACGCCATGAAGAGCTTGAAGGACGGGATGCCCTCCGTGACCAGCGCATCCATTTCTTTGAGGATCGAGTCGTTGATCTCGCGCACGATCATGTGGAACCCGTAGTCGATGTGCGCCTTGCCTTGCGCCTTCTTGTGCCACTGGTCGAGACCCTGACGCAGCGTCTGCCCGTAGCTCTGCACCGCGAAATCGACGATTGTCGTCGTTCCACCCCAGGCGGCGGCAGCGGTCCCGGTGGCGAAGTCGTCGGAGGCGAAGGTGCCACCGAAGGGCAGTTCCATGTGCGTGTGAACGTCGATCGCGCCCGGCATAACGTAGCGGTTTTCCGCATCGATCACCTGGTCGGCGCCGGCCGCAAGCCCGCTCCCGATAGCGGCGATCTTCTCGCCGTCGATCAAGACGTCAGTTTTGGTCGTGTCGCTCGCCGTCACCACCGTGCCGTTCTTGATCAGCGTCTTCATGGCAACTCCCGAACCAGCTCCTCGTAACTCTCGGGGCGACGGTCACGCAGGAACTGCCAGGTATTGCGCACTTCCCGATTCATGTCCATGTCGAGGTCACACACCAGCACCTCATCCTCGGTCTCCGAGGCCTTACCGATGATGCGGCCCCGCGGATCGCAGAAGTAGCTCGAGCCGTAGAACTGCGCCTCGTTGAGTGGCTTCTCCACGCCGACGCGGTTGATGGCACCGATCCAGTAGCCGTTGGCCACCGCGTGGGCCGGCTGCTCGAGCTCCCAGAGATAGCGCGACAGCGACTTCACCGTGGCCGACGGGTTGAAGACGAGCTCGGCGCCCTTGAGCCCGAGCGCGCGGGCGGGCTCCGGAAAGTGCCGGTCGTAGCAGATCAAGATCCCGACGCGGCCGACCGACGTGTCCCACACCGGGTAGCCGAGATTGCCGGGCTTGAAATAGAACTTCTCCCAGAAGCAGGGGCCGACGTGCGGGATGTGCGTCTTGCGGTACTTGCCGAGCACCGTGCCGTCATTCTCGATCAGCACCGCGGTGTTGTAATAGACGCCCGTCTGAGCCTCTTCGTAGAAAGGCACGACCAGCGCCATCTTGTGCTTCTTCGCCAGCTGCTGCATCCGCTTGACGGTCGGGCCGTCGTCCCGCTCGGCGGTGTCGTACCACTTGGGGTCCTGCTCGGCGCAGAAGTAGGGACCAAAGAAGATCTCCTGCAGGCAGGTGATCTGCGCACCCTTGGCCGCGGCCTCTCCGATCAGCTCCTCGTGCTTTTTGATCGCTTCCTCTTTGGGCATGTTCGCGTGCGCCTGGATCAGCGCCGCCCGTATCTTTGCCATGTACCTGTCGCCTCCTCCTCCGCTTATCTGAACGCCGGAATAATGGCCTCGCCGTATTTCTTGATGACCGCCTCAGGTTTCTCCACCATAAGGTAGAGGTTGAACTGGTCGACACCAACGTCGATCAGCTCCTCGATCCGTTTGCGGCTCTGCTCCACGGTGCCGATGACGCAGAACCGGTCGATGACATCGTCCGGGACGAAGTCGGCGTGAGCCGCGCCCCGCTGGGCGTGCTCCGAGTAGTCGTAATGGTCGCGGGCCTTGATGTAATCGGTCAGCGCCTTGGGCAAGTCTTGCGCGTCGTAGCGCTTCAATAGGTCGACGACGTGGTTGGAGACCAGCGCCGGGAACCAGCGCACCTGCTCGCGCGCCGCCTCCAGGTCGTCGGAGATAAATGCCGGGGCGGCGGCCTGGATCAGGATGTCATCGAAGGAGCGTCCGGCTTCCTGCGCACCTTCGCGGACGAATTGCAGGCACCATTTGATAATGGCGGGGTCGGCGAGCTGAATGATGACCCCATCTCGTGCTCGGCCCATTTGAGCCGGACCTTGACACCGTCGTAGGAGACCTCGCGCCCCGCGGCCAGGTCGCGGATCAGACGGCAGTCCGCTTCCATCTCCTCGACGGTCACCGGCTTCTGGCCAAGCACGCGGCGGGCGCTGTCCCCACGGCCGATGCCCATCACCATCCGGCCGCCGGAGATCTCGTTCAGGGTGGCGAGCGCGCTGGCGGTCACGGTGGGATCGCGCGTTCCCGGGTTGGTGACGCAGGGACCGATCTTGATGGTCTTCGTGTTGGCGGCCATCAGCGTGAAGATCGGGTAGACCTCCTGCCAGAGGACGTGCGAGTCGAACAGCCAGGCGTATTCGAAACCCTGGGCTTCGGCAAGCCTGGTCAGATCCACCCACCGGCTGGGCGGCGGATCGGGAGCAAAGCAGACGCCGAAGCTGAGTCGTGCCATTCCTTCCAAAAAGCTGGAGCCCCCGCCGCGAGGAGGGGGCTCCAGCGCGATCGATCTCGAGTTTAGGTCGCCGCCGCAGCTTGCGGGCGCCGCCGAGCGGCAGCCGCCGGGAAGACCGCCGAGAGCGCCAGGTAGCAGAGGAACGCCGCTACCAACCCGACCACCCAGCTGTAGTCGTAGACGTGGAACGGGAACCAGCTATACAGCGGGCCGATGATCCCACCCTGTGGGAACGGACCGTTGCCCGGTGCCGAATAGGCGCCGCCAACGGCAAGCACGCCGCCTACCACCAGGCTCACCAGGCCTCGCCAGTTAAAGCCGCCCGAGTACCGATACTCGCCGTCGGCCCGGTAGAGATCTCCGAGCTTCAGGTTCGTGTTCCGCATGAACCAGTAGTCGGCGATCAGGACGCCGGCAATTGCGCCCAGCGCGCCACCGTAGAAGCCGAGCCAGGTGAAGATGTAGACGTTCTGGTTCGCGAGCAGGTTCCACGGCTGGATCACGATGCCCAGGACGCCGGTGATCAGGCCGCCTGTACGGAAGCTGATCAATTTCGGGACCACGTTCGAGAAGTCATACGAAGGACTCACAATGTTAGCCGCGACGTTAACCGAAAGCGTTGCCACAGCGAGCGTGAAGAGCGCGAAGATGACGACCACCGGGTTGTCGAACTTCGCGACGAGATCCACCGGATTCCAGATCGCTGCGCCGTAAACCTTTTGCGTCGCAGCCGTAATCAGCACCGCGGCCAGCGGAAAGAGGGTCATCGTCGTGGGCAAGCCAAGGATCTGGCCAACGGCCTGCGCCCGCTGGCTCTTGCCGAAACGGGTGAAGTCGGGCATGTTCAACGAGAGCGTCGACCAGAAGGCAATCATTCCCATCAGCGCCGGCGGGAAGAGAACCAGCCAGAAGTTGCTGCCCCAGCCGACTTTGCCGGGCTCGCTCAGGATGGGCCCGAAGCCGCCCGCCTGGTTCACCATCCAGATGAGCAACCCCAGGGCCACGACCAGCACGAACGGTGCCGCCCAGTTTTCGAACCGTCGGACCGCATCCATGCCGCGGAGAATGATCAGGATGTTGAGCGCCCAGAAGATCGCGAAGCTGAGCCAGAGCGTCCAGTGCTGGCCGGCGACCATGGACGAGTTCAACCAGCCGGCTCCGAACAACTTGCCGGCGAGGATATAGAGCGCGCCGCCTCCGATCCAGGTCTGGATGCCGAACCAGCCGCAGGCCACCCCCGCCCGGAGCAGGGCCGCAACGTTGGCGCCAAAGACACCAAAAGATGCCCGTGCGAAGACGGGGTACGGAATTCCGTACTTGGTACCGGCGTGGCTGTTCGCCAGCATCGGGATCAGGACGATGATGTTCGCCACCGCGATCGTCAGGATGGCCTGGTACCAGGCCATGCCAAGGGCTACGAGCCCAGACGCCAGCAAGTAGGTCGGGATGTTGTGCGCCATGCCGATCCAGAGCGCCATGTAGTTATAGGTGTTCCAGGTTCGCTTCTTGATCGGAACTGGAGCCAGGTCCTCGTTGTAGAGCGAGCTATTACGAATCGCCGAGTCGTCGGCCAGCTCGTGCCGGCCATCGGGATAGACGAGCTCCTCCCCTATTCGCTGCGCCGGAGGTGTGTAGGTCGCAACTCCCATGTTTCCCCTCCTATTGAGTTCGAGATCGCCGATTTGGCGAGCTAAATGTACGTTCGGCGACCGCCTAAGTCAATGGCTGTCTGGCCCGCGACGGACAGGCCGCAGGTAGCGCCTACACTACGCCGCGTTGACCCTCAGCCTCCTCCTCAAGGTGGTCGTGACGCCCGTGCTGATCGCCATCGCTACCCTGGCCGGGCGACGTTGGGGCGATCGATTGAGCGGCTGGCTGGTGGGCCTGCCGCTGACCTCCGGGCCCGTCGTGTTTTTCCTCGCCATCGAGCAAGGCAGCGGCTTTGCGGCCAGGGCGGCGCTCGCCGTCCTACTCGGGACCATCTCGCAGGCTGCTTTCGCGGTTGCGTACGGGTGGACGGCAACCCGGTCCGGCTGGGCGGCGGCC
Organism: Chloroflexota bacterium; assembly: GCA_005889345.1. GTDB lineage: Bacteria > Chloroflexota > Dormibacteria > CF-121 > CF-121 > CF-13. Next base: position 6,159 of record VBFR01000224.1, read on the forward strand.
GCGCTCGCGGGCTGCGCCGCGTTTGCCCTGGCGACCATCGGCTTCCGGCCCGTCAGCCTTCCCGCCCTGCCGTCCTTCGCCCTGGTCACGGGCTCGTTGATCCTTGCCATCCTCCTGATGCCGAGGAGCCGGCCGGCCGCTGATCGCGCGCCGGCTCCCGCGTGGGACCTTCCTTTACGGATCGTCGTGGCAACCGGCCTCGTGGTATCGCTGACGGGGATCGCCCCCGCCATCGGGGCGCACCTGACGGGACTGCTCTCGCCATTCCCGGTTTACGCCGGGGTGCTCGCCATCTTCGCTCACCGCCAGGGCGGCGGCGACGCCGCCAACAACGTGCTCAAGGGGCTGCTGCTTGGACTGTTCTCATTCGGCGCCTTCTTCCTGGTCCTCTCCGTCGGACTGAGCCGCTTAGGCACCGGCCTGACCTTCTTGCTCGCGACGGTCAGTGCGCTTGCGATCCAGGGGTTGACACTCAAAGCGGTGCGAAGCGGCGGCGACCGACGCTCGCCTAGAGATCTCTCCTCGCGAAGCTGACGTTGGCGAGGGCGAGCAGGCCGGCGAGCCAGGCGATGACCCAGCCGACATATATCGCCGGCGGTGGCTGGTCGGCGAAGAACGGATTCCCTGCTCGCGCGCGCCCCGCGGCGCGGGCGGCGGCGAGGAAGTCTGTCGGCTCCAGGTAGAAGATCGCTCCATGCCAGAGGCCGTCGGTCGGGATCAGCAACCGGCTGCCGACGCCGATGTTGATGATGGTGTCGTTGGCGAAAGTCTGGCCGATCGCCAGCGCGATGCCGCCGATCCAGGCGACGAAGAAGAGCACCAGCGCGATCACACCGCCCGTCATGGGCGCGAGGCGCGTACTGAGCAGCAGCGCGAGCGTCATCAGCACGATCCCTTCCGCCGCGACGAAGGTCAGGGCTGCCACAGGGTTTGGCGGTGTGTAGCCGGTAGCGAGCCAGATCCCGAGTAATTCAAGCAGCCCGCTACCAGCCGCGTAGATCCCAACGAGTACTGCCAGCCCGAGCCACTTGCCCATCAGCAGCTGGCTTCGCCGGATCGGCCGCGGCAGGATGGCGAGCGCGATTCCCGACTCGATATCGCTGGCGATGCTGGGCGCTGCTACCAACGTCGACCCCAGCGCTAGAACGCCGCTGAACATGAAGGCGACCAGGATGGTCAGCTGCGACGACGCCAGCCGAACCTCCGCAGGTGTCACGCCGCTCATCGTCGGCAGCCGGCTGAAGCCCCAGCTGGTGAGCACGATGACGACGACGGTAAGGATGCCAAGGGCGAGTAAGAGCTTGCGGCGAGATGCCTCGAGGATGGTCAGCCGCGCGATCGTCAGCACCTGCGTCACTGGTCCTGCTCCTTGAGCAGCTGGAGGAAGCGGTCCTCGAGCGTCTCGTGGCGCGGCTCGACGGCGTAGACGCGGCCGCCCTGCCGGACGATCTCCGCGACGAGTTGCGGCACGCGTTCGCTGGGGAGGCCGCGGAAGGTCAACCATTCGCCCTCATCCTCCAGGCTCCCGAATTCGCCAAGCCCGGCGCGGCCGCCGGCGGGGAGTCCCGTCACCCGGACTCGGACCGCGCCGTCCTGTCCCAGGATTTGCGCCATCGTGCCCGTCGCGATCACCCGGCCGTGGTCGACCACGGCGAGGCGGTCGCAGATTTGCTCGACCTCGGTCAGCAGGTGCGAGTTGAGAAACACCGCGGTGCCGCGCGCCTTGAGCGTGCGGATGATCTCGCGGACGTCATGACGCCCAACCGGGTCGAGCGCGGAGGTGGGCTCGTCGAGCAGGACCAGTTCTGGACGGCCGAGCAAGGCGACCCCAAGGCCCAGACGCTGCTGCATGCCCTTCGAGAAGCCTTCGACTTTGTCATCGGCCCGATCCGAGAGTCCGACAAGCTCGAGGGCGCTGGCGATCTCGGCCTTCCAGTCCGAGCGCGGCATGCCGGACAGCTCGCAATGCAGGCCCAGCACCTCGCGCGCCTTCATCCAGCCCTGGTAGCGGAACAGTTCCGGCAGGTAGCCGAGGCGTCGTCGCGTTTGCAAGTCGCCGACCGGTGCGCCCAGCACCCAGGCCTCACCGGCCGTAGGGTGCGCCAGACCGACCAACAGTTTCACGGCGGTGGTCTTTCCGGCGCCGTTGGGCCCGAGGAATCCAAAGACCTCGGCGCGCCGCACGCTCATCGTCAGGCCGCTGAGCGCAACGGTCTTGCCGTAGCGCTTGGCCAGGTCCTGCGTGTGGACGGCAAGGGAGGCGGCATCGGCCGCCTCCATCGGATTCAGATCGATGCGATTAGTGGAGGGACGTTGCAATGGCGAGCACCTGGTCGGGCGTCAACTGGCCACCGACCGCGTAGATTACGCCATTCTTCACCCAGACCACGCCGGCACCGAGCACCGCCTTGATCAGCACGGCGGGCGTTCCGTTGACCTGCACGGACTCGGTCGTTGCCAGGCCCTTGGGAATCGGGATGGGAAGCGTCGTGCTCGGATCCTTGATCGCCCTGATCTGCGCGGCGAGTTCGGGCGGCACCCCTGGCTGCGAGAGCAGGTAGTCCTCGAGCTGCGACACATTGGCGCCGCTCGAGTCGACCGTCGGTACGCGGGTTTGCGCGACCACGAGAGTCGGGATGCCCATGGTTTCCGTCGTCGTGCCCAAGCCCCATGCCTCGATCAGCGCCGGTCCCCCGTTGACGACAAGGGTGCTGCCGTCGATGGTTGACGGCATCGGGGTGACCCGCACGCCGGCTTGTGCGGCCGATGCCCGCAGGCGAGCCGCGTCAAAGGTCAGGGATCCCGTCGCGTGCGAGACGACGCCATAGCTGACCGGCCCGGAGACGCCCTTGGGCAGAGACGCCGGGCTGAGAACCGGGAGTCCCGACTGCGACTGCGCCGCCGCGGCATCCGTCACTTGTTGCACCTTGGGCGGCTCGGGTTGCCACTTGACATTCCCGTAGTCGAGCAGGGCACCGGACTGCGCAAAGTCCGAGGGGGAGACCTGGACCGTCGCGACCTGCGTGGGCTCGAAGACCCGAATGAGACTCTGTGCAACCCCGGAGACGCCCAGCCCGGTGATCAGGACGGCCGCCAGCAGGACGGCGATCGCCGGCGTGGCCATGGGTCGCCAGTGTGGCGAGTCCCGATCGAGCCAGCGCTGGTACCAGCGGGCGGGCCGTGCCGTTTCTTCTCGGGTGATGCGCGCCTGCACCACCGAGAGCGCGGCGCGAGCTTGCGGTTCGAAGGACGGAACCCGCAACAGTGCCGTCGTGGCGCGCGCCTCATTCGCGATGGCATCGAACCGCGGTTTGCAGTCCGGGCATTCGTCGAAGTGTGCCTGGTCCGCCGCCGTCAACGCCAGCGGCTCGTCGTAGATCCGACGCAGCGTTCCGTCACTCAGGTGTCGCACGATGTACCTCCTTGCGCAGAGCCTCTTCCGCCCGGCGCAGCAGCGTTCCCACGTTTCCAACCTTGATTCCGAGGGCGGTGGCGACCTCGGCGTAACTCAGTCCGCTGTGTCGGAGCATCAAGACCGCCGCCGTCCGGCCCGGCAGCCGCTTCAGTGCGCGGCGGATCTCGCGTCGCTGCTCCGCTTCCTCGACAACGCCCTCCGGGCTGGCGATGGCCGGCCTCGCCGGGTCGAGCGCGTGAGCGGTCTCACGTTGCGCGCGCCGCCGGTCGCCCCGAATCACGTTCAGCGCCGAATGGACGGCGGCGGCATGGAGCCACCCGGAGGCCCGCTCGGAGTCGGGGGAGTGACTCCGGTGGAACTTGAGAAAGACCTCCTGGGCGACGTCCTCGGCCGCCGTCCGATCGGCGAGCACCCGGTAGGCGATGGCGACCACCTTCGGGTACTCCTGCAGGAACAGCCGCTCGAAGGAATCGGGCACGCGCTGCTTAATCGCGCCCAACGCCGCTGGGGTTATGGTCGGGCGCCAGGCCTGCATCTGCAGCATCTACCAGGGAAGCACCGCCGCCAGCCCAGGTGTGACACCAGCGGCCGATCCCGAGTTCAGGTGTCAAAGCAATGTGGGGAAAGGCGTATACAATACTGTAAGGATGGGTGAGCCGCCACCCGTAGGGTGGCAGGATAGGTTTGGGGTGCCGGTGACGGGGTGATCGGTCGCATGCAACGCTCCGTGACCGGCCTTGGCGACTTGAGCCTGCTCTTCTGGGCGGCCCTGCGCGGGGCCGTCCGCCGCCCCTTCTACTGGAAAGAGTTCTTCGACCAGTGCCGCTTCATCCTGACCGCGAATTTCATCCCACTGCTGCTGACCGGGGTGGGGTGGGGCATCATCGTCTCGCTCGAGGCCGGGCATTTTTTCCGGGGTGCCAGCAGCGAATGGCGGCTGGGCGGCTTCACCGTGATGGCGAACATCCGCGAATTCTCGCCGGTGGCGACCGGGTTGATGATCGCCGCCGTCAGCGGCACCGCCATCGTTGCCGACCTCGGCGCGCGACAGGTGCGCCAGGAGCTCGAGGCGCTGAGCGTGATGGGTCTCTCCAACGTGCTCTTCATCGTGGTCCCGCGGGCGCTGGCGCTGATGGTGATGACCGCGCTCTACAACGTCCCGATGATCGCCTTCACAACGCTCTCCGGGTTCTTCATCGCCGTGGCGGTCGTGGGGGTCAACCCGGGCGCCTTCCTCGCGAGCTTCTTCACTCAAGGGACGCTCGTCGACCTCTTCGGCGGCGAGATCAAGTGCATCCTCTTTGGCGCGCTGGTCGCCGCCATCTGCATATATAAAGGTATTAGCGCCAAGGGGGGCGCCGAGGGCGTCGGCCGGGCGGTGCACTCCGGCGTCGTCTGGTGCTTCGTGGTCATCCAGGTCGTCGAATGGCTCTATACCTCAACCGTTCTGGCGTTGTTCCACAGCCAGAACGTCCTGCGCTGAGCATGGCCACCACGACGGTCCGGCCGCCGGCTTCGCAGTTCAGCCCAGTCCCGCGCCGCTTTTGGGCGCCCGGACTGGAGCTCTTCGAGGTCCTCGGTCAGATCGTGCTCTTCGCAGCCGGCGCGCTACGCGCGGCCTCGCGGGCGGTGCGCTATCACCATGAGATCTGGTGGTATGCCGCCTTTCTGGCTATCGGCTCGACCCCGGTGGCACTTGCGATGACCTTCTTCAGCGGAGCCCAGTGCTCGGTGGAGGCGTATCACACCCTGCACCAGCTCGGCGGAGCGGAATCCTATGCCGGCATCTTCAACGCGCTCTGCGATCTTCGCGAAATCACTCCCCTCTTCTTTGGCTTTGCGATCGGCGCCAAAGTGGGCTGCGGCCTGGTGGCCGAGCTCGGCACGATGCGCATCAACGAGGAGATCGATGCCCTGGAGACGATGGGCGTGCCCTCCGTCCCCTTCCTGGTTTCCACGCGGATGATCGCCTGCCTGCTCGTCCTGCCCCTGATGTACGTGCTCTCGCTGGCGACCAGCTTCTTCGCCAGCTGGGTCGTGCAGCGCTTTCAGATCGGGCTGGTCTCCAACGGCGTGTACTTCTCTTACTTCTGGCGCTTCACCAATCTCACGGACTTCGGCTTCTCGATGATCAAGGCGGTCGTCTTTGCGTTCCTCGTGATCTGCGTGGGCGTCTATTACGGCTACCACGTCAAAGGCGGCGCCGTCGGCATCGGCCGGGCGGTGGCTAAAACCATGGCGATCAGCCTGGTGATGATCGTCGTCGTCAACGCCATCCTCACCCAGATCTTCTGGGGCACGAACCCGAATCTTCCCATCCCGGCATAGAGGCATTTCCAATGAGCAACAAGAACGGCGAGTACATGGTCGAAGTCGAAGATCTCCACAAAGGATTCGAGGGCAACCAGGTGCTCGACGGCGTCACCTGCCAGATCCCCGCCGGAAAGATCTCGGTCGTCATGGGGCCGTCCGGAACGGGCAAGAGCGTCCTGCTGCGGCACGTCGTCGGCCTGCTCTACCCGGACAGTGGCGATGTGCGGGTGGCCGGTAAGAGCGTTCCCAACCTGAACGAGGAGGAGTTGCTCGAACTCCGGCGCAACGTCGGCATGCTCTTCCAGGACGGCGCCCTCTTCAGCTCCATGAACCTCTACGACAACGTGGCCTTCCCGCTCCGCCAGCACACCAAGAAGTCGGAACGCGAAATCAAAGAGATCGTGATGGAGCGCCTCGAGGAGGTGGGGCTGCGCGAGGCCGGCACCAAGATGCCGAACGAGCTCTCGGGCGGCATGCGCAAGCGGGCCGGCTTCGCGCGAGCCCTGGTCCTGGAGCCGGAGCTGCTGCTCTTCGACGAGCCGGACTCGGGACTCGACCCGGTGCGCACGGCACTGTTGTGCGACCTCATCAAGCAGATCCAGCGCAAGTACAACTCGACCGGCGTGGTAATCAGTCACGACATCAAGTCCTGCTTCAACATCGGCGACCACATCATCCTGTTGCACGGCGGCAAGGTCGTCGACCAGGGCTCGAAAGAGGAGCTGCAGCAGTCGACCAAGCCGTTCACCCGGCAATTCATCAAGGGCGCCGTCGAAGGCCCTCTCGGCATGGAGTAGTGGGCGCCTTTTTTGCGTGGAGCTCGAGGTTCCGCGTCGCCATCATCCTCGGCATCCTGGTGGTCCTCGGCATCGTCTCGCTGCGGATTGTCAACGGCATCACCGAATACCGCCTGGTCGTACCGCTTGACTCGGCGGACGGCCTCTATCCAGGAAGTGATGTGCTGATCGCCGGGGCCAAGGCGGGAACCGTGCGCGACATCGGACTCGACGGAACCCAGACCCTGGTAACGATCGCGGTCGACGACGGCTATGCGCCGGTTCACGCCGACGCCCGGGTGACGGTGCGACCCAAGAGCCTGCTCGGCGAAAAATATGTTGCGCTCGACCCCGGCAAATCCGATGCGCTGTCGTCGGGCTCGCGCCTGCCACAGTCGCAGGTGGCGCGCTCGGTCGAGCTCCAGGACGTGGTCAACAGCCTCGACTCGCCGACCCGTGAAAAGCTGCGCACGCTCATTATTGCCCTCGGCGGCGGCCTGGCCGGTCGAGGTCTCGACACCAATCAGACGATCGACTACGGCCGGCAGGACCTGGACCACCTCGCGGCGATCGCCCAGACCCTGTCGGCCCGCGACCAGGACCTGCAGAAGGTCATCCAGGGCCTCGACCAGGTGACCGCCGAGCTCGCCCGCAGCGACCGCCGGCAGCAGCTGGGTGAGCTGATCAAGAACTCGGAAGCGCTGCTGCATTCGCTCGCGCAGCAGGACGCGCAGATCAAGGCAACGCTCCAAGCCACCAACTCGGCGCTCGGGCGGACCGATACCGCGCTCTCGGGCGCCGGCGCGCAACTCAACAGTATCTTTCGCCAGGCGCCGGTCACCGCTCATCTCCTCAACGGGCTCAGCCGCGATTTCGCCAGCAACACGGACCTGCTCGTCGGCGACCTCGCAACCTTCAACGCGGGCATGAAGTACAGCACCGATGTCTTTGGGGCCCAGGACGGTCAGGGCTACGCCACGCGCATCAGCGTCGTCGCCGGCGGGTGCAGCGTCGCGCCCTGCACGCTGCCGGGCGGCAGCGGACTGGGATTGGTCCGCGTCCCTGACGCGTTCGATGCCGTCGTCGGCGTCCTCCTCGGAGGCGGCAAGTGAGGAGCCGGGCCAACCTCCCGGTGTTCATCGCCTACGTACTCATCGGCTTGCTCGCCGTCGCCGTCCTGGCGCTGCAGATGGGCGGTGAATTCACTTTCGGTGGCTACCGGGTGAACGCCATCTTCAAAACCGGAGCGGACCTGGTCCCTGGCGATGACGTGACGATGGCTGGCCTGCGGGTTGGCAAGATCGAAGCGCTCGCCCCCATCGCCGGGGGCACGAGAGTGAGCATGCTGCTCCACGGTGACTTCAGCCCCGTCTTCCATGACGCACGGGCGGTGATCCGGCAAAAGAACCTCCTCGGCGAGGCCTACGTCGAGGTCAATCGCGGCAGTGCTGCCCAGGGCGCCCTCCCGGAGGGCGGCACCATCGATCAGGATCACACCCTGACGCCGGTGGAGGTCGACGAGGTACTGAACGCGTTGGATCCGCAGGTCCGCGACCAGCTGAACATGGTGATCAATACCCTCGGACAGGCCACCGCCGGTCGCGGGCCCGACATGAACGCGGCCGCTGGTGATCTGGCGTCCCTGGCGCTGGACCTCAAAACCCTGGCACACACGCTGGCGAGCAACTCGGACCACCTCGACGCGCTGATCGCCGACCTGCGCAAGGTGATGGAGACGCTGGCCGCGTGGCACGCGGACTTCAGAGCAATGCTCACCGACTGGGACCACGTGATGGCGACGCTGGCCTCGCGCGAGCAGGACCTGCAGGGGACGATCGTCGAGCAAGACCGGGTGATGGCCATCCTCGACCAGGCGCTGAGCGGTGGCGCAGCAGATCAGCTGCACGGCGCGCTCGCCGAGGCGCCGGCCACCATCGACAATGCCAACCATTACCTGGGGGACGCCGCCACGGTGTTTGGCGTGGTCCAGCAAGACACCCCCGGGATCCAGCAGCTGTTCCGAGAGCTGGCTTCGGTGATGAGCGGCATCGGGCATCCCGATGAACCGGGCAGCAACCCGAACGATTGGGTTCACATGTGGCGCGTGCATTGCGCCGATCAATGCTTCAAGCCGGGGGTGCCGTGATGCCACGCCGCACCTTCGTCAGCGTCGCCATGGTGCTCCTCTTCGCCGCCATATGCCTGGGCGGGCTGAGCCTGATCGCGCTCAACATGGGGCTTCGCGGGCCGTGGAGCAACGAGTTCGCGCTCAGCGCGGAGTTCACGAGCGCCAACGGGCTGGTGCCGCAGGCGGAGGTTCGGGTTAGCGGCGTCCATGTCGGCACCGTGACCGCGATTAGCGATTCCAGCGGTGGCGATGCCCTGGTGCAGATGGCACTGCACCCCGGCATCCGTCTCCGGCAAGACACGCGCGCCGTCATCCGGCCGAAGACGTTGCTCGGCGAGAAGTTCGTCGAGCTCGTTCGTCAGCAGGGAAGCACGCAGGGTTACCTGGCGAGCGGTGCGCTGATTCCAAAAGCCCAGACCGGACAGGCGATCGAGATCGACGACATCCTCAACGCCATGGACGCGCCAACCCGAAAGGCGATGTCGGAATCATTCCGCCAACTGGGCATCGCGCTCGACGGCCGCCAACAGGACATCGGTGCCGCGCTCCCTCCCCTCGACAGCACGATGGCGAACCTGAGGCCGCTGGCGCGCGTTGGCGAGAGCCGTCAGCAGGAGCTCGACCGGATTTTGACGAACCTCAATACCATCATGCAGGCGCTGGCCGACGAGCAGGACCAGCTCGGCCACCTCGTGGACAGTGGGGACACGGTGATGAGCGGGATCGCCTCGCGTGACCAGGCGCTTGCCGGCACGGTGCGAAACGGCGCCGCCGTCTTCGGCTCACTCGATGCGGCGTTCAACGGCGTGACGCCGGCCGACCGGAGCTCGCTGCAAAAAAGCCCCGCCACGATCGCCGCGGGTCGGCGCACGTTGGGCTTGACGAATCCACAGGTGGACCAGCTGCTGCCCGAGATCCTGCTGGGACAGATCAGTTACCCGAATGACCAGCTGAACATCACCGACGCGGAATCGCTCACGCTCGCCACCGAATGGATTTCGGCCTTCTCCCAGCAGGACGCGACCGGCTATCACTCGCTACGAATCACCGGGTTGACTCCCTCGGTGCAAAAGTCGTCCGGTTTGCTGCCGGGTGGCGTCGGTGGCGGGACGCCGACGGCGCCCCAGGACCTTACCGAGTTGCTGCTCCAGACACTGGGGAACGGCCGATGAAGCTGCTGCTCGCGCTGCTCGCCGCCGGCGGGCTGACGGCCGGGCTCCTGGGCAATCTCTTCGGCAATCACCCCTACACCGTGACCGCTTACTTCCTCAGCGCCGAAGGACTAACCCCGCAGAACGATGTCGTGATCAACGGCGCCCGTGTTGGCAAAGTCTCCAGCGTCGCCATCGCCCCCGACAACGGCCCGAGCCAGGGCGGTGCCCAGGTGGTGCTGGAACTCGAGGGGAGCGCGGCCCCCCTTCATCGCGGCACCCGCGCCACGATCCGGCCCAAGGGCCTGCTCGGCAATCCCTTCGTCGAGCTAACGGCCGGCCCGCCCAGCGCCGCTACCATCCCGTCGGGCGGCACGCTGCCGTTGCAGGACACCGCCTCCCCCGTCGACCTCGACCAGGTGATGGACCTCTTCGATCCGCAGACCCGGGCGCGAATCCAGACGTTGACGCGGGAAGGTGGCGCCGCCCTCGCCGACCGTGGCTCGGATCTCAATCTCTTCCTTCAGGCGATGCCCGCCATCCTGCAGGACACCTCGACCGTCACCGGCAAGATCGCGGCACAGGATCAGCAGCTCAGCGCCCTCGACGTCGAGTTCGACCGCATCGCGCAGATGATGGCGGCCGAAGACCAGGCCTTCCGTCGCGACATCGCCAACGGCGCCAGTCTGCTGGACCTGACGGCCGCGCACGAGGCGCAGCTCAAGGCCGAGCTCGTCTACGCGGATCGCGCCCTCGGTTCGCTGGCAGCCGGGCTGAAGGGCCACGAGGGTGACCTCAACCAGATGCTGCGGCAGTTGCCCGCCGTCCTCGACGCCCTCCAGAAGCTCTCCGACCATTCGGCCACCTCACTGGCCATCCTCGACCCCTGCATGGCCGACATCGTGGCAACGCTCGCCGAGATGCGCAGCGCGACGTCCTATCGCGACGCCAACGGCAACTTGCTGCGAGTCCATCCCTACGTCTTCGCCGGCACCGAGCCCGTCAATCCTGCTCGCATCGCCTGCAGTGGAGGCCATTGATGCGCCCGAAGAACGGCTTGCGGGCAGGGGTGAAGACGCTGGCGAGCGTGCTCATCCTGATCCTGATCGCCATCGCCATCAACGTCAGTTTCGGTCTTCCGTTCAATCTGAGCCTGCTGCCGCCCGGGCAGGATTACACCGTCAAGGCCGCCTTCACCGATGCCAACGGCGTCAACCGCGGAGCCGACGTCGTCATCGCCGGTCACAGCGTCGGCCAGGTGACGGGCGTCGAGCTTTCCGGGGCGCGGGCGGTCGTCAGCATGCGCGTCGCGTCGCGCTATTCGCCGCTTCACCAGTCGAGCACGGCGCGCATCCGCTACTCCACGCTGCTGGCGCAGAAGTACGTGGAGATCGCGCCACATGACGGAGGCGCCGAGCTGCACAGTGGCTCGACCATCCAGGGCGACAACACGCTGAGCCCGGTGGACTTCGACCAATTCCTCAGCGCGCTCGATCCGGACACACGCGCGCGCCTGCAAACCCTGATCCAGCAGGCGGGTGGCGGGTTGCAGGGGCAACAGCAAACCATCAATGACCTGCTGTCACAGCTCAACGGTCTCTCGCAGGAATCGGTCGCGCCCCTGAGCACGTTTCACCAGCATGATCCCGACCTGGACCGCATCGTCGCCAACCTTGGAATAACCAGCGATCGGCTGTCGCAGAGCCACCAGCAACTCGGCGACCTGGTCGCGAGCATGGGTGACGTGACCGGCACGCTGGCGCAGAACGACAAGGCGCTCGCCGCCCTCCTCGCCCACCTGGGCAACGTCATGGGCGATTTCGATGCCACGCTCGCCGGCAACGAGCAGAACTTCCACACCACCGTCGTCACGCTGGATCCGCTCCTGACCGAGCTGAACGGCACGCTCACCATCGTCGCGGCCGATACCCACAGTGGCATCGCCGCGATCAATACCAACAACCGAGTGCTGCAGCCGGAGCTGGTGAGTGCCGTCTCGCAGACGGATGCGGCGGGGCAACACTTGCTCCGCCAGTATTACGTCGTCAATCCAGCCTGCGACCAGGTGAGCGCACAACCCAACCCGCAATGTCAGACGGGCGTGGGCCAGGCGCCGCAGAACGTGACTCCGCCGGCGCTGCCGGCGCTGCCGAGCCTGCCGCTGCCCAGGTGTCTTGTGACCCCGTCGCCACCAAAGCTGCCGACGCCGACGCTGTCGCCGCTCCCCTGCCCGACGATTTCCCCACCCGCCGTCCCGACACCGCCCTGCGTGCCGGCACCGCCGCCGCCAAAGTTGCCCACGCCGAGCCCGAGCCTCTCCGTCTGCCCCTCGATTCCGGGGTTGGTCCCGCCGCTGGGCATTCTTCCCGACTGGTTGAGCATCCTGCTTTACGGGGCACCGCAATGAGATCCCGGCGCCCGGGCGGTGCTCGACTGGTTGGGTTGCTGGTAACCGTCGCCGCGGCGGCCTTCGCGGTCGTGGTCTTCCTCCCCTTCTCCTTGCCATGGAACCGTGGCCTGCACCTGCAGGTGCAGGCGGGAGCCTATGGCGAGCTGAACACCGGCGCCTGGGTCGAACTCAACGGCGCGCGGGTGGGCTCGGTCGACAGCGTGGAGTCGCGCAGTGGTTTTTCCTTGATCCGCCTGTCAATCGAGCCGCGCTTCGCCGGCCTGTTGCACGCCGACACCACGGCCACCATCAGGCCCCATGGCCTGCTCGGCCCCAAGTTCGTATCCCTGCAGGGCGGCACCACCGGCCAGCTGGGCGACGGCGCGTCCATCCCGCTCTCGCGCACGACGGTGTCGACCGACCTGGACCAGGTCTTGAACTCACTCCAGCCTGACGTGCGCGCGAATCTCAAGACCATCTTCGTCGAGCTCGGCCGCGCCGCCGACGGGCGCGGCGCCAGCATGAACGGCGCCTTCCAGGCGCTGGGGCAATCCTCCGCCGACGTCTCCACCACCACCGGCGTCCTGCACAATCGGGCCGACGACCTCGCCGGCTTGATCGTTGCCAGCGAACAGCTCGATCGCGATTTGCAGAATGCGCCGATCGACCGGCAGATCGCGGACACCGACCTGGTGCTGAGCGCCCTGGTCAAGGTTGAGGACTCCATCGGCTCGGGCATCGATCACACGGCGGCGGTCACCCAGGAACTGGACACGGTGCTGAGCGGCAACTCGCAGAACCTGGCACACGTCCTCTCCAGGGGACCGGCGACCGTCGCCAACCTGCGGACCGTTGCCAGCGAGCTCGACGCCATCATCGTGGGGGTCAACCCGGCCCTTCCCTGCCTGATGCAGGCCGTTCTCGAGACGAAGTCAGCGTTCGGCGGGAGCGACGGCAACGGCCACTATGTCCGCGTCCAGGTGGTGGCGACCAGCGGCAACGCGCCATTGCCCAACTGCGGCGGATCTCCCACCTCGCAAACGCCTCCACTCCATGATCAGGACCTTGTTGCGCTCTTCCTTGGCCACTAGGGTCGTGGCGTCCTCGCCGCCGCGGGCTACGTCGCGCTTGCCTCTGTCGTTGTTCACAATTCCCTCGCGCTGGCCCCTCGTTCTCTTGCTGCTGGCGCTCCTTCTGTCAGCTGGGAGCGCGGTCGGATTGACGCGCCTGCGCCCGGACGCGCGCGTCGACCTCCTCATCGACCCCAACGCCGCGGCGTTCAAGGACCAGGCGCTCTTCGCCGACACCTTCGGCGCCGACCCGGTCGTGGTCATGGCGAAGCCCGCTCCCGGGAGCACCCTGATCACGCCCGATCACATCGTCGGCCTGTCCCACCTCGAGGGGAAGCTTCACCAGGCCGCCGGCGTCAAAAAAGTGTACGGGCCGGGAACGCTGGTCAACACGCTGGCGATCAGCACCACCACGATCCTGCTCGACGCCTGCGCCCAGGAGGGGAAGGCCGCGGAGGCCGCCGCCCGTCAGCAGGCGATCGCGGCGGGTAAGACCGCGGCGCAACAGGACCAGGCCGCGCAGCAGGCGTTCCAGCAAGCGGTGAGCGCCTGTGCTCAGCGCTATGCAAAAGCGTTTCCCTCGCTGGGCGTGCCCGCCGTGAACAACCCAACCTTCATCGAGGGCGTGCTGCTCGAGCCGGATGGCCAGCACGTCCGCCCCTTCTGGAACTGGGCGCTGCCGGACATGCAGCACGCGGTCATCACCGTCCGGCTCAACCGCAATGCCTCCCTCGACCAGGTGCGCCACGTCATCGATGTCGTCAACGGTGCTTCGAGCAGCGGGGACCTCAGGGAGCTTCACGATCTGAAATTCATCGCGTCGGGCTCGCCGGCGTTGACGCTCTCGGTGGCCGATTCCGTCTTCAGCTCCCTCGCGCTCCTCGTGCCGCTGGCGCTAGTCGCGGTCCTGGTCGTCGCCCTGCTGGCCCTTGGGGCCTCGATGCTGCTCACCATCCTGGTTGCGGCGCTCGGCGCGCTGTGGACCGCGGGGATCGCCGGCTTCGTTGGCCTGCCGGTCACACCCGCGACGCTGGTCGTCCTGCCGGTCGTGCTCGGGCTGGCCACCGACTACTTGATCCAGTCGGTGAATCGCGTCATGGAGAGCGAGGGAACGCTCGAGGAGCGCCTCGTGCTGGCGGCACGCCGCATCCTTCCCACCACGGGACTGGCCGCCGTCGCGACCGCCGCCGGGATGCTGGCGTTCGTCGCCTCGGGGATCCCGCTGGTCCGGCAATTCGGGCTCTTCATGGCGGTCGGAGTGGTGATGGCCTACCTGGCGAACTACCTGGTCGGCCTGCCATTGCTCCTCCTGCTGGGCCGCCGCCTACCGCGGGCGCTCGCCGCTGGCAGCTTCCGCGCCGCGGCGGGCCGGCGCATCGCTCGAATCGGGTCGCTGTCGCCGGCGGCAGCGGTGGCCCTCGTCGTCATCGGCCTGGCCGGTTGGGCCGCGCTTCCATTGATCAAGATCGAGACCGACCCGGCCCAGCTCGTCCCCGCGAACGACGCCGCGCTCAAGCAGGCGCAGGCGGTGCGCCAGGAGATCGGGCTCACCGGCGAGATCGACCTGCTCGTCCAGGGACCCGACCCGGCCGCCCCGGCCGCCGTCACGTGGCTCGACCAGGCCAGCCGTCAGGCCGCCGCCCAATCTGGCGGCGACTTCAAGCAGGTCGAGAGTCTCCCCGGATTCCTGGCCGGGTTCAACCAGGGCGCCCTGCCCGATCCCGAGCACTCTGCCTTGATCCTGAGCCGCATCCCGAGCTACTTCAGCGGCGCCGTGTACGACAAATCGCAGGGCCTCGCGCTGGCGATCTTCGGCTTGACGCACGTCACCTCGGTCGAGCGTGACCACGCGCTGGTCGCGACGCTCGACCACGCCGGCACCCCACCAGCCGGCTACCGCGCATTCCCTGCCGGACTGGCGGTGGTCGCCGACCGTGCGCTGAGCGAGCTGCAGGGCGAGCAGCTGCGGCTCACCGGGCTGTCAATCGGATTGATCCTGTTGGTTCTTCTGGTCGCCTACCGCCGGCTACGAACGGCGATCCTTGCCATCCTCCCCACCGTTGTCGCCGCGGGGGCCGCCACTGGTTTGCTGTTCCTCACGGGCACCCTGTCCGGCCAGCGCTCGAGTCCGATCACCATCCTCCTGGGCGGCGTGGTGGTCGCCTTCGCCACCGAGTTCGGTGTCCTCTGGCTGGCGCGCTATCGCGGTTGGCGCACCGACGGGCTCGACCCCACAGAAGCGTCCAGCCGCGCCTCGAGCGGCGTTGGGCCGGCGATCGCCGCATCGGCTCTGGCGCTGATTGCGGGCTTCGCGGTGCTGGCGATCAGTCCCGTTCCATCCGTGCGTGACTTTGGCATCTGGAGTGCCTTCGATCTGCTGCTTGCCACAGCCAGCGTTCTGGTCCTGCTGCCGCCTCTGTCGCGCAGCTGGCTGAAATAAGTCTCTAGTCAGGCGCCGGGAAGCGTTAGCGTTGTCGCCTCTCGGGTCGGGAGAACAAGGTCGGCCGATGGGAACGCAATCAATGCATCCATGGAGTTGCCCGGCAAGAAGGTTGGGAAGTCCACCTGCGTCAGGTCAAGCCGCATCCTGTGACCCGCCGCCAGCATCCAGTGATTGCCAAAGAGTGGGAGATCGAGCGTGCCTGAAGGCAGCGAATCGAATCCGGCCGGCGGCGGCCCGAGGTTGCCGTCGATGCGGTAGGCCCCCCGTGTCATCAAAAATGCGGTGCCATCAGGCGCGACATCCCAGACGCGCGCAAGCAGCGTTGCCGTGTTTGCCCCGATCAGGGTGTAGGTCAGGTGGACTTCCCCAAGGCCGATGTACACGCGAGGCCGATCGAGTGGCGCGGAATAGGCGGTGTATCGGGCCGTCTCATCCACCAATCTTGGCGCCACTGATGCTCGGCAGCCCGGTGCGCCGGCGAGAAAGCCAGTGACGGGGTCGGTCTGCAGATTATCGGGATCCTCGGTCGGCGTCGCCTTGGTGTTTCGCAGGCGGCCCGGCGACGCGTACTGCACCGTCAGGGTTCCGCTGGCCAATTCTTCAGGCGTCCGGCCGGTCAGGTGCTGAACCAGGCCGGTTTCATCGCCCGCCGGCGGACAGATCGTGGGCATGGTCAGGACGGTTGTTTGCTGGCGATGACTCCCATTGATCTGCTCCTTGAGAAATCCCCAAGCCCGGTCGTTCAGCGGGTGCCACTCGAAGGCGGGGTTTTGTGCCCGAGGGTGCCCGACGTCAGCCACCGCCACCTCGACGGGCCAGAGCCGGTCGAGCGATTTCAGGTACTTGAACTGCCGGAAGGCCTCGACCGGAGGGAAGAGATCGTCGGTCCACCCGGAGACCGAGAAAATCGCCACCTCGCGCTTGGCGACCTGGGGCGCCCAGAACTCATCCTGGTAGAAGGCGCCGCGCAACTCCGTCAGGCCGCGGCGGAGCTCCTTGATGTAGACCGGGCGATCCGTTCCGGCTGATCCTGCATCGTAAGGATCGCCCACCACCACCGCGTCGTTGAACCAACCCGGAAGATTCTCTGGCGTCGTTTCGAAAAAACCCTGGGCCAGCCCCTGGAAGAAGAAACCCGTCGCGTAACTGTCCTTGATAACCCCAACCGGGTTGCCATCCCCCGTGTCGGAGGTGGGACTGCCCGACGATGACGAGTAGATCGTCCCATCGAATGGTCCCTTGTGGCCGTTGGGCGCCAGGCTGTAGCCAAGGTCCGTCCACGGATATTTCGGCACGGCGACCTGGAGATGGAGCACGGGAAGCTCAGGGTGCGTCGCGCTGAACGCGTCCCAAACCGGCTGGCTCGCCTGCATCCATGACTCTCCGCCGCCATAGGAGCCGCCCGTCACGGCCACGGCATTCGTGTCGACGTCCGGGAAGGCTTTCGCCACCTCGGCGGCAAGCCACTGCGTGTCTTTGATTTCGTAATCGCGACTCTTGAGATGAATCGTGCCAAACGGCTGGCAATACGACCCTGGCTCGTCCGGCGGCAGGCTGCAGGGCGAATGACCGGCCGGCGTATCCGGTTGATCGGTGCGTTTTGAGTCCCTGCCCAGGTCGAGGAAGCCACGGGCGGTATAGGTGAGCACGTAAAAACCGTGCTCGGCGAACCAATGGTTGTTCCAACGCCACTTGTCGGCGTTGTCGCCCTCGTCAGTGGTCGACTCCCACTCGTGCTTGTTGTTGCCGAACCCATGCAGCATGACGATCAGCGGATGACGATCGCCCACTCCCGACTTCGGAAGTGTCAGGTCGACATCGAGCGGGGAGCCATCCCAGCTGGTGACCTCACCGGAGCAGATTTGAACGTCTGGGAACTGGCCACAGGTGTCCAGCCCGGGAACGCCGCCGGTTGCCTGTGCCGGAGCGGCCGAGGCAAAAGACGACAGACCCAGCACGATGGCCGGCACGATGGCCGTCCGCCGCATGGTTTCCCTCCGGCTGATCCCGCGAGCGAGCTGAACCCTTAGAACGGTTTAGCGCATGGAGTCCAACGCGCGCAACTGTCGCTATTCGCCTTTCCAGCTGGGTTTGCGCTTCTCGGCGAAGGCAGCGAGCCCTTCTTTGGCGTCGGCGGTCTCGAAGAGACGGAAGATGCCTTCGCGCTCCAGCGCCAGTGCACTCTCGAGCGACATCTCGAGCCCCTGCTTCGCCACCAGCTTGATCTCCCCGATGGCAACTCGGGGACCGCCCGCCAGGCTGGCCGCGAAGGCGATGGCCTCTGCTAGCAGCCGGTCGGGGGCGACCAGCCGATCGACGATCCCCAATTCCGCCGCGGTCTGCGGGTCCAGCGGCTTGCCGGTCACGAGCAATTCCATCGCTTTCTGCCGGCCGATCAGGCGCGGCAAGCGCTGCGTGCCGCCGTTCCCGGGCAGGAGGCCGAGCGTGACTTCCGGGACGCCAAGCCGGTATTCGCCTTCCGCGGCGTAGCGGAAATCCGCGGCCAGCGAGATCTCCAGGCCGCCGCCCAGGCAGTGGCCGCCGATGGCGGCGATGAACACCTTGGGCGTGTGCTCCATTTTGAGCAGCACTTCGTGCATATGCAGGATCGTCATCGCGCGCGCCTTTGGGGTGACGGCGCGGAACATGCCGATGTCGGCGCCGGCGCTGAAGAACTTGGGAAGGTCCGACATCAGCACGGCGGCGCCGATCGCCTCGTCGAAGCGGACCTCATCGATGGCTCCATTGAGGTCATCGATGAACCGCCGGTCATAGGAATTCGCCGGCGGGCGATTCAGGTGAATGAGCGCCACGCCGCCCGCTTCCTTGCTGACCGACACAACCCTGGCCGAGGTGGTCGCTTGCTCCATCAATCCCTCCTTGTTAGGGCGGCGGGATTTCCCGCCTGTTGTGTACCCTGAAGTCTAGTTCGCACCGGCATTTGGAGGACGAGTAATACATGAGCACGATGGTCATTGACGGCAAGCCGGCGTCGGCGCGTTCCGGCGCGACCGTGGAGATCCACGACCCCGCGACCGGTGAGAAGGTTGACACCGTTCCGCAGGCCGGCGTAGAGGAAACCCGACAGGCGATCGACGCGGCCCACGCAGCGTTCCGCGGCTGGGCCGACACATTGCCACAGAAGCGCACGCAGATCCTGATGAAGGGCGCGGCACTGGCACGGCAGCATCTCGACGAGGTCGCCTCCCTCCTCACCCGCGAGCAAGGCAAGCCGATGCGCGACTCGAAGATCGAGGCCGAGCGCTTCGTCGAGAACATCGAGTTCTACGCGATGCTCTCCGCGTCCGGCGCGATCCGGGGCAAGCACGTCCAGCTCTCCGTTCCAGGCGCCTACGGCATGGTGGTCCGGCGCCCACTGGGTGTCGTCGGCGCGATCATTCCCTGGAACTTCCCGCTGACGCTGCTGGCGAACAAGATCGCGCCCGCCCTCGCAGTCGGGAACACCGTAGTCGCGAAGCCCGCCAGCAGCACGCCGCTTTCCACCATCCGTCTCGTCGAGCTGATGAACGAGGGGGGTCTTCCGCCGGGTGTTCTCAACGTCGTGGTCGGACCCGGCGCGGTGGTTGGCCAGGAGCTGATCAAGAACCCCAAGGTCCGCAAGATTGGATTCACCGGCGAAACCAAGACCGGCAAGCAGGTGATGGCAGAGGCCGCCTCCGACCTGAAGCACGTGACGCTCGAGCTCGGCGGCAGTGACCCCGCCATCGTCTGCGATGACGCCGACATCGAGCAGGCGAGCAAGGCGATTGCCATCGGCCGGTTCTTCAACGCCGGCCAAGCGTGCCTCGCGGTGAAGCGTGTGTATGTCTTCGAGGCCGTCGCCCAGGAACTGATCGAGAAGCTCGCCGCCCGTGCCAAGAAGCTGAAGGTGGCGCCCGGAGCCGACCCCTCCTCGCAGATGGGCCCGATGCACACCGCGGGTGGCCGGGAGACGATCGAGGAGCAGTTGAAGGATGCGCTCGACCGCGGGGCGCGCCTCGTGGCCGGCGGCCACCGCCTGCGGGGCGAGCCCTTCGATCGTGGCTTCTTCTTCGAGCCCACTATCATCACCGACGTCCCCCAGGACGCGCGTGTCTGGCGCGAGGAGACCTTCGGTCCGCTGCTCCCCATCGCGCCGGTCAAGGATCTCGATGAGGCGCTGGCCCGCGCCAATGACTCCGAGTTCGGGCTCGGCTCCTCGATCTTCACCCGCGATCTCAAGCGGACTCAGCAGGCGATCGACCGGCTGGATGCTGGGTACACCTGGGTGAACACGATCCAGGTCGCCTACGACGAGCTCCCCTTCGGCGGCACCAAGCACAGCGGTTTCGGCAAGGAACACGGCGTCGAGGTGCTCGACTTCTACACCGAGCAGAAGAGCGTCGTGGTGGCGGGCGTCTAGCGGCCGGCGAGCTCCTCGAGCGGCGGACCGACGGCATCCTCGCGCTCCGGCTGAACCGGCCCGAGGCCCGCAACGCGCTCAGTCCGTCGATGGTACGGGCGCTGTATCGCTCGCTGGCCCGAGCGCGCGACGATGCCCAGGTCCAGGCCGTCACCCTGGTCGGCACCGGGGAGGCGTTCAGCGCCGGGGCCGATCTGAAGGAGTTCATCAGCGGGCGCCCGCGGCTCGACCAGGCGCTCGAACGGCGCGAGCTCGGCGCCCTGTTCCTGATGATTGATGTCTACCCCAAGCCATTGGTCGCCGCGGTCAACGGCGACGCGCTGGGGGCGGGTTTTGGCCTGGTCGCCGCCTGTCCGCTGGCGGTCGCCGCACAGACCGCCCGCTTCGGTCTGCCCGGGGTCCGTCTCGGCATCATGCCGATGACGATCATGCCGGCGATCTTTCGGGGTGTTAACCGCAAGCTCGGACTCGACCTGATGCTGACCGGGCGGCTGATGACGGCGACCGAAGCCGCGGCAGCCGGCTTTGTCAACGGGACGGTCGCCGCGTCCGAGCTGGAGGCTGCCGCCGCCGACCTGGCAAGGGCCGCCGCGAGCGTGAGTCGAGACAGGGTCTAACAGGCCTCTAACAATTCAGGTGTAGTTCTATTTGCTACTGTTTTGACAGTCCTCTTGGCGAGGAAGGAACGGGAAAAAGGGAGGGTCTATGAGTGACCTTTTTGTAGGTAAGCTCCGCGTGGTGCGGCCGCTGGCAGTCTTGGGAACGATCGGCGTCCTGGTCGCCGCCTGCGGTGGAACCTCTACCGCCGGCACGGGTCTCGCGGCTGACCAGACGCTGAGGTTCCCCAGCGACAGTCCCATTGGCACGCTCGACCCGGCCCAGATCAACGCCGAGACCGATGTCGAGCTCTACCAGAACCTTTTCGACGGCTTGCTAAAGTTCGATGACACCCTGAAGGTTGTTCCCGACATCGCCACCAAGCTTCCGGACATCTCGTCCGATGGCTTGACCTACACCTTCAAGCTCAACCCCAACGCGAAGTTCTGGAATGGCCACGCGGTCAAAGCCTCGGACTTCATCTATTCCTTCAGCCGGTCGGCGGCCGAAGGGCAGGACGCGTATGGCGGCAACTTCGACCACGTCGTCGGGTATGACGTCGTCTCGACAACGAAGGATTGGGCCCATAACCAGAAGATGTTGAGCGGCATGAGTGCGCCCGATGACCACACGCTCGTCATCAAGCTGACCTCACCATGGGGCGTCTTCAACACCGAGCTGGCGCTGGCCGCGGCCGCCCAGGTGGTCGACCCGACCGTCGTCAACACGGACGATACCAACTGGTGGGCCACCCCGGCAACGGCGGTCGGCACCGGCCCCTACAAGATGGTTTCCTACACGCCGAAGCAGTCCATCGCGTTCGACGCGGTCCCCAACTGGTGGGGCAGCCCGCAGCCGACCGTCCAGCACGTGAAGATCGATTTCATCGGCGACATGTCTCAGGGCGTCGCAAAGTACGAGCAGGGCGGTTATGACCTGATCGGCTACGGCGGTATGGGTAGCGACACGCCGATCGCCGACATCATCCGCCTCAAGAATGATCCAGTCGTCTCCAAGCAGCTGAAGTTCGTCAACAAGGTTCGCACCATCTGGGTGCAATACGCCTTCGGGCGGGCAGATAGCGTCTTCAAGGGCGACCTGGCGAGTGGCCCCGCGCATGACCTGCGCATGGCGTTTTCGCTCGCGATCGACCGCGAGCAGATGGTCAACGTCGCCTGTGCCAACGGCATCACCTGCTCGGCGGCAACCGGCGGCTTGATCACGAAGGGCCTCAAGGGCTACGTCGGCGACGACAGCGATCCGCTCGCCAAGTTCGACGCCACCCAGGCCAAGGCGCTGCTCAAGAGCGGCGACCCGACCGGGGCGAAGACCGCGCACCTGACCTACTACTACGACCCGAACAAGGCGATCTACAAGGCGACCGCGGAAAACGTCGCGTCGCAGTGGAAAGCCAACCTCGGGATCACGGTGACCCTGCAACCGATCGACCACGCCACCTTCATCAAGAACTACACGCACCACCAGTACAACCTCTTCCGAGAAGGCTGGCAGGCCGACTACGATCACCCACAGGACTGGTTCGACAACCTGTTCATCAAGGGTGGCGGGAGCAATGGTGGCGAGTTCACCGATCCCAAGGTCGAGGACCTGGTGGCGAAGGCGGATGCCGAGCCTGTACTCGACAAGGCGATCCCCGACTACGTCGCGGCGTCGAAGCAGATGATGGCCGATGCGGCCTACGCGCCGCTCGCCTACTTCAAGGGCGAGTTCCTCTTCAAGCCCTATCTGCAGGGCGCCGGCTCGAACAACTTCAACGACTTCTACTGGAACGAGATGAAGATCGGATCCCACTAGTCGAGGAAGGGTCGGGGGCGCTCCTTAGCGGGGCGCCCCCGTTTTCTTTATTCTGAGTCCGATTCCGCTATGTTCACCCGGGGCGCGCTCCTGTACATCGGCCAGCGGCTGGTCCTGATCGTCTTCACGGCCGTCGCCGTCTCGTCGATCGTCTTCCTCGGGGTCCACCGCCTCCCCGGCGACGCGCTGCTGAACGAGCGGCGCCCCGACCCGGCCGCCGAGGCCGCGCTCCTGCATTACTACCATCTCGATCTTCCCCTGCCGCAACAGTACGTTCGGTACGTCACCGGCATCCTGCACGGCGACCTGGGCGAGTCGTACGTCAACCGCGGCGTACAGATCACGCCGCTGCTGTTGCGCGAGGCCCGCGTGAGCGGGGAGGTCGGCGCGGCCGCCATCGTCTTCACCATCGGGTTAGGGGTGATACTGGGGGTGATCGCCGCAGTCCGGCAGAACACCTGGGTCGACTACCTGGCGACGACCACCTCGGTGATCGGCTACAGCATGCCCAACTTTGTGATCGCGTCCCTGCTCTTTCTGCTCTTCGGCGTCTTTCTCTACCAATGGACCGGTGGAGCCGTCTATTCCAACTCCGGGTGGACCGGCAGCTGGGGTACCCTCGACCAGATCATCGTCCCCGGCTTCGCCCTGGGGTTCCCCTATGCCAGCATCGTCGCCCGGCTCACCCGCGCGAGCATGCTCGAGGTCATTCGCCAGGACTACGTTCGCACGGCCCGCGCCAAGGGCCTGACAGCCCGGATCGTGATCATCCGGCACGCGCTGCGAAATGCGCTGATCCCTGTCGTCACCATCCTTGGGCCACTGGTCATCGGCATCGTCACCGGCAGTGTCGTCATCGAGAACATCTTTGGCATCCCGGGCCTGGGCAAGGAGTTCGCCACCAGCATCCTGCAGCGCGACTACAACATCGTGATCGGGCTGTTCACCTTCTACGCGGTCATCATCGCGCTTGCGAACTTGCTGGTTGATCTGCTCTACACCGTCATCGATCCGCGAATCAGGTACTGAGAGATGGCCACCGCCCCCGGCATCACCGAGAAGTACATCGAGGAAACGCTCGCGCACGAGCAGACGAGCCTCTGGGGCGACGCCTGGCGCCGCCTCCGTCGCAACCGCCTGGCACTGGCCAGCACCGTCTTCTTGACCCTGCTCATCCTGGTAGCGATCGTGGCCCAGTTCTGGACCCCGTACACGTACTACGCCGAGGGGATCGCGCCCATCTACCAGGGCCCGAGCGCCCAGCACCTGCTCGGTGTCGACGACTTCGGACGCGACATCCTGAGCCGGATCATGCTGGGGGCGCAGGTCTCCCTCAAGGTCGGCATCGGCACCCAGGTGATCGTGATCGCCGTCGGCGTGGTGGTCGGCCTGCTCGCCGGCTTCTACCGCGGCTTCCTCGACACCATCATCTCGACCGTGATCAACATCTTCTATGGCATTCCCGACCTACTGGTCGCGCTGACCCTGGTCCTGCTCCTGGGGCGATCGCTTGGCATCATCATCTTCGCGATCGCGTTCACCCAATGGATGAACATGGCCCGGCTGGTGCGGGGCCAGACATTGGCCTTGCGCGAGCGCGAGTTCGTGGAGGCCGCTCGCTCCGGGGGCGCCAAGGCGAATCGGATCATCTTTCGCCACATCTTGCCGAACGCGCTGGGGCCAATGATCGTCCAGGCCACGATCGGCGTCCCCATGGCCATTCTTTTCGAAGCCTTCCTCAGCTTTCTCGGCCTCGGCGTCCCGCCACCCACACCCTCCTGGGGCGCGATGGCGGCGGACGGCTTCCATGCCATCCGCATCTCGCCCCACATCGTGCTGGCGCCCGCGATCGCGCTCTCGCTGACGCTGATGGCGTTCAATTTCCTGGGCGACGGCTTGCGCGACGCCCTCGACCCGAGACAGAAGCGGTGAGCCAACCCGTCCTCCAGGTCAAGGATCTGAAGACGCAGTTCTTCACCGACGACGGCGTGGTGCAGGCGGTCGACGGTGTCAGTTTCGACCTCAATCCGGGCGAGACCCTCGGCATCGTGGGCGAGTCGGGCTGCGGCAAGAGCGTGACCGCCCTATCGATCCTCCGCCTGGTGCAGGAACCGGGCCGGATCGTCAATGGCCAGATCCTCTTCAAGGGCGACGACATCGTCACCATGTCGGACGAGGAGGTACGCGAGATTCGCGGCAAAGACATCGCGATGATCTTCCAGGATCCCTTGAGCAGCTTGAACCCGGTGTTGACGGTCGGTTTCCAGATCGAGGAAGCCATCGAGGCGCACGGGAAGGTGCCGGGGAAAACGGCGCTGAGCCGGACGGTGGCATTGC
>VBFR01000225.1 GCA_005889345.1 Chloroflexota bacterium
CATCGTCGAGCAGGGACCTGTCGAGCAGATCTTCAAGGATCCGCAGCATCCCTATACCTGGTCGCTGCTGCAATCGATCCCCCGCCTGGACTCGGACCGGCACGATCGGCTGCTCTCCATCGAGGGCTTCCCCCCGGACCTCATCCGCCCACCGCGCGGCTGCCGCTTCCACCCGCGCTGCCAGTTCAAAATCGACCGCTGCCTGCACGATGATCCGCCGCTGCTGAATGTCGGCCCCGACCAGGACGCCGCCTGCTGGGTCACGATGCGGCGGGCGCTGGCGTCCAACGGAGAGCGGCGTGGCTGACCGGACGCCATTGCTGCGCGCCGAGAACGTGGTGAAACACTTCCCGGCCGGGCTGGGCGCCAGCGTCAAGGCAGTGGAGAACGTGAGCCTCGAGATCTATCCCGGCGAGACCGTCGGGCTGGTGGGCGAGTCCGGCTGCGGAAAGTCGACGCTGGGGCGCCTCATCACCCAGCTGCTGCCGGTGACCTCCGGCAACATCTTCTTCGACGGCGTCGACCTCACCAAGCTGCGAGGCGAAAAGTTGCGGCAATACCGCCGCCAGCTGCAGATGATCTTCCAGGATCCCTACTCGTCGCTCGACCCGCGGATGACGGTGGGCGACATCATTGCCGAGCCTCTGGAGAACTTCGGCCTGCTGCGCGGCCGGGCGAAAGACCAGCGGGTCCAGGAGCTGCTCAAGATCGTCGGCCTGAATCCCTATTTCAACAACCGCTACCCGCACGAGTTCAGCGGGGGCCAGCGACAGCGCATCGGCATCGCGCGCGCGCTCGCGTTGCGGCCAAAGCTCATCGTCGCCGATGAGCCGATCTCGGCGCTCGACGTCTCCATCCAGGCGCAGATCATCAACCTGATGGAGGACCTGCAGAAAGAGTTTCAGTTGACCTACCTGTTCATCGCCCACGACCTGTCGGTAGTCCGGCACATCAGCGATCGGGTGATGGTGATGTACCTGGGGAAGATCGTCGAAGTCGCCGACAGTGTCGAGATCTACCGCAATCCCCGTCATCCCTACACCAAGGCGCTTCTCTCCGCCATCCCGATCCCCGACCCGGAGGTCCAATCGAAGCGGCGGATTGTCGCCCTCGCCGGCGAGATCCCCTCGCCGGTCAACCCCCCCTCGGGCTGCCGCTTCCATACCCGTTGCCCGATCGCCCAGCTGCCGACCCCCTGCGCCGACCAGGAGCCGCCGCTTGAAGCCAAAGCACGGGACCACCGGGCCGCCTGCTTCTTCTCCGAGAAAGTCCCGGTCGCCGTCTAGCTCTAGCTCAGGCCGAGCCCCCATGATCGCCCGCGGCCGCCGCCGGTCGTTCCAGCACCGCGTCCTCGATTGGTACGCGGCGCACGGGCGCGATCTGCCCTGGCGTCGGACCCGGGACCCCTACGCGATCCTCGTATCCGAGGTGCTCTCGCACCAGACGCAGATCACGCGGGTCGTGCCCGTCTACGAACGCCTCCTGGGGCGATATCCGACGGTCACCGCGCTCGCCAGAGCGCCACTGGCCGAGGTCAAGGCCATCACCGACCCGCTCGGCTACAAGATTCGTGGCCAGTGGCTGCATACGGCGGCCCTCCGAGTCGCGGACCGGCCGGGGGGCGCCTTTCCGAACACGCTTGACGAGCTGCGCAGCCTGCCGGGCATCGGGCGCTACACCGCGGGCGCGGTGATGAGCTTCGCCCACCACCAGGACGCACCCGTGCTCGACACCAACGTCGCGCGACTGCTGCGCCGGTACTTCGGCCTCGCGGCCACGCCGCGCGCGCGGACCGCGGAGCTGTGGTCGCTGGCCGCCGCCGTCATTCCGAAAGGCAAGGGCTATCTGATCAACCAGGCGTTGATGGATCTCGGGGCGATGATCTGCCGCGCCCGAGCGCCGCGCTGCCATGCCTGCCCGCTGCGACGCAGCTGCGACTTCCGGCGAAACGCTTAGGCCTGGTCATGGGCCAGCGTGGCCTCGGCGTCGGCGCGCGAGATCACGCCCAGCAGCTTGCCCTCCCCGGTCGTGACCAGGCTGTTGGTCTGGATATCGTGGTCCCGCATCGACTTGAGCAGCTCGTCGAGCGTCACGTTCGGCCGGAAGGTCTTCGGGCCGGGGCGCATCGCCTGCTCGGCCGTCACCCTGGGATCGCCCTCGAGCTCCGCCTTTCGCAGCAGACCGAGGACCACGCGCTCGGGCCCCACCACGACGCAGGTATCCCAATCCGCCGCGCGACGGCGGACGTCGCCCACACGATCCTGGAGGCCGCAGGTTGGCACCTCGGCGTCGGCGACGTCACCGATCCATGTTTCTTCGGCCGTCTTGCCCTCACGCGGCTGGTTCTCCTCGAACCACGCGAGCTTGCCGGGCACGTAGTCGATGACGTTCGTGAATCCCAGGGTCTCGAGCCGCCACGCGGCCCGCGGGGAGAGGTCTCAACCGAAGTCGTTGCAATAGACGAGCACCGGCCGCTTTCGATCGAGGCCAGCCACCGTCTTTTCGTCGAGCCGCTTCAAGGGAATGTTGATCGCGCCCGGAAGGTGGTCATGCGCGAACTCGTCCTCGCCAAGCACATCGACCAGCTGCGCGCCCTGCTCCAGCAGCCGCTTCACCTCGGACACCGAAAAGACTTGCGAGGGCATCCTCAGCGGGCCCGCATCCGGTTGTTCCTCGGCTGATGCTCGAGCTCTGCCAGTCCCAGCGCCTCCATGACCGGCGGGACGTACATCCCGAAGCGGCCGCGCAGGCCTTTCTTCAGGCCATACCAGCCGCCGACCGGATTCTTCGGCGAGCGCGCCCAGGCTTCGACCGTTCCCTCGGCGGCCGGCTTCTGTTCGTCGGCACTGCCGAGTGGCATCCAGTCGCCATGCCGCTTCAGCATGGCGTGCAGATCGTCGAGACCGCGAAGCTGATAGCGGACCTCCGTCTTCCCCACCTGAACGACGAGCGCCGGTGGAACGGTGGCTTCATCCCGGTAGGCTTCGAACTCCGATGTGCCGGGTGGCGTTTTCAGCACCCACGGCGACTGCCGCGTGCCGGATCCCTTAGCCTTCGTTTTCCCCATCGCGTGCCTCCTTCGCTATCGTGCCCAGACGCCGACCGGTGTGAAGCGTAGTGGAACATCGACCAGGATCAGCTCCGACGCCTCCTTCGCCTCGATGCGCAGTTGAGGCTCGTCCTCGATTTTGGCGGCATCGCCGCTGGCCAGCTCCTCGTTGCCGACCCTGGCGCGGCCCTCGATCAGATAAAGGTAGCCGCCCCGGCCGACCCCAAAGTCCTGCGTGACCACCGTGCCGGGTGAGAGACGGCTGACGTACACCGCGGCATCCTGGTGAACTCGGACCGGATCGCTTGGCTCAGGCCCAATCACTTTCAGCAGGTGGTCGGTTCGTTCCTCTTTCGTGAACTGCCGTTGCTGCAGCCCGGGCGGAAGACTCGGCGCCTGGGGAAGGATCCACAGCTGCAAAAACTCCATCGGCTCGGTCTCGGAACCGTTTTGTTCGGAATGCTCGGCCCCCGAGCCGAGCGTCATCAGTTGCACGCCGCCGGGTTGGAGGCTGCCGTTGTTGCCCAGACTGTCGGCATGGCGGAAGGTCCCCTTCCAGACATAGGTGATGCCCTCGACGTCGGCGTGCGGGTGCATCGGCCAGATTGCACCGGGAGCGAGTCGATCGTGATTGAACACCCGCAGCGGTCCAACCCCCATCTGCCGCGGGTCGCGATAGCGATCGAACGAGAAA
>VBFR01000226.1 GCA_005889345.1 Chloroflexota bacterium
GACCCTGAGCGCGATGCCCGTTTCACCGGACTGATCGCCCTCCTCGGCGTGGTCGCCGGCGTTTTCCTCTGGATCCTCACGGTTTACTTGAGTCGTTCACGCATCTCTGGCAATGGCTGGTCACTGTCCGGCAACGGCGCGCTGATCATTCCGTTCGGCATCGGTCCCGCCGTGGTCGCCGGCGGGTGGGCGGCCATCATCCTTCGGATGCGCGGCCATCGGCTCTGGCTCGAGCTTGGCATTGCCAGCGGTCTGGTCGGCCTGTTGCTGACCGCGGGGAGTCTCCTCTCCCTCATCGTCTTCGGCCCGGCCGGGAGAGATGCGGGCGCGACCGCCTCCCTGTTCTTCGGCTTCCTGCTCTATGGCTGGCTGCTCGTGAGCGTGATCGTCGCCGCGATGATTCGGGCACCGGATCCGGCGAGGACAGGACCACCCTTCTGGTCCATCGCCGCGATCCTGCTGCTTCCAGTCACGCTGATCGGCGGCTGCGAGGCCGGCGCCGGGATTCTTCCGTCGTGATTTCGGGCTAACTCACGACCACGTGTCGATCGCGAAGCCAGGCAGCGACAGCGGCTGCCCTCTTGTGCAGTCCGTGCTCCAGGAACAGGCGGTCGAGATGCGACTGGACCGTCCGCGGCGAAACGCCCAGGTGCTCAGCGATCTCCTTGTCGGACAGCCCGGACGCAACGAGATCCAGGATCTCCGCTTGACGCGGTGTGACGTGCATTCCAGTCGCTAAATGTTCGCTTCGCATGTCGCTGGGCCCCCTATACCCCTTACGCTTTTGCCAAATCGTCCTGCTAGTTCGTCATTCCAACCAGGTCGCTCAGTCCGTTGAAATCGCGTTCGTAGGCCATTCGCATGAACGCTAGGGCCCGCTCAGGGTCACGCCGATCGCGCAGCAGGTTGCTGTACATCGCGGAAATCTCCGCAAGCTTCGTGCGGGCTTCCCGCTCGAGCAGCATGCGAAAGGCGTCGCGGAACAGTTGATCCGCGACACCGGGGCGCCCGAGTCTGTCATTCGCGCTGCCCTCGAGGGCAAGGGCGGTGGCGTGGTAGAGATGGTCTTTGGCCGCGACGGAGGCGGCCCGACCGTCCTGTGCCAGCCGGATCGTCTCATCGAAATCGTTCTCCGCCAGCGCATAGCGGGCCAGTTCAGTCGCTGAGGCCGCCACCGCAATCTGGTCATTGAACTGCCGAGCTCGCTGGAGGCATTCGCCCTGGTATCGACGAGCTTCCAGCAGGTTGCCGCTGGCAAAGTACGCGTCGCCGAGATTGCTGAGAATCTGGTTCGCGATCCTTATTTGACCGATTTGCCGGTGAATACTCAGCGCGCGGTCAGAATGCTTGATCGCCTGCTCGATGTCGCCGGCCGCTCGGGCCGTGATGCCCAGCGCCATGTGGGCGTTGGCCATACGCAACAGACTTTCGGCGTCCGTTGCCGCCCGGAGCGCCTCCTGCAGATACTTGATGGCCTCCTGGGGTTGCCCCAACCGGTATGACGCGTTAGCCAGGTTGGTCAAGACCCGCGCTCGGAGATCCGAATCGCCTTGCCTGGCTTTGTCCAACCATTCGAGAGCGCGAAGGCTGGCCTCCATCGAGGCGCTGAAGCGCTCGTCCGATCCAAGGACCGCCCCGATCTCGACATAGATCGCCGCACTCAGCTCCGGATCATCTGGCGGCGCCAGCGCGGCCGCCTTGTAGAGGTTGGCAAGAGCGCGGGGCTTGCGGTCGCGCGCCCAGGAGGCGACCCCCCATAACCGGTGCAGTTCAGCGCGCTGATTTGCGGTCAGCGGTAAGGGCAGGGCTTCCCGAACGATGGCGAGTGCCTTGCGCGGCTCCTTGGCTTTGATTGCGAGATCGATCGTTCGCAGCAGGTAGTTCGGATCGTTGAGAACCGGTTCCCGAACGAAGTGCGTGAGCGGCTCTCCCAGACGGTCCGCGAGAAGACGGAGCTTTGGCAGCGAGGGCGTCAGCCGGTCGCGTTCGACCAGGCTGATAAAGCCTTTGGTCGCCAGCCCATTCGCCAGTGCTTCCTGGGTCAGGCCGCGAGCAAGACGAGCGGCCTTGAGCCTGCTTCCCAGTGTGTTCATTCTTCCTCCCCTCGTTTACTGAGAATAAACTCCCGTAACCTACTATATTGACAGGAATTCAGACCGGTGGTAGCTTTGGCCCACTGTCGTCACTCGTTGAGTTGGGGATTTGGGAGTTTGTGATGAACCGAGGGACCTTTCGGATTGCCATCGTCGCCGCTGCGCTCGCGTCCTGGTTCTTGACGACTGCAGAGATCTGGCCGGGCTGGAAGTAAGCCGCTGAGCTAGAGCTTTCCGCGCGAGGCCGGTAATCACCGGCGATTTCCGCGCGCCGGTTGGTCGCAACCCCGAGGGCGACCGCTGAAATACCGTCGTTCGAAATACGGAGTGACACAGCTTTCCGCGGGTGGTACTAGCTAGTTACTTCGGACGGCGGGCTTCGGCAACCAGTGAA
The DNA here is from genome assembly GCA_005889345.1 of Chloroflexota bacterium. Classification (GTDB taxonomy): domain Bacteria; phylum Chloroflexota; class Dormibacteria; order CF-121; family CF-121; genus CF-13. The sequence continues at coordinate 2,488 of VBFR01000226.1, forward strand.
TTGGAGGGGAGGCGAACCCATGGCAAAAACGAAGGCACGTCCATTGCGGCAGAAAACCGTGAGTAGTGCCAAAAAGTCGAGCCCGCAACCGGCACCCGTGAACGGGGCCCGCCGGCGCGGAGGTGGGCCCCTTGCCGTTGGTGCCGGTCTGCATACCGAATCTGAAAACCATCCGTGGACGATCGCCATTCCCGATCACCCGGCTCGAACCGATTCGGAAACCTACATCCAGTCGCGGCTGGTCATGAACAAATTGGCCGGCACCATCCAGGACTTCTTTGGCGGTAAACCCTGGCAGGACCACCACGGCGGCGGACTGTGGCTCCAGGACGACAAGGGTTGGTTCGTGGTGCGAAACGTCGCGGGCATGGAGTGGAGCTCGCAGTTCTGCGCCGACCCAGCCAAGGTCGATAGCTTGCGGAACAACGCCAGCCGTCTTTACGCGCGATTTCCGCAGGCGGCCCAGCAGCTCGGCATCCCTGAGCTGCTCCAGGCAAAAATCCAAACGGCGGACGACATCGCCAAGTGGACCGACTCGATCTGTAACGCGAGCATCCCGCTACCGCCGGGCTTTCACACCGGAATTCTCCCGCAGGGCGGAGGGATTCATCATTACCCGGCGCCCGTCGCCGAGATCGCCCTGTTCAAATTCGACAGCTTCAAGCTATGGGTGATGGATTCAGAAGCGCAACCGGCCGCGGTCACACCGACGTCTCCGCCGGGGTCGGGGGATGGGCGCGTCAGGGTCATCTATTCGACTGCCGGGACGCAATTGCGTAAGGCCCACCTTGAAGCCCTTAACCAGAACCAGCCGCTGATCCTGCCTGAGGATCATCCGCTCGCCCGCCAGGCCTTCCGCAACCAGCGCGGGACGCCCACGACCCCTCACCCGCTCACGGACGGGCTCGTTCCCTCGGGGCAGCATACCGAGAGCGAGGACCATCCCTGGACGATCGAAATTCCGGATCATCCCGGACGAACGGATTCACCCGACTACAAGAAGGCGCGCACCGCCATGAACGCCATGGCCAAGACGATCAACAACTTCTTCTATGGACCGGCGCCCTGGCAGGACCACCATGGTGGTGGGCTCTGGCTGTGGGACAAACCAACAGGCTGGTTCCTCGTTCGCAATCTCGTGGGCATTGAGTGGAGCGCCCAATTCTGCGCGGATCCGAAAAAGGTTGACCTGCTGCGTCAAAATGCCCAACGGCTCTACGCCCAATTTCCCGAGGCGGTCAAGGCGCTCGACATCGCCGCCTTGTTGAGCACCCCGATCAAGGATGCCGACGGCGTCGCAAAGTGGACCGATTCGATCTGCAACGCCAGCGTCCCGCTGCCAGCCGGGCTTCATACCGGCATCCTGCCGATGGGCGGCGGCATCCATCACTATCCAGCTCCGATCAGCGAGATCGCGCTCTTCAAGTTTGATAGCTTCCGCTTGTGGGTGCTCGACCCTCAAGGCAATCCGGCCGCCGTGACGCCGACGTCCCGCCCTGGATTGGGGGACAGCAGGGTACAGGTGGTCTATTCGACGCCCAACAGCCAACTGCATGCGGACCACCTTCAGGCGGAGGCTCGTGGCGAGCAGTTGACGCTTCCAGGCGACCATCCCATGGCGAAGCAGGCCTACCTCTATCAGAACCGACCGGCGCACGTCCATCGGGTGGCGCCGGTACTTGCGCCCGCCGGTGCGGGTTCGCGTTAGTTCAAAGGAGGGAATCGCAGGGCGGTTGATCTTACGGCCGTGGCGAGGGCGGGGGTGTTCCGCTGGCACCCCCGCGGACGCCCGGCTGGAGGAGCAGGTCGACCGCCCGCTTGATCAGTTCTCGGAAACTCTCCTCCCGGTAACCGAAGAGAAAGGCGATCAGGTTGGAAACCGGGCGGACACCGGGGCTGCTCGGCGTCGTGCCTGCGACCCGGGTCGCGTCCAGGACGGCAGCCAGCATCAGGTAGCCAACGGTGCCGACGGCGGCCCCAACCAGCGGACGCGCGATGTGCCAGAAGTTGTAACTCGGGTCCCAGCGAGTCGACGCCGTGCCGCCGACCACATTGTGGGCCGAGATGCCGGCGATGCTGATGAGGACGGCGCCGAGCGCACCAAACCACGGGATCGAGATCGGAATCGGACCAATTTGCTCGGGCAAGTAGTCATGCAGCCATGTCCCCTTCACCCAGAGGATCGCGCCCACGATCAGCGCAATCAGGTAGAGGAATTCCACCCAGAAGAAGAAGGCCGGCGGCAGATCGAGCTGGAGGATGCGGTTGAGGGCTCCCCGCGCAGGCGGCGTCGCCGGAGTCGCGGGCGCGGAAACCGGAGTTGCAGGTAACGGAATCACCGACGCCGATGGCCGCGGAGCCACGGACGATTGCGCTCCACTCGGGATGGCGACGGGCGTGGCGGTCACGGAGGGCTCGGCCGTCCTGGCTGGGTCCGCCGCCGGCGTCGTCGCGTCAGCCACCGCGCCGCGGCTTGGAATCACGCAGGTCAGGTCACGCTGCGACCAGTAGGACTGCACGCTGACCCCGTCGACCTGCCCGGTTGTTCCCGTGCAGACATCACCGATCTCACACCATCCGCTCTGCGCGCACGTTCCTTCGACGCCCAGGATGGTCGTCCCTTCTGGATCGGTGCAGGCCTCGACGAGTTCGTGAGAGAAGACCGTGGTCACGAAGTCGAGCGAGCCGTTGTTGGCGGTCCAGGCGTAGTGGACGTTGGAGCCGAGGCCGGCATCGGCCAGCCACAGATGGGTCAGGTTGTAGTAGGCGAAGTAGGAGTGCTCGCCGATGGAACTGTCGATCGAAGTAACCCCCGGTGGCAAGAACAGGGTGTAGAGGGCGAGGGGGTCGTCATCGGGTTCGGGGATGGCGCCCGCGAGCAGAAGGCCGTAGAGGATGTCGACCACGTCCTGGTTATTGAACGGGTTCGGAGGCTCGGAGGACGCCAGGAGTGTGGCGCGGGCGACGGTTCCCGGTTGGACCACGCGGTACTGATCAAGCGCGCTCATGAAGGGACCGGTCACGACCCGGGTCACGGCCGCCGTCACGTCGCCGGCGGTCGGCGCCCGATCGGTGCTCCAGCTGGAGCCCCAGAAGATCGGCCAGATGTGCACCGGCGAGAGGACCGGCCCCTTGTTGTCGGCGAAGCGGATCCCTGAGCGCGTGGTGGCGTCCGATCCCCCGGAGGATGGGAGCCGGGCAGCCGCGCCATCCGCGACCACCCGGCCCATCCCGGCGAAGGCCTGGGGTTGCGCCAGCCGGTATTGCCGGAGTGCGGCCTTCGCGACCGACGCTCCGACCGGTCGATCGTTGCTGCTCACGGCCCGGACTCAGCTGAAGACAGGTGGTACCGGGAAGGCGGCGTCGACCTTGGCCTGGTTCGCCGTCATCAGCCCGCTGATCGACGGGATGCCGCCGTCCCGGAAGGTCCCCACGTTCGGGAAATTCGCATGGTCGATGATCTCGATCCCGGTCCGCTGGATCCAGAGCCGGTCGGTCCCGCGGTTCATCAGATCGAATGGGATGGCGGGACTGTTGTGGCCGGTGGCATCGAAGCCCGCGGTCCCCAGCAGGGCGTGATGGATCTCGTGCGCGATGTTCTCGCCGAGCAGACGACCCATGATCTCGATCCACAACGTCTTCACCCGGACATCGGTCATGTTCATGGCCCTCATCTTGGTGACCAGGTCGACAACGTCCGGGCCGACGTCGATGGAACCTTGCGCGAAGGCTCCGGGCCAGATATCAATTCGTCCACTGGGAATGGTCGGTCCGGCCGGCTGGCTGGTGGCACCGGCTAACCCGGATGCCGAGGGAGCGCCATGGATCGTCAGGGTCCGGAACTTCCCGGCGGCGGGTCCGCCCGCTAAGAACTGCGCCGGCAGCGTCTCGCCGAAGGGCGCCAACCGCCAGACGGTGCGGGCGTTGGCATGGGACAGCAGGTAGTCCACGACGTCCTTGGCTTTCCGGAGCAACGCATCCTTGACGTCATCCAGGAGGTAGGCGACCAGCTGGGCATTCAAGGCCGCGGCCTCCTCGTCGATGGCGATGAACTGCGCAACGCACAGCTTCGTCGACGCCAGCTTCTTGGGTAGTCCGGTCCCGGCATCAACGACCTGGAGCGTCACGTCGGTAAGGCCCGGCGTCAGACCAGTCACGTCGGTACTGGCGGCCGCGTCGCTGACGAATTGGACGGCCGACGCGGTCGCGGCACTCCACTTGAGCGCCGTGCCCGGTGGCTGATTGCTCACCACCCCCTGGAGCGAGGTAGTGCCGCTCTTATCACTCCGCGATGGCCCGAAGGCGCGGGTGTCCGCGGAGTTCTGGCTGAGGACATCGACGTGGATGTCGGCCGCAACCTTGTCCTCGGGGCTCGGAGCCGGCGACTTCACGCTGACGCTCTGGTCGGGCCGGCTCACCTTGACGTTGGGCGATCCGCTTCCGGCTGCCGTGTTCAAGAGGTTCTTGACCTCGGGCACGTCGGTGAGCTGCTTGGCCGCGGCGATCTCGGCACCGATCATGCCGCGCAGGGCGCTTTCCGCCAGCTTGCCGGCCTGGTCCTGGGTGATGAGGCCGTCGCTCTGCGCTTTCTGGATCGATCCCATCGTCTTGTCGATGTTCTTGGCCAGCTGTTGCGAGCGCGCCATTTTGGCTCCCTGGCCGGCGAAGAATGACGCGGTGTCGAGTGCGGAGGAGAAGGCGGCCATCGCGTTTTTCTGGTTGGCATCGAGCCCCGTGATGTCGGCGAACAGATTCTTGGTGCCGAGCACGTCGAGCGCCGCGGCGAGCCCGCTCGGGACAGGCTCGCTGGGCGCCGCCTGGAGGTTGATGAGCGGGGCAGGGAAGTTTCCTGCCGTAAGATCGGGCGTCGGGGTCTTGCGGCTGTCGGTGCTCACCGGCAGGATGGCCGTCGGGTCGTCGCCCGACGGGGATTCCTCCCAGCGCCAGAAGCGAGTGTCGTCCTTTGTCTCACAGCTGCCGCAACTTCCCATCACCGCTTCGGCGAACACGCCGCGGGTGGGGACGCTGACTCGCATCGGCGGGATCGGCGTATTGGGCGCATAGAGATGCAGCAAGTCGACCGGATGGTCCGCATCCTGCCGATAGGTGGGATCGAGGTGAAAGCCGCGCGCGACCGGCATGATCAGGCAATTGCCGTCGATGCCGATCAACCGGTTCTCGACCACCGAGGCGACGCTGCGGCCGTTGGCGTTAGGCGCGAGAAATCCGTCCAGCAGCATGAAGCGTCGGTCCGGGTCCATGCTCCACCAGATCGCCTTGTGGTACGCCTCGACGTGCTCGTTGAGGTGGGTCAGCAGGCGGGTGGAGAGCTCCTTGTCTTCCTCCCTCGGGTTGCGGATCTCCTGGCGATCGAGCGGCGTGGCGATCACCGTGGGCGTGGCCGCCAGGACAGCGCTTTTGATCCAGTAGTCGTTGAAGAGGAAGCGGGTCATGTGCGCCGTCCGGTACCGGAGGCGTCCCGAGTGGACAATCGCTTTCGCATCAGCAGGGAGGTCGACCGTGGCGCGGATCTCGAAATACGCGACGTTGGCCCGGTTCCTGGCCGGGAGCCGGCTTCCGGTGGGCCGCAGGGTGACCAGCAACGGCACATCCTGCGCGAAATCCGAGACAAGCGTTGGATCGAGCTTGACCTCGACCCGGCCGCGGCCGGAGTCCAGGTAGAAAAACTGAAGGGTCTTGATGAATCCTTCCGCCAGCCGTGGCGCGATCTGCGTCCGGAAGATCCGGTCTCGATCGGCTTTGATCGCTTGCACCAGGTACTGATTGAAGATCGCCAGCGGGTTGTCCCACAGGAAAGGCCGGAATGGGTCCCAGTTCGTCATCACGAAGTTGTCGTCCGTGTCGTCCTGGGGTCGCGGGATCACGAAGGAGATGCGCAGCTCACCTTCGAGGTCCTCGATGGTCTCGTCCGCGTAGCGACCCGTTGGCAGATCGCTGCCCGCGTAATTCATCGCGATCCGCTCCATGGCGTCGAAGCCACCTGCGAGACTCCGGTCCTGGAGGTAGGTTCGCAAGGCCCGCCGCCAGCGCAAGGCCTTTGCCGAATCAAAGCTGCCCATCAGAAGTGGGACGAAGAGGCACTCTTGCACGTCGACCAGCTCCTGGCTGATCTGGAAGTGGCGGAGGACCTCGAAGTACTCGATGGTCATGGCATGGCAATGGTTGTGGTTGTGCACCACCTCGGTGGTCACCCGCATGGTCTCGCCCTGCTGCACGGTCTGGACGACCGTGGCGCGCTGCGAGCGGACCGATGAGGATGCCTGTAGCGTTTGATCTCGCAGTTGCTGCAAGGAATTTCCCGAGAGGTTGCGCGAGGAGTCCTGCCAGGCCGTCGAGCTCGACCCGCTCGCCCCACCTGCACCGCCCAGCACGATCGGGCCGATGGCGAGCCCGAAACCGCCGCCGGCAGCCCAGGTGCTGGCCTGAGATCCACCCGAGGTTCCCTCGCGAACGGTCGATCCGACGATCTCGGAGATGTCGCGGTTGCGGGTGAGTGACGCGTCCAACTGTTCGGTTTCGAGCAGCTCCTCCGTGCGTGCCGCCACTTCTCGCCGTTCCCAGTCGATGACGGCGATCTCCTTCTTCTGGGCGGGTGCCAGCGGCAGGCTGTAAAGCAGATCACCAAGTGAGTAGCCGTCGGCGCGCCACACCTGCTTGACGTGCAGCAGGTGGCCATGCGCGATGGTGCACGCCTGGTAGAAGGTGTTCTCCTCATCCCAGGCCATGGGATTGTCGGCGTTCATCGGCGCCCGACCGGGGACGGGCGGGCCGGTGAGGACTTTGAGGACGGTGTTGATGTCATTGAGGGTGCTCAACTGATCGGCTTTCGCCAGCTGAGCCGCATCCAGTCCTTCGGGATCACGAAGCGCGAGTTGTTTCTGCAACACCGACGGATCAATCCGGACGCCGCCGTCGAGGCTCATGCGGCTCACCGTCGCGGTTGTTGTTGAAGCTGGGGCAAACCCAGACCCCGGCTGCGCCAGCCGGCCGGCGCCGATTGCTTCAGTGCCGCGTTCCATCGCCGGCGGCCCCGGGTTGGTGACGACCGACACGCCCGGACTGCCACCGGCGGTATCCCAGTTCCCACCCGCCGCCCAGGCGGGGAGTTCGCCCTCGCTTGCGGATCCAGCTGGTCCAGCGGCTCCGCCGGGGTTGGGCAGTTCGCTGGATGCAGCCGTCGGTTGACTGCGACCCGCGGCCTGCGCGCTCGGGTCGACAGCCGCACCTCCGTTCGGTCGGAGCATGCCTCGGGATGCCGACCCGGCACCCGTGGTCATTTGCAGTAAGACGTTGAGGATTCCGGCCGGGATCGGCCGCGGCTTGGGCAGATGCAACCCCTTGATCTCGGGTTCCGTGGTGCGCACCAGCCGGTAGAAGCTGAATTCCTCCAGGGCCCGGTTGGGGACCGTGATGCTGACGCACTTGCCACCGCCAAGATCGGTTGAGTAGGTCTCGGGCGAGTTGACCAGGTCCTGGGGGCTGGGTGCGCGCGGCACATCGTCATGGCAGGTACAGTCGTCGTGCGCCGCGGGCGCCGGCACATCGACGACGAGGATCACCTCGCGTGGAAACGCGTCGCCGGTGAGGCTGATGGGGGCCTTCTGGCCGGACCCGATGCCGACGATGCCATAGGCCTGGTTGAATTTTCCCTGCGGGTAGTCGCCGAAGAAATACCCGTTGGCATCCGTCTTGGCGACCAGCAGGGGGCGGGGAGGCAGCTGCGGGGCGGTCGGCGTCGGCGGTTTCGGCGCGCCGTAGAGCACCACCTGGAGATTGGAGGCCTTATGCCGGGCGGCTTTGTCCACGACCCGGCCCGCCAGCTTCGGCGTCCGGCCGGCATTGGGATCGGTCGGGGTGATGAGAAACGCCGGCTGCGGATTCGCGTTGAGCTCGAGCGCAGCGGACAGCGCGTCGACGCTGTAGCTGTGGTACCCGAGGACGGCGCCACTCGGACCCAGCACCTCGAGGGCGACCGGGCCCTGCATCTTCGTCTTGTCGGGGAGCTCGAGCTTGAAGGTTCCGTCCTGACCGACCTCCGCGCTGCGAACGGCGGGAATCCAGGTGGCGGTGCTGGTGGCCGTCGCGGTGGTGCCCGACCCGGCCGTCGCCGGGGCCAGCTCGAGCTGCTCCGAGAAGAGGGCCTGGACGCGGTGACCGTGCCAATCTGGCGAGGCGATAGTGGCTTTGAGGGTGCCGGCGATCACGGTAGCCATGTTCAAATCCCTGCCTTTACGGCGCCACCGCGCCGGTCTCGAAGTGCATGTAGTCCTTGTCCTCGTGCCACTCGCCGCCCCAGGTCCAGCCGGCGGCCTGGAATTTTTCGACCACCACCTTCTGGTGGTTGAGGAAGCCCAATGTCTTCAATCCGTCCAGGGCGCTGCGTACCAGGGAGATAGCGTCGACCAGCGCCTGCTGGTCCTTGACCGCCTGCTGCTTGGCAGCATTGGCGGGGTCGGCCGTAAGCGCGGTCTTCCGCGTTGTGAGCTCCGTCTGCTGCTGCGTCACCCAGGTATCAGCGAAGGTGCTCTGGAACGTTGTGCTCGCGGTGCGCTGCTGGTCGTAGTCGGTCAGCGCCTTGACGTCCTTTCCGGTGACGGCCTTGATGGCGAGGAACAGCGCCTCCCGCTGGGCCGACCCGGAGACCAGCAGGGCCAGTTTCGGATTGCTGGTGGGATCGATGTCGATCGCCTGTCCCACCGCGTGATGGCTGAGCGTCGAACTGCCCGCGATCACTCGCGGCACGAATCCTCCTCCGAGGACCGTGATCCCGGCATCGGGCGTCGTCGCCGCCGCCTTGATCGCCGTCTCGATCGCGGCCAGCCCCGTCACCAGGCTCTTGCGAATCTGGAGCTTCTTGCCAAAGAAGGTCGCGTCCTGGATGTTGTCGTGGATCCACTGCGCCAGCTGATGGATTCCGGCCTTCTCGTATCCCGGTACCATCTGCCGGAAGCTGCTCAGACTGTTACCGAAATGAACGTGGGCGTCGGGATGGTCATCCCAGTCCTTGCGAGTGTCCGCCTGGAACTTATTCACGTCGTTGCCGAAGGCGGCCTGGATCGTGGGATTGGCATCCCAGATCGCCTGGACACCCGGATCGAGCGCCACCGTGCCGGTGGTATCCGCGAGCACCGCCCCGACGTCGACGGCTTCCGCGCCCTGCGTCAGGGATACGGTGGTATCGGGCTTCCCGGCCACCGAGTTGAGCAGGCTCTTCACTTCCGGCACGTCGGTCAGCGATTTCGCCGGCGGCTGCCCGCCGCCGATCAGCCCCTGCAAGGCGGAGTTCGTCAACGACGACGCCTGGTCCTGGTTGATCAGCCCGGTTCGCTGCGCCTTCTGGATGGAGCCCATGGTTTGGTCGATGTTCTGCGACAGCTTTTGTTGTTGCGCCAGGTCGACCGCCTGTCCGCCGAGCGACTTCGCCGTTTGCAGAGAGAGCTGCATCGCCTGCAGCGCGTTAGCCTGGTTGGCCGCTAGCCCGGTGATGTCCTTGAAAAGGTCGGGCTTGGTGAGCAGCTTGAGCACGGCGGCGAGCCCAGTGGGATCAGGAGCCGTCGGGGCGGTTTGCATGTTGATCATCGCCGCCGGGAACGGCTTAGGCGTCAGATTGGGATCCGAGCTCGCCCGGCTGGCGGTGCTGACCGGCTGGATCGCGGTCGGCAAATCGCCCGAGGGCGACTCTTCCCAGCGCCAGAACACGCTGTCGTCTTTGGTCTCACAGCTGTTGCAGCTCCCCATCACCGCCTCCGCGAAGACCCCGCGCGTGGGAATGCTGATCCGCATCGGTGGGACGGGCGTGTTGGGCGCGTAGAGGTGCAGCAGGTCGACCGGATGGTCGATGTCCTGCCGGTAGGTCGGATCCAGGTGGAAACCCGGGGCCACCGGCATGACCAGCGAGTTGCCGACGATGCCGATCAGCTGGTTCTCGACCACGGAGGCGACGCTTCGCCCGCCGGCATTGGGAGCGACGAAGCCGTCGAGGAGCATGTGACGGCGGTCCGGATCCATGCTCCACCAGATTGCCTTGTGGTAGTACTCGAGGTTTTCGTTCAGGTGGTTGAGCAATCGCTGGGAGATTCCGCGATCCTCATCGCGCGGGTTCCGCCGTTCCTCGCGTGAGGTCGGGGTGGCGATCACCGCCGGTGAGGTCTTGCGCAGTTCGGTCTCGATCCATCCGTCCGCGAAGAGGTAGTTCGACATGTGGGCGGTGCGATAGCGCAAGGAGCCGCGGTGGATGATGGCCTTGGAATCGACCGGTAAGTCAGACGTGGTCGTGATTCGGAAGTCGGTGATCTTGGCGCGGGGCTGCGCCGGCAGCACCGTCTCGGTCGGCCGCAGCGTGACGTACAGCTGCTGACCGCCCACGAAGTTCGAGATCAACGTGGGCTCGAGACTCACCGCCGTCGCATTGCCCCCGGCATCGATGTAGGCGAACTGCATCTGGGTGATGAACTTCTCGACGATGCGGGGCGCGATTTGCGTGGCGAACACCTGGTCACGCTCGGCCTTGAGGCGCTGGGACAGGTAGGCGTCGAACAGGACCCCAGCGGCCAGGGGAAGGAAGAAGCCCAGGGGACCCCAGTGCAAGGGGACGAAGGCATCGTTGGCGTCGTCCGCAGGTCGGGGGATGTGGAAGGAGATCAGCAGTTCGCCTTCCAGGTCCTGGATCGGTTCATCGGCAAATCGTGCTGCCGGGAAGTCCGCGCCCGCGTAGTTGGTGGCGATGCGGTGCAGGGCATCGAACCCGCCGGCGAGCGAGGGATCGCGGAGATAGCGACGAAGCGCGTTGCGCCAGCGCAGAGCTTTGGCGGAATCGAAGGGCGTCATCAGCAGCGGGATGAACAGGCATTCCTGGACATCGGCAACCTCCTGCGACACCTGCAGATGGCGCAAGACCTCGAAATACTCGATGGTCAGGGCGTGGCAGTGGTTGTAGTTCGCGACCGACTCGGTCTGCACTGTCATGGCCTCGCCTTGCTGCACCGTCTGCACGACGGTGGAGCGCATCCCGCGCATGGACGAGGCCGCTTGCTGGGTATTGTCACGCAACTGCTGGAGCGAGTTGGCGGCGACGTCGCGCGACGAGTTCTGCCAGGCCGTCGAGCTGGCCTGACCACCGCCACCACCGCCCCCGATCAAGAGGCCGAATCCACTGCCGAAAAAGCCGGCCCCGATGCCGCCCCCACCGCCCGAGACGTCGGCATGCGAGCCGCCACGGCTGCTCTGGCTCAGCGTCGAATTGACGATCTCGGAGATATCGCGATCGCGGCTGATGGTGGCCGACAGGCGCTCTTCCGCCGAGAGCTGCTCCGATCGGGCGGCGACTTCTCGCCGGTCGTAATCGATGGTCGCCACCTGTTTTTTCTGCCCCGGCGCCAGCGGCAGGCTGTAGAGAAGGTCGCCGAGGGAGTAGCCGTCGGCCCGCCACACCTGCTTGAAGTGCAGCAAGTGACCGTGCGCGATCGTCGTCGCTTGATAGAAGGCGGAATCCTCGTCCCAGGCCGCGGGATTCTGTGCGGACATGGGGCCCCGACCCGGGATGGGCGGACGGGCGAGGATGCGCAAGGCTTCGGTGATCCCGGTCAGCGTGCTCAACCGCTCGGCTTTGGCGAGCTGCGTGATGTTGACACTCTCCGGGTCGCGCAGGATCAATTGCTTGCGCAGGGTGTCGGCGTCCAGGTGAAAGGCGGTTGACGCGACGCCCGTCACCGTCCCCACCGTCCCGCCGGTTGGCGCCGGCGCTGTTCCAGGAGCACCCGTCGTCGTGGGAGCAGTCGCCGTGGTTGGTGCCGCGGTCGCCGTCGTCCCCGGTGCCGGCGCGGTCGCGATCGGCGTCCCGGCGATGGGCGTGCCGGCGGCGGCCGCCGCCGTCGCGGCAGTGTCGGCGGCCCCGCTGGAGAACGTGCGCGCCGTCAGCTGTCCCGACTGCGGCTGAAGGCCCAGCAGGCTGGCGAGGTTCTTGATTACGAAGTCGGGCACGGGTCGGCCCTGGCTGAGATGCAGTCCCTTGATTTCGGGTTCGGTCGTCCGAACGACCGAGTAGAAACTGAACTCCTCAAGAGCCCGATTAGGAATCGTCAACTGGACGCATTTGCCTCCCAGGTCGGCCGAGTACGTGCCCGGCGAGTTGACCAGGTCGGCCGGATCGGGCGCGCGCGGAACGTCGCCTAAACAGTCGCAACCGTCGGCGGTCGCGGCCGGGGGAATGTCGACGACCAGCACGACTTGCTTGGGGAAGGCGCTGCCTTCGAGGGGCACGGGAACGGTCAGCCCGTTGCCCGCCCCCACGACGCCGTAGGCATCCGTGAAATCGCCCCGCGGGTAATCGTCCGAGAAATAGCCACTCGCGTCGGTCCGCGTGATGACGACCACCTCGAAGGGCGGTTGGGGCGCGCCGCCCGTAGCGGCCTTTGGCCGTCCCCAAAGTACGACCTCGAGGTTGCTCGCCTGACGCTGGCCCGACTTGTCGAGGACCCGACCCGCCAGCTTGAGGTTCTGACCCAGCGTGAGGTCCGTGCTGGCGGTCACGGTGAAGGTCGGTTGGGGTTCGACCGGGATCTCAATCGCGTTCTTCAGGTCGTTCAGGCTGTAGGCCTTCGAGGTCAGGACCTGCCCGGGCGGCGTCAGCACCTCCAGCGTGACAGGCTCCTTGACCTTATCGGCATCCGGCAGCGACAGAGAGAAGCTGCCGCTGGGCGCGACGTCGGCAGTACGCACCGACGCCACCCACGTCGCGGTCGACGCGGTCGTTGTCCCGGTGGTGCCGGTGGACGTCGATGCCGCCCCTGCGGGCACAAGGTCGAGCTGCTCCTGGAAGAACGCCTGGACGTGATAACCGATGAATGGGCTGGAGCTTTTGAGGGTGCCGTGAACAGTGAACATGACGCCTGACCCCTTCCCTGGTTGGCTAGATGGCTGCGCGCTTCCCCGTCCGTCTCGCGAGAGGTAAGAGAACGGTAGCGAGAGGACGTAGCCAATTCAATCCCCCATATGGCGGTGGGCAGGACGCTCGTCGAGCGTTTCGCTTAAGGGACCGCGGGCCAATGGCCATATCCGTAGTTCCGCGGATTTGCGCTGATGAAATCCGGCGGTAGTATCGCCGCACCGCTCGTCAGGGAGGGATCACATGCCTGATACCAGTGCTGCGCCTGAACGCGAACTCCCGGTCGACCCCAATTGGCAACCGAATCCTCGACCAACGGGAATCACCTGCCTGGTGACGATCCACGGGATCGGATTCCAGCAACCGCCGATCGATGAGAAAGGAGTCTCTGGTTACGCGGACGGTTTGCACTCGAGTCTGACGCGTTATCTCGGGAGCACACTCAACGACGATCCAAATCGTGCCAAGGCTCGAAAGCAAAAAGGCGAAGTAGGCCCGGTCTATGTGAGCAGTAGCTGGCCGCCCGGGAGCGACAACGTCGAGGAAGGGTTGAAGCGGCTGGGAACCTGGGATTCGTCCCAGAAGTCACCAAAGATTGATCGGACCAACGCGCCGCTGGGCGGATCCGACGGCGTCAGCCACGTTGCCCTGGTTTATGCCCGCCTGCAGGACCAGGTGCCGCGGCCGGGCTCGGCGATTCAGGCAGCCGCTCGGGCGGCGGTCTCCTTCAGCCACTACGCCTCGCTGCGCAGCGCCGCGCACGTGCTGCTCGAAGATGCCTGGGCGCTCTTGCATCATCCGTCCCCAGGGCCGGCAACGGCCGGGCAGTCGACGGGACTGCTGGTTCGGACAGACGTTAGCCTGCCCACTCGCCATCCGCTGGAAGGAATGTTTCATCGGGGGGCACCTGGCGTTGATGGAACGAGCGGCCTCGTCTCCGTGCTGCGGACACTCGAAGAGGATGTCTGCGCCTACGTGGCTCGCAACGATCTCCGCGAGCGCGTGCGCGACTTCGTCCGCGAGGCACTGTTGCGGCTGAGCGCGCGCGACGACGTCGCGCAGATCGTGATCAACTCACACAGCCAGGGAACGATCGTGGCCTTCGACGTTCTGCGGGAGTTGGGCAACGCGGCGTCCAAAGTGGTGTGGCTGTTTACCTTCGGCAGCCCGCTTCGCAAGTACACCGACCTGTTCTCCTGGGGAAATGAGATCGGCGGCGTCCAGGCGATCCCGCGGTGGACCAACGTGTGGGATCCCAGGGATCCCGTCGCCGATCCGCTGCAGCCGGCCCAGGACTGGCAGCCGGGCACCGATGCGGCCGTCACGCCGGGGACTGCCGGACTCTATCGAGCCCTGAACCCTGATACCGGACAGCTGCTCAACGCGCAGGTCGAGGACACGGCCGTCGACAACCTGGCCAAAAGCCGAGGTGGCAGCCTTCAGGCCCACAACTACTGGGACAACGACCTCCAGGTGGTCGAGCCGATGGCGAAGATCCTCAAGAATCTGGTTGATTTCGGAGCCCCGCCACCTCTCCACCGGGTGGCAGTTCGGTCCGGCGTGCCGGGTAACCCCTGAAAGAGGCGTCTATGAACATGCTCCGTGAGGGCTAGACTGGGGCCCCCGCAGGACCGAGAACCGCATTCGCGATCGCGCTCTGCGACTGGTACGTTGCGAGATAACGCGACAGTGTTCCCAGGGTTCTCTGCTCGGTTGGACGGGCATCGAGAAGCAGACGGCCGAGCGTGGTATCGAGGGCGGTTGGATTGGCAGCCGCCACCGGCACCATGAGTTGGAGCACTCGTCGCCGTTGGATCGATGAGAGGTTGGGCTGAACGAGGGCCTCACCGGCCACCCAGGCGGCCAGCAATGGCGTGAACTCTCGGTCCGGAATATTGACCTCGGTTCCCGGGGGAAGACGGTCTGCCGCTCCAAATCCTCGGTCGCTGTTCAACCGAAGCAACTCCGACAGCGGCGTGGCATAGACGTACCTGGACAACTCTGCAAGTGTCGCGGCCGTTCGCACATTCGAGGACAACGGCACCGAGCCCGTCAACAGCTCTGGAGCCGTGGTTGCCGTTCGATCGCCGGTACGGAGTCCGTATTCCTCGCCGACGATGTGGACGGCTGAGAATTCTGAGCCCGCAGGGTTGGTCGCAAGACGCTCGGCCACTCCGGTGAGATCCATGGCGGTCGGCTGCAATGCCCGCTTCCACCATCGGCCTGCGAGGGCGTTCCATCGACTGGTCATCCGGACGCAGAACACCGGGTCCTGCACGTTGTGGGCGGCCGCGCGTGCCTGCTCCAACGAGCGCTTGACCCTTGCGGCATCCGCCGGCCGGCAAACCCGGATCGACTCGGCGAGGGTCAGATGGGCAGGCGACGAGAATCCCGCGAACCCGTACGGGATGGTGAGGGCGAGTTCCAGGAGGTCCGTCGAATCGAGATCGAACAGCCGGGAACGGGCTTCGGCGAGGACACCCAACCGTCGCTTGTGAGCACCCCAGGCGTCGCCCCCGGTGTCGCGCGTAACCGCTCTGGCTGCAGCCACGTGCGCTTGAACGAGGTCCCGGAACTCGCCGCTTCCGTGGCCGGCAGCCGCTCGCAGGGCGAGCACTGTCGACGGCACGCACTCGTCGAACTCGAGGGTGCCGCCGGCGAGCGCCGCGTTGGTCACGGCCAGCACCATGTCCTTCGTCCATTGATCATCGGGGTGCTGGATGACGCTGGGCAGCAATGCCCAGAGGCTTTGCTGGCGGTAGTGCGCGTAGCTGTTGGCGGCGTGCAGCGTGATGTAGTTGCGGAGGTAGCGGTCACCGGAGCCCGGGTGAGCGGCGGCGAAGGATACCAGCAGAGGTCCCTCGCGCGCTGCGGCGAAAATCGGTGCGTAATCGGCCGCCGCTGTGGCGTCGAGCGTTTGAAAATTGAAGCCGTAGCTCGCCAGCTGTTCTCGCAACCAGAGGTCCTGAGGCCCAACATCAGCCTCGGCAAGCATGCTGGGATTCACCGCCAGATCCGTGCCGCCCAGCCGGCGGACGATGGCGTCGACCACGACTTCCGGTGGCGTCGCGGGTAGCGCACCGACCACGGGCGCGTTCCCTTTCAGCATTGATCCCAGGCGCGCCACGAGCTGGTTGAGCGTCGGATCCGGCACACCGAGCTCGAGGAATTGTGTGCTGGCGCCAATGCTCGGGGATGTTGAAGTACTGCAGCCGCCGCTCGACCTCGTCCAGCCGGCCGGCTCGCGCCAGGTCGAACAGTTTGGGGAGCTGTAGCCGTTCCGCACGAAACGCCCGTAGGTGAAGCGCGCACTCCACGACGAGCAGGTAGGCGGCATTGTGGTCGTCGTTGGCGGCCGCCCCCAGCGCCAGTTCGAGATCTCCGAACAGCGCGGTTTCGTCTTGCAGCCGCTGCTCATGCGCCTGCTGATAGGAAGGGCTGAGGACGGTGCGGACCAGCCGGGTCGACCAATTGTGTCTCACGGGCTGCTGCGTGAACCGCGCAGCCTCGGCGCTATGGGTTGCCACAAACCGCAGACCGTAGTCATCGTGGCAGTTTTCCCACTGCTGGTCGTAACTATCCACGTAGCGGCGGGCAATCCGGCCGTGCCCATCCGCGGCCGACACCGGAAACCGGGAGTTCAGCTTCCGGTTGAACAAGAATTCCCGGAAGCTCTGATGGTAGAGGGTGAAGGGACCTTCCGGCGGCTCACCATCCAGGTACTGGTCACAGCGGCGCAGGATGTCTTGCATCCGCTCCGCGTCCATGTCCAGCAGCCATTCGATCTGCCCCGACGCCATGGGCATTTGCGCGACGCCGATCGTCCCCAGTAGTGGTCGAGACTCAGCGTTCCACCGATCCTGCCCCGGCCCGCTGCCGTATTCCCGGGATAGAAACTGCGCGTAAATCTGGTCGAGCCGGCCCGGCAGATCGAGCGACTCGACCGAGCCCAATTCGTCAAGCCGGGGCAGCCAGTAATCGAGTGCCAGCTTCGCGTAGAGGAAGTTGCCTTCTCCTGCCTTGACGATCCGATCAACCAATCGCGCTGCCCCCTGGCTGCCTGCGGGGATGCGCGACACGGCGTAGCGTCGGATGTCGTCATGGTCGTCGTGGGCGTCGCCGATCAAGTCCCAGCGAGCGTCCTCCGGAAAACGATCCAGGATCGCCTTGACCGGTCGGCAGGACACCACAAAGCGCAGATTGGCGGGGACATCAATTCCCGCCACGGCCACGACGAGATCGACGATCGACGGCTCGGCTGCCCATAGCCGGGCTTCATCCAGGGCATCGACCAGAAAGATGAACTGTTGATTGGCCTCAGTTGAGAGGTTGCGCAGCGGCTCGCAAACGCGATTGAAAAGCGAGGCTGCGTCGGCAAGCTGGATATTGCCGAACGTCGGCCCGATGACCGTGCGAGCCTGTCCGACCTCCATCGTGACCTGGACGCTGGGGCCATGCAGTGCGTTGAGGAAGTACGTCCCGTAGGCGGGATATCGGCTGGTCAACTGTTCTGCGAGGTGCTGTCCGAAGACCGTTGGGTCAAGGGTTCGTTCGGCACCACTATGGCGAGCGACGCAAAAGTGGACGGCGTCAAGTGCACTGCGAACCCGATCGAGAAGGGCTGCGGTCTCGGGATCAGCGGGCGGCGGCCCCGCGCCCGCAAGCCATGCCATGAAGGCGGACTTGCCGGTCCCCGGCTCCCCGGTCAGGCACAAGAATCGCTGGGCGCGATCACCGTCAAGCCAGTCGACGATGTGTTGCAGCGTCTGGCGGCGCCCGAAGAAGTTGCTCGCCTTATGGGCGACTTCCTCAGGTACGGTCGCCAATGTCACCGAAGGTGCCTGCATCGACTTCATCCGACTTCTTGACTTTGATGGACGAGATGACCGTTCCTTTTCGAATGTGCCCGACTTTCGGGCCTCTCACGACCTTTATCTCTTCACCCTCGACCCTGATCTCGAGCCGAGGGTCGATGCTGTTGACCTGCCGCTTGATCTCGGCAGCGAGGTCGGGGTCGCGCTCCATGCGCTCGGCCAGCAGCTGCGTTAGCGCCTGAGCATGCTGCTCCGGCCGATGCTGGAACTGATCGAGTGTTGTTCGTGCCTCGGGGTCGCCGGCCCAGCGGCGGCGGAGGCCGGCGAGAACTTCGGAGACCTTGTCGACCGTCGCGACTCCAACAGACTTTCCGAAAGCGTCTACGCCGCTGGAAGCCATCGCCGCCAGGAATCCAACAGCCCGGGTCGCCAGCAGCGTCGTAACTGGATCCATATCAAGCACCTCCAACCGGTTAGATGACCCCGAAGGCCGCCAGCAACACGAGGACCCCAAAGCCGATCAGAAGCAGCAGGGGAACAATGACGACCAGCCGCGTGATGCTGGCGCGGTGAAAGCGGAACTGCAGCAGGTCTCGCCGAACGGCAGTGGCCGCGTCAGTATCACCGACCCCAACGTAATCAGGCAGATCCAGCAGTGTTTTCAACTGACTGGTCTCACGCCGAAGCTGCTCGCGATACACCTCGACGAGAAATTTGTCTTCAGCGCCGATGAGAAACCAGAAGAGCGAGACGACGAACCCCAGGCTGGCGAACACGGCCGTGCTGAAGCGCTTCTGTGTGAGTGGCGTAAAGATCAGCGCAACCAGTGCCGTGTCGATTCCAAGGAGCAACTGAAACCGATTCCACATCCGATCGAACTGCTTGGTGACGTATTCGATTCGGAGCTTGTAGCTCTCGACGTGGAAGTCCAGGGCCTTCTCCGCTGAGGCCGTGTAGCTCATGTTGGCGCCCCTCTCCTAACAGCCCTTCGAAAGCGGAGCGATGCTAGGCGG
>VBFR01000227.1 GCA_005889345.1 Chloroflexota bacterium
CGGCGGAGACCATGCCGATGACCGTCATCTGCAGGCCGCTGATCCGCCAGTCGCCGACGAGGGTTAGCGCCTTGTAGGCGCCCACGCCGAACAGGACAACCGCGCAGAGCGGGACGGCCATGATGGTGGCCGCCGTCACGGAAAGGCCGAACAGCGGCACGAACAGGAACGGGACCAGGGGAATCAGCGAACCGATCAGCGTCGCAAACCCGGTGACGAACGCGCGGGCGACCACGCCGGTGCCACTCACGGGCGTGAGATGGAGCTCGTCGCGCATCATGACGTCCACCCACACCTTCTTGTCGCTGGTGATCTCTTTCACCACGCGCTCGAGCACCTCTCCCCGTAAGCCTTTCTCGCGAAAGATCTGCCGTACCTCCTCGGTTTCCACGTCGGGCAGTTCCTCGACTTCCTGCTGCTCTTTCGCGAGCATCGCGAGGTAATAGTCACGCTCAGCGAGCAGCGACGTATACATGACGCCTCCCATGGCGATCGACTCGGAGAACGTGGCGGCCAGCGCCGCCGCGAGGATGATGCGCAGCTGCGCGGTCGCGGCGGCCACCCCGAGGACCAGCCCGAGCACGTTGACCAGGCCGTCCTGGCCGCCCAGGATGATGTCGCGAAGAGATCGGCCGATCCCACCGTTATCGACATCGGGATCGTGCAGCGGCTGCGCGTGACGCGCCGGCTCGGGCTCAGCCATCGGTCCCTATCTTCGCAGCTAGCCGGCTAGCGGGTTCGCGCCGCCTTTGCCTGGCAGCGCGCGCACCGGCCATGTACGACCAGGTCGGCGTTGCTGACGACGAAGTCGTGTTCGTCGGTGATGTGATGCAGCACCGGCACCATGTGATCGCCCTCGATGTGCAGCGTCGAGCCGCACTGGTCGCAGACCAGGTGGTAATGATCCGTCCCCTCTTCGGCGAGCTCGTAGTAAGCACGGTCCCGGATCCGGGTCTCCTTGACGAGCTCGAGCTCCTCCAGCACCTCGAGGCAGCGGTAGACCGTCGCCAGGTTGAAGCGCGGGTATAGCCGGCGGATCTGGGCGAGGATGTCCTCGGCACTGAGGTGCTTCTTGCTCTGCCGTAACGTGTCCCAGACGAGCTGGCGCTGCATCGTCAGCCGGTAGCCCGAGGTGTGAAGCGCCTCGGTTGCCGAGGGCCGGGATCTCATCGCCTCATTGTGGCAGGGCTTTCGACTTCGACCACCCGCGAATCGCCAGCTGTGGCACGTTTGTCATCCAGACGGAAGAAGATCACCGAGATGGCGGCGAAGTAGATGAGGTTGCCCAACCCGAACATCACCAGCCCGGCGACGAGCTGGTCCTCGAGCGGAGAGAGCGGTAGCACCCGCGGCGCCGCCGCGTAGAAGGGATAGATCACGACCGGCGAGAGGATGAAGGCGAGCCCCAGGATGGTCGGCGGCACGCCCGCGAAACCGAGATAGGCAATCTTCCCCGTCCCGCTCATGCTGCCGGCCCGCCCTTCCGGAACGAGCAGCGGCCACCAGAACAGCACGCCGACGGCGAGAAACGTCAGGTGTTCCAGGACGTGGACCGGCTCGTTCCGCAGCGTCGCCTCGTAGAGAAACGGTAGGTGCCAGACGGCGAGCACCAGGTTGAAGACCAGGCTAGCGGCCAGCGGCGGCACGCGGATGCGGTCGAAGGCACGCCACTCCTCGGGCAAGCCGAGCAATAGGAGCGGCGGGACGACCATCGCGAGCAGCAGGTGCTGCAGCATATGAAAGCTAAATAAGTACTTATCGCCGCCGACGTCGATCGGAGACTCGAGTGCGAGGAAGAGCGCCAGCAGGCCAGCGGCGAAGTAGACGCGCGCCAGCGGCGACCAGGCGGAGACCCGTCCCCGGCCGCGGATCAGCCACGCGTAGCCGCCCGCCAGCGCCATCGTGCCGAGAAGTACCGTGGGATCCCACTGCCACGTCCACAGGCTGAGGCTCGCGTGCAGTGGCGCCATCGTCTTAGCCCCGGATGCCCTCCTGGACGATCGGCTGAGCGAGCAACCACAGGCTCGTCATCGTGTAGCCGACCATGGCCGCGATCCATGGCCACTCGGCGCGCCGGCCCTGGCTTTCGGTGCGGGCCACCCGCCCCAGGTAGCCGTGCGCCAGCACCACGGCCGCGATGTGCACGCCGATGATCAGGACGATCTCGAAATACCAGACCACGGCGGTCGGGATCAGATTGCGGTTCGGTTCGTAGTTGACGGTCCCCAGGATGTTGAGGCCGTTGCCAAACGGGTCCGACGCCTGATGGATCAGCAGCTGCCCATTGATTGCCAGGTAATCGAAGTTGTGCGCGAGGAGGTAGCCGAAGGCAATCGGGACCAGCGACGGCAGCAGCCCGGCGACGACATTGATCAGCGGCTCGTCGAGGTGGCCTACCGACCGAACGGCCGCCGCGAACCCGGCGAAGAGTCCCCAGATGACGCCGACCAACGCGACGAATACGACCAGCAGCAGCAGGGTGTACGCGGGCATCCCCGGATGGACCGATTCGGGCAACTGGGAAACGAAGGTCTTCCAGGCCGGCGTGGCGAGGAGGCCATCGAAGCTGACCGAGACGAGCAACATGAGCACGAAGGTCAACCGGCTGACCGATGCCTCGAACGGCCGATGGAGCCCGCCGAAGAATCCGCGCGTGCCGGGCGCGCCGAACCGCAAGTAGCCGAGGCGGCCCCAGGTGGCGAACAGCACGGAGAAGACCTCGCCGCGCCGCAGCCAGGTCTCGGCGCCGAACAGCCGGCGTCGTGGTCACACCGTTAAAGACCAACTCACCACAGGCGAATAGGAAAAACAGGATCGTCGCCGGCCAGTAGCCCCACGATCCGGGCCACGCGAGTCGCGCCTTCGTTCCGACCACGCGGGCAACGACGTTGAGGGGGCTGATGTAGGGCCAGTAGTTGCCGATCACGGCGATGCTGATCGGGACCGCGATCCAGAAGACCAGCCAGAAGGCAGTGACGACGATGTTGTCCGGGGTGCTCTGGGTCCCGAAGAGGCCACCGAGGATCGCGGCGACGGCGATCACGAACAGCAGCCAGCCGGGCCAGCTGGGCCCGCGCGGCACCGGCGGGACGTCGTCGCCCACTGGCTGCTGCCGCGTCACGGGCCGCCGCAGCACGAGCAGGAAGGAGACGAAGACGACGGCGCCCGCCCCGAGCAGGAACAGGTAGAGGGGCGCGGGGAGGTCGTAGCGAGCCCCGAACGCATGCAGCGGAATCACACCCGAAACGATACCCGACTAGATCGAGTCCGCCGGGTTCTGCCAGGCGTGCTTGACCATGAGCTCCATCGATTGACGCTTGGCTTCGACGGCTTCGTCGCTCCGATCGTGACGTTCGAGAAAGTGGGCATATCGTTCGAAGGCCTCGGCGAGCTCCGAATCATAACGTTGAGGACCAATCTGCAGGGCGCTGATCTCTTCTCGATGCATGCGCTCCGAGCCGTCGCTGTCGTCGCTGATCTCTCGCTCGTCGGCGAGCTGCGCGAAAAATTGCGTGGTCTCTGGACGATTGGGACCGTATACCTTTTCCGCGACGGTCAGCCCCCGCTGAAGAATCCGTAGGGCATCGGCGTGATTCTCCTGGTCTGATGCAATGGCCGCAAGGAGAGCTAGGAGAGGCACAAGCTGTCGACCTTCCGGTCCTTCGTGCTCCTCGGTAAGCGCGATAGCGCGCCGCGTCATCGTTTCGGCGAGGTCAGGATTCCCCTGACCCCGCTCGAGACGGGCAAGACCCTCGAGCACGGAGGCCAGACGCACGTCGGCCGGTCCGGAGCGTTTCTCGATGATTGCGATCGCGCGGTTGAGGAGTTCTCGGGCCGCTTCCGGCTTGTCCTGCTTCATGCACAGGTCGCCCAGCCGGACCAAGGGAGTAACGACCTGGAGACTGTCGTATCCCCAGAAGCCTTCCAGCTCCTCGAGTGCCCGTCGTGCCAACTGCTCCCCATCACCGTATCGGCCCTCCATCCGACGCAGCCACGCGAGTTCCAGGAGTGCTGAGGGAACGACCCGGCGGCGCCCGGACTCGTTCGTAGACATGGCGAGGGCGTCTTCGTACAGTTGCTCTGCCTCCTGGTACTTCCCTTCGCGTGCACGCATGCTGCCGAGGTCGAGTAACGTTTCCGCGCGAGCGACGCTTTGGCGATTGCTCTGGCCCGCCAGTTGAAGAACTTCCGCCCGCAGGGTCGACGCCTCAGCCAGCTCGCCTTGCCGGTCGCGAATATCGGCGAGGATCACCATGAACGGAACGAGATCTCCGGACCGCCTCCCGTAATTCTTGCGGGCGATCGCCAGCGCCCGGCGAGCCAGGCGCTCGGCGTCTTTCAACCTCGAGGCGCGCATCGTCGCCCAGGCGAGGTGGCGGAGAGGCGTGGCGACCTGCCACGCCATGTCTCCATATCCCTCCTCGGCGACCCGAACCGCTTCCTCGTACAGTTGCAGGGCGCCCGCGTTCTCTCCATCTCGTGCTGTTACCGAGCCGAGCCCATCGATGAGTTGGACCCTGGTCGACCCATCGATGTCGCGGGCCTTCTCAGCGATGGCGAAACCCCGCCGGAATAGCAGGCCTGCCTCACTGCCATCGTCCGACGGATGGTCGTAGGTGAACCAGGCCAGCTTCACGAGCGGGCCAAGCGTCCGAGGATCATTCTCGCCAAGTCGTGCCTGTACTCGCTCGTAAGCACCGCGGAAGAGTCGTCGTGCTTGGTCGAAGTCTTCCTTCCTCGCCTGGCGGTCGCCACGCCATTCCCAGAGTGCGGCCGTGATCGCGAGAGCAAATGGCCCGTTCCTCCGCCGGAATCGCCACAGCCATCGGGCGTCGACAACGACAAGGAGCCAGAGCGCCAGCGTGGCCGGCATCAGCACCGCCGACCACCGGACAACTCCCAGGGGTTGGACATCCAGACTCAGCAGCAGGTCATGGTGAAACCGCGTGCCTTTGAAGAGGGCAATGATCGCAGCGCCGGTGACCAGCCCCACCGGGATCGCGGTCACCAATCGGGGCCGTCCAAGCGATGGCACGCTCGCAAGGACGGCGATCGCGGCGAGCGCGAAGGCGGTCACAACCGGCACCTTGATTCCGGACCACTGCAGAAACAGCGGGTGGTCAACAAGGGGGATCTGAACAAGGCTGATCACCTGGCCGTCGAAAAGCGTCCGGAGGCCCCAGCGGTAGATCAGGATATCGGTGCCGACCAGGACCAGGCCGACACCCATGCCGAGCAAGATGATCAGCTCGTTTCGCCTGAGTCCTGGCACCTACTGGCGAGGCTAACCGGCGGGCGACCGATCCGCAAGGGCCTTCCTACCGTCGTCGATTCTTCGTTGGCGCCGGGGCGCGATGCCGGCGGCGACGGACCTCCTGGAAGATGGCGATCGCTCCAAAGAGGATGACGAACGCCAGGATGCCGAAGAACTCGAGATAGCGGCCCAGGTCGCTGAAGATGCTCGGACCCGGGGCACCGCTCGGCGCGCTCGCCGCGTACTCGCCGAAGCCGGGAGCGTTGACGCTCGCGTACGGGTCGCCGCCGGGAGCGGTCAGGGTGGGGAGGGCCCGCCAGCCGCTGCCATCGTCGTAGTGGATCTCCTTGAAGGCACCGGGCGGGAAGCGCAACGTTAAGTGATAGGGCGAGACGACCGTCACAAGCCCTCCACCGGGCTCGCCAACGCAACCGACACGATAGACATTCCCGCGGATCTCGACGCCCGCCGGCGACGCAGGCGGATTCGGGTCGGGCGCGATGCTGCACTTCACGCCCGTCGCTCCCCCCGGGGCCTTGAACGCGCCCGGACCGAAATAGATCACGACCTGGTTGTCACCAGTCTGCACGCCGCCGCCTGCCACCTGACCGTTTTGTATCGGCAGCGTCGCCTCGCCGGAGAGCGGGGGCTTGTTGCCCGAGGCAAGGTTGGGTGGCGGCGATTCCCAGCGGTACGGCTCGGGCGGCACGATGATGCCGTCGTACACGGGCGGAGCCGCCATTCGGCCGTGGAGCAGGGCGGCCGCGATCAGTCCGAGGGCGAGCGCGAGAAGCCCGGCGCGCCGCGCTCTCATGCCCAAAACCAGGCGCCCCAGTCGGCCAGCGTGTGCGCCACGGCGCAGGGCAGCACGCGACCGGTCAGCGCGCGCAGGCCGCCCAGCGCCAGCCCGACGGCGGCGTCGAGGGGCATGGCGGCGAGCCCGTATCGCGGCAGGTGGATCAGCGCGAAGACGGCGGCGCCGACGACGATAGCGACGGCCGTTCCGGCTTCCGCTGCCAACCGGCGGTAGAGCACGCCGCGGATCGCCGTTTCCTCGAGCGTGGCGACGAGGGCAGCGACGGCAGCCCAGGGCAAAAATGCGCCCAACGGGCGTGCGCTAAGCGCCCCGCCTACGACCGGCACCAGCAGGATCGCCCCGACCATCAGGCCCGCCACAATGGACCGGCCGCTACCCCACCTCGACTCATTCGTCGCCGATGCCCGCTCGAACCGGCTGATTCCAACTAGACACGCCGCGAAGACCATCGTGCTGAGCAGGTCGCCGGCGGGAAGCAGGAGCGCCCGAAGGAGTGCGGCTCCGAGGATCAAGCCGGTGACGCGCGCGGCCCGCCGCGGCCCGGCGAGTCGGACCTGGATCACCGCGGAAGCGGGATGAAGCCTGGCGAGCCCGTCGCGAAGACCGGCGGGTAGACGGTGACGCTGTGGCGGATGCCCTGCCACTGCCAGATGACGCTCGCCGCGCGCGTGTTCTGTCCCATCGCGTCGGCGGTATCCGCAAATTTCACGCCGGCGCCGTTCGCCAGCGTCCCATCGGGCAGATCGAGGCTCCGAGCCGCCGCCGCCATGGCGCTGGCACTGAGGTCCCGCGCGCGCGGCATCACGTAGTGGAAGAGCGTCCAGGCGGCGCTGAATCCTGCCAGCGACTCCTCCGTAGGATCACTGCCGAACTCGTTGCGATAGGCGGCCGCAAAGCGCGCGTAGATCGCCCGCCCGGTATCGGTGAGCGCGCTGGGGTTGAAGCCATGCTCCGGACGGTCTGAGGCGAAGACGCCGATCGCGTCGGCGCCCAGCATCGCGCCGAAGTCAGGGACGCATTGGGCCATCGTCGAGCCGATGAAGGCGTCGACGTGCAGACCAGTCTTCAGCATGGCGCGCCGAAAGTCCACGCCGTCGGCAATGTACGACGAGAGCACCAGGATGTCGGGGTTCGCAGCGCGGACCTGGGCGAGGACCGACGGCCAGTCGGGCGCGTGCGCGTCGTAGACGACGTCGGCGACCACCTGGATCCCCTCGATGGCGGCCTGCCGCGCCACCGCCGAGGCGACCGAGGTCGGATAGCCATCCAGGTTGTGGACGATCGCCATGTGCAGGCCCCACGCGGACTTGTTGAGCCGAGGCGCGAGGACCGTCGCGGCGAAGTGACTGGACATGGTGCCCAGATTTTGTCCCGTGGCGCCGACGCGGAAGACCAGCGGATAGCCGCGACCCGTCAACTGGTCGGCCACCGCGCCGGCTTCCCAGTAGAGCAGCCCCCGCGACTGCGCCTCCGCGCTCACCGGCATCGACAGGCTGCTTGAATAGGCACCCAGGATGATGTGGACCCCCTCGCCGTTTAGCTCCTGCACCCGGGCGGCCGCATCGCTCTCGGACGTCAGGTCCTTCGTGAGCAACGCGATCGGAGCCCCGGCGACGCCGCCGTCGGCGTTGACGAGATCGCGGGCGATCTGAACGCCGGCGTATTCCTGCTTCGCGAGGGCGGCCTGGGGCCCGCTCAGCGGAAAGACGGCGCCGACTTTGATGCTGGCGGCTCCCGCCGAGGACGGAGCGGTGGCGCAAGCCGCGCAGGCCATAACCAGCCCGATGGCGGCGAGCTGCCGAAATCGCACCAGAGGCATTCTAGATCGAGAGACCCCTCGTCGCCCATTGGCGGAAAGGCCCCGTAGCTATGGCTTTTTGAGGACGGAATGCGAGCCGCACCGTCTCCATACGATGTGAGGATTCTTCGGCCGAACCTCCGGCCCATACTCGAACGTCGCTCGACCATCTTTCGCCCACGTCATCTCGAAGATTCCCTCGGCGCCCTGGATACCCTTCACTCTCAGACCCTTGCGAAAAGTTCCTGTCTTGAGGTCGGCGACGAAGTTCTTGACGGCCTTTTTGAATTTCCTGCGGTCCTCAGGGGACAAGCTTTGCCAGTCCCGTAAGAAGCTCTCCGTGCGCGACCAAGTGGGCACGGCGTTAGCCCCGAGCGGGTTGAGCTGCGGCTAGTCGCCTAGGCTCCGCAAGAACTCTTCGTCGCTCTTGTACGTGCGGACGCGACCGCGCCGAATATCCTCGGAGGCCTCGCGTTCGCGAGCCTGCCAGGAGGGCGTCCAAAACCACGCCTGAGTGCTGTCGATCGTCTTGCGGGGACGAAGGAGTATCCCGTCGGGGGTCATAACCACATCGACTGGGTCTCCCTCCTCGAGATGCGCTGCCTTCCGGACCTCCGAGGGGATGGTGATCTGACCCTTTTCTCTGAGAACTGTGAACGACACCTTCCAAGAAGCTCCTAAGTAAGAAATTCCGACATTCCAACTATGAGCCTGGGCCGCCATTTTGTCAAGTTAGTGTGGCGGTTCGTAGCCAGGTCGCGATGGCGCCAGCCCGCAGGCATAGCTAGCGAGATCGCCGACGTTTTTGCCACCGCCTGTGGACGTCCATCAGCGTCTCCCCGCGGTTGCGGCTGCCGGGGCGCGGCCGGGTTGGTGGCAAGCGGGTCCCCCACCAGAGCAGAAGGCCAATGCCCAGGGCGATCACCACGATGGCGACGATCGGTCCAGCCAGCTAGATCTGCTCGATGCCCTTGACGAGGATCGTGACGAACGCACCCAGCGCCGTGATGCCGACGGCGGCGTAGAACAGTGGCGCGATCCCGTTGAAGGGCAGGCCGAGCGCAGCGGCGGCCGCGGCGGCAAACACGGTGAGCGCGATCCCCGCCGACGAGGCCCTGCCCCACGGCGTATGGCGGACCCGGAGCGTGCGGCGCCGGATGAGGAGGAACGTGATGCCGCCAAAGATCGGGAAGGCGTAGCGCAGCGTGACGAGCGCGGCCAGCCACTGCGGCAGGATGCCGATCACGGCCAGCGAGATCGCCGCGACGCTGAAGAAGAGCCCGTCCATGAAGGGGTCATAGAGGCGGCCCCAGCGGGTCGACGCGTGGCGGCGGCGCGCCAGCCAGCCGTCGAGCAGATCGGTGAAGGCGGCAAGCCCGAAGACAAGAACCAACGGGATATAGGAACCACCAGTGGCCCAATGCGCGCCCCACGCCACCCAGACCGCCGCCAGCCCTCGCAGCTCGGTGAGTCGGTTCGGCCAGCCGAGGGAGTGCTGCAACTCACCGGATTCGAGGTTGACCATCAGCCCGAGGTGCAGCGCCAGGTCGAACATCAGCACGCCCCAGCCCAGCAGGCTGGTTACGAGGAACCAGATCGCATCCGTGGGCCCAAAGACGCGAAACACCGCGAGCCCCGCCACCGCGATGCCGATGACGCCGGCGACGGTGAAGCGCAGCCAGGAGGCCCGCAGCTCGTCGTTCAGCCCGATGATTTGCATCGACCGGATCCAGGATGCGCGCCAGAAGGCGCCCCACGCGCGCCAGCTATAGCCGCCCCGCTTGAGGTCGTGGAGCAGCCCGATGACGAAGATATTCGGCGGGAGATCGGGCTCGTCCTTCCCATTCGACGTTTCGTTGGGCCGGCGGACCATAACCTGAGTAAAGGCGCTTTCGTCCGACCCGTCAAGGACCGTACGGCTAAGGAACGATCGGCGGCAAGCTCGCCCCCGGAAGGGGCGGGAGCGAAGGCAGGACGCCTGGCAGCCCGGCCGCGCCATCGGACGACGTCCCGCCGGTCGCCGGCGTACCGCAGGGGGCCGCCGGCAGCGCCGCATCCGGCTTGAGGGCGAGGTCCTGAATCGTGAATTCCGGCGCGGCATCGGCCGGAGCGGGTTGCCCGGTCAGCTTGCAGAGCGTCAGCGGGGTCACGTCGGCCGGACGCGCCCAGTCGGCCGGCTTCTTGCTGCCGTAATACGCCTTGATGAACTGCTTCCAGGAGGAGGCCGGCCCGATCTCGCCCCAGAGTCCCCCGTACGCCCTGGTGCTCATCGACTCGTTGTGGGGGGTCGGCTGGCTGAGCGTCCGCCCCATCCAGGACGCAACCGCGAGGTCCGACGTGTAGCCGATGTACCAGGCGTCCTTGAAGTCCGTGGTGGTGCCGGACTTGGCCGCGACCGGGAAGCCCATCGACGGGTGGACGGCGCCCTTGAGGATGTCGGTCAGCAGGTAGGTCGCCGAGGCCGGGAGCACGCGTTCGCCACCATCGGGTTGCGGCGGGTTGGACTCGAGCAGTGCGCCGGACGGGTCGCGAACCTCGAGCACGGCCAGGGCCCGAACGCGGTGGCCGCCGTTCGCGAAGGCGCTGTAGGCGGAGAGGTGGTCGATCATACGGAGCTCGCTGGCTCCGAGCGTGGTCGGCAGGCTCGGATCGAGGGGGGTGTTGATGCCGAGGCTGCGCGCCGTCGTGAAGACCTTCTGGATGCCGACGTCCTTGAACAGATGGACGGACGAGATGTTGCGCGACTTCTGTAGCGATTCCCGCAGCGTGATGGTGCCGAGCTCGCGACTGTCCCAGTCATGGACCGGATACCCGGGAAAGGCCTTGGCGCCGTTACTGTCATCGAGCGGCGAGGCCGGCGTCCAACCGTTCATCAACGCCGTGATGTACGTGTACGGTTTGAACGACGAGCCCGGTTGACGCAGCGCCGTCGTGTAGTTGACCTGTCCGCCAATGTCGGCGTTGGAATAATCGGCGCTGCCGACCATCGCCAACACCTCGCCGGTGTGGGGATTCATGACCAGCATGGCGCCGTTGTTGACCTTGTAGCTCGAGGCGTAGCGCGCGACGCCGTCGTGCACCGCCTGTTGGGCCAGCGCCTGGGTCTTCGGATCCAGCGTGGTCACGATCTTGAGGCCGGAGCGGAGCAGGTAGCTCGGATCGTAGCGTTGCTCGAGCTCGCTCCAGACGTAGTCGACGAAATGCGGCGCCAGCGAGGCCCGCTGACCGACGGCCGCGTGGTGCGCCGCCGCGAGCTTGGGGCCGAGGTCCTCTGCGTACGCCTTGTCCGCTGCCGCGGGCGTGATATAGCCGTCGCGCACCATCGCGCTAAGGACGTCATGCTGGCGATCGCGGGCATGGACGTAGCCCTCGGTCAGGAACGGGTTCAGGTAACTGGGGCGCTGCGGCAGGCCGGCGATGAACGCGGACTGCGCGAGATCGAGGCGGCGCGCCGAGGTGCCGAAATAGGTCTGCGCGGCCGCCTCCACTCCGAAGGATTGGTTGCCGTAGAAGATGGTGTTCAAGTACATCTCGAGGATCTGGTCCTTCGTGTACTGGCGCTCGAGCTGGATGGAGAGCATGAGCTCGCGCGCCTTGCGGTCGAGGCTGCGGCTACTGGCGCTCCCGCTCAGCAGGTAGTTCTTGACCAACTGCTGGGTGATCGTGCTGCCGCCCTGCGCCGCGCGCTGGTGGAGCAGGTCGTAGATGCCCGCCGCGACCATGCGCACCGGGTTGACGGCGCCGTGGTTGTAGAAGTCCTTGTCCTCGATCGAGATGGTGGCGTGCCGCAGGTCCCACGACATCTCGTTGAGGGGAACGACGGTGCGGCGCTGCTGGTAGCGCTCTTCCAGCAGGGTGACCCCATCGCGCGCGTAGATCCGGGTCGTCTGCGGCAGGTTCTGCGCGCTCAGGTGGTCGAGGCTGGGCAGCTCGCCGGCGTAGGTGTAGAGCAGCGTCCCCGTCCCCACGACCACGGTCAGCAGGCCGGCGGTGGTGAGCAGCAGGATGCGGCGGAGCCAGTGCGGTCCAGCCCGACGGGTCGACCCCGGGCGCGCTGCCGTCCCGACGACGGGGTGGCGTCGCGAGCCGCGTCGCCGGCGCCGGGCGGGAACTTGACCCATGGGGCGCCCGGTAAACGAAGGCACTGGGCGGAAGGTTACCTCACCGGCAGGACTTCACCCTCAGTGCAAAAGCGCCGCCCGTCCGTAGCTGGCCGCGGCGTAGAGGGGCCCCAGCAGCAACCCCATGAAGACGACGCCGACCGATACCAGGGCGACCGTCGCCTGGATTCCGCGATCCAGCCGGGCTGGCGCCACCTCGAAGATCGGCGGGTCGACGAAGGCGATCTTGAGGAGGCGAAGGTACCCGAAGGCGGCGAAGACGATGTTGGCGACGCCCACCACCGCGAGCCAGGCATAGCCGCCGTTGACCGCAGCCTGCAGGACGAGGACCTTGCCAAAGAACCCGGCGACGGGCGGCAGCCCGACCAACGAGACCACCGCGACCGCGAATGCGAACGCCAGGCCGGGGGCCGCGCGCGACATGCCGGCGAGGTCTTTGATGGCATCGCTGTGCACCAAGCGCGCATAGGCGATAACGGCGGCGAAGGCGCCGAGGTTGCCAAGCGCGAGGCTCACGAGGAACACGAGCAGGGCGCTCAGGCCGAGGCCCTTCACGTCGGTGAAGGCCGCCAGGGCGAAGCCACCCTGGGCGATCGCGGCGTAGACCAGCAGGCGACGGACACTCGCCTGCATGACGGCCAGCAGGTTTCCCCCCGTCATGGCGACGACGGCCACCCCGGCGAACACGGCCGCGGAGGGAATGCGGCTGCCGGCAAACGTCGAGGCTGCGAGCCGGGCAAAGACCGCGAAGGCGATGACGGCGCCCGCCGACTGGACAAACATGATGACCCGCAGCGGGACGCCCGCCTCGAACCCTCGCGGCCACCACCGTACCGGCAACAATCCCATGCGTAGCGCAAGGCCGCCCAGGACCAGGCTGAGCGCCAGCAGCACCACCGGGTTATTCGGCCCGAGCGCGGCCATCGCCGTTCCGCTGGCGCCGAGTCTGGTCTCGCCCGTCAAGCCGAACACGAGCGCGAGGCCGTAGAGCAGGAGGGCTGAGCTGGCCGCGCCGGCGACGAGGTACCCCAGGGCGGCTGTGGTCGCCGCGAGGCCACGCCGCGCGAGGACGGCCAGCACATAGAGGTTGATTGCGAGCAGCTCCAGCGCCAGGAAGAGCGACACCATCTCGGCGGCGGAGGCCGCCAGCATCGCGCCCAGCGTAGCCAGCAGCAGGAAGCCGGGAACCGAATCGGCGTGACCGTCCCCCGGGAGGATGTCCGCTCGGCTGGCGAGCAGAGTCAGCACCGCCGCCGCCAGGACAACGACATCGATGACGATGGCAAAGCCGTCGAGGAGGAAGGCCCCGTCGAGGATCGTGATCGTCTGCTTGAATTGCGTCGCCAAGGCCAGGAACGCCGCGACCAGGGCGACCACCGCGACCGTCGTCGTCGAGGCCCCGGGCCGCAACCTCGCGACCACGAAGATGACGATCGCTCCGGCCAGTAGCCAGAGCTCGGGCGAGAACGCGAGCAGGTTCCCGAAGGTTCTCATCCGCCACCTCGCGAGAGCAGCGTGATGACGGAGAAGTTGATGCTGTCCATCAGGATGGCGGGCAGGACGCCCAGCAACACGATCAGCGAGAGCAGCCCGATGGTGTTGGCGAGCTCGAGCGTCCCGAGGTCGCGGCTCCGTCCGAGCCGCTCCGGGATGGCCCCGAAGAAGATCCGCTGGACCGTCACGATCATGGCGCCGGCCACGACCAGCACGCCCAGCAGCGTCAGCGGTGTGGCGATGCGATGGGTCGGGTACGCGCCGACCACAATCAGGAACTGGCCGACGAACCCGGCGAGACCCGGGAACCCGATGGCGGCGAGCGCGCCGAAGATCGAGAGGACCGCCCCCTTCCCCATTCGCGCGGCCATCCCGCCCATCGCGCGGACGGAGCTCGTGCCGGTGCGCTCCACGATGGCCGCCGCCAGCAGCACGAGCAGCCCGGCGGTAAGGCCGTCGGCGACCATCAGCACGATGGCGCCGTTGAGCGCGACGGGCGCGGCGGCCGCCGCCGCCAGCAGGACAAGCCCCATGTGGCTCATCACCACGTAGCCCACCACCCGCCGCAGGTCATCCTGTGCCAGCACCGCGATCGCGCTCCAGATCACCGTCACGACGGCGATCACCACGACCGCACCGGCGAAGTTGTGGAACGCCGTCTGGAACTCCCCGACGTCGACGCGGATGATGCCGTAGCCGCCCAGCTTGACGAGCACACCGCCAAGGATGAGCGCGACCGGTGCCGACGCCTCCGCCTGCGCATCGATGAACCAGGTATGGAGGGGGAAAACGGGAAGTTTCACCGCGAAGGCGATGAAGAAGAGCCATGCGATCAAGGTCGCGATCGCGGTCGGCAGCGCGACGTCGTGCAGGGTCACGATGTCGAAAGTCCGCACCGGAGCTTTGAAATAGAGGATGAGAATGGCGAGCAGCAGCAAGGCGCTCCCCGCGATGTCGACCGCCAGGAATTTCCACGCAGCAGCGAGTCGTCGCTGACCGCCGAAGCGCGCGATGAGCAAGAACATGGGGACGGCCTGCATCTGCCAGAAGAGGAAGAAGAGCAGGTAGTCGAGCGAGGCGAAGACCCCATTGACGCCGGTCTCCAGCACCAGCAGCAGGATCATGTACTCCTTTGACTGCTCGCGGCTCGACGCGAGGACGGCGAAGAGGAACAGGAACGCGCTCAGCAGCACAAGGGGCATGCCGACGCCGTCGACGCCGAGGTGGTAGCTGGAGCCGATGGCGGTCAGCCAGGAGCGCGTCTCCTCGTAGGCGTAGGTCCCGCTCTGGTCGCGAAAGCCGTACCACATGAAGACGGCGAACGCGAGTTCGAGCGCGGTGGCGCCGATGGCAAACGATCGGATCCGCTGTCGCTGCAACTCGGTGCGCGACGGGAAAAACAGCAGCGCGAGAGCGGCGAGCGCCGGGACCCAGACGATGGCGCTGAGGAGCAGGGTGGGAAGCGCGGCGGGCGTGGCGGTCGTCGTCGGGATCGCCTGGAGGAGCGTCATCCGGGCCTCCAGCCAGCGAGCACGATGCTGACCGCGCCCAGCGCGACGACACCGGCAAAGAGCCCGATCAGCAGCTGGCGGGCTCGGACTTGCGCCAGCCAGGCGCGCGGCTGCCCTGCCAAGGCAACGCTGTCCGCGATCAGGTCCAGCGCGCCATCGACGACGTGGATCTCGACCCATCCCATGACGCGGCTCGCGGGAATGAGTACGGCGACCGCGCCGAACCGGTACGCCCGATCGATGAAAAGCCCCTCCCCCATCGCGTGCCGAACGGGCTGCAGCGCGGCTGGTACAGGGACCCGGCGCGCGTAGATGACCCAGGCAACGGCCGCGCCCAGCACGGCTGTGACAGCGGTCACGCCGGCCGCTACGAAATGCGAGTTGGCAAGGGACACGCCGGGGAAGGTGATAAAGCCGATCGGGTCGATCCGTCCGCGGAGGGCGCGAATCCCGGCGACCACGCTGATGATCGCCAGCAGCGACATGGCAAACGCGAGGCGGCCACCCACGTCACGGATCCGCTCCGGCTCGAAGCGGCGCCGGCGAGCGGTGTCGCCGGTGAACGCGAGCGCGAAGATCCGAACCAGCGCCATCGCGCCCAGGAAGGTCACCGCCACGATCGCCGCGATCGCGAGGGGGCTGTTGAGCGCGAGCGCCTTCGACAGGATCGTGTCCTTGCTCCAGAAAGTGCTGAACGGCGGGATGCCGGCCGCCGCGGCGACCGCGATCGCCATCACCGATCCGGTGAAGCGCATGCGCGGCCACAATCCGCCCATCTCGGAGAGGCGCTCGGTGCGGAGCTCGCGAATGATCACACCGGCTGCCAGGAAGAGCAACGCCTTCGGCCAGGCGTGGGTGAAGAGCTCGAAGACGCCCGCACCATAGGCGCCGATGCCCAGTGCCAGCACCATCAGGCCGAGCTCGCCCATCGTCGTGTAGGCGATCGCGCGTTTCAAGTTGTCCTGGAAGAGCGCCCAGAGCACACCGAGAACGGCCGAGATCCCGCCGGCGATCGCGAGCAGCGCCAGACCGCGAGGGCTGGCGTGGAAGAGCGCGTAGGTCCGAGCGATCAGGTAGACGCCGCAGAGCGCGCTGCCGGCCGAGTGGATCAGCGCCGCCGCCGGCGCGGGTGCCTGCGCGCTGCTCGGCAGCCATACATGCAGCGGAAACAGCGCCGACTTGGCGGCTGCCGCGACGAAGAGCAAGATCGCCATGACGAAGAGGCCGTTGGCGCTGACCCGGCCACCCAGGTACTGGCCGGCCAGCGTCTGGAAGTTGAGCTCGCTGAAGCGAAAGTAGATGTAGGCGACCGCGGCCAGCAGCGCGAGGTCGCCAATCGCCGAAATCACGAAGGCGCGGAGCGCGGCGGCGGCCGCCTCCTCCCGCTGCCACCAGTGACCGACCAGCAGGTAGGTCGACAGCGTGACCATCCCGAAGAAGAGCAGCATTTCGAAGTAGCTGACCGACAGCGTCACGCCCAACATCGCAAAGGTCGCGAAGAGGAGGGCGCAGAAGAAACGAACGACGCCGTCCTCCCGGCGCATGAAGGAGACGGCATAGACCTGGACGAGCAGGCTCACCAGCACGACTGCGAACCCCACCGTCGCCGCCAGCGGATCCGACAGCACACCCCATTGCAGGGTGAACTCGGACGCGCCGCCGGATTGCCCGGTGAAGAACTGGAGGAAAGTCGCGGGCCGCTCGAGGTGGAGCGGGTGGGCAACCTCGATCGCGACCACGAGCAGCGCGCAGATCACCGAGGCCAGCGTGAAGAGGATCGAGATGGCCGCACTCACGCGCCGCGAGTCGATCGTGAAGGCCAGGATGACGAGGAGCGCGATCACCGGCAGTAGCAGCGCGAATTGCGCCAGCAGGGTCGGGCTCCAGGTGTCGAGCGGCCCTTTGGGCGCGGCAGCCAGGAGTGTGAGCGTCACGATATGGCGACCTTACCCGCGGTCCGCGTCGATGGCCAGGCTGCGGTGTTCACGGTAGATCAGCGCTGCCATGGCCAGGCCGACGGCGAGCTCGGCGACCGCGGTGGCGCCCGCGAAGATCGCGACCGCCGCGCCCGCCGTCGCGTTGACCGCGCCGAAACCGAAGCGCGCGAAGGCGACAAACGCGATCGACCCGGCCATGAACATGAACTGAGTGCCGATCAGCATGAGGACCACGCTGCGCCTGGCGACGACCGCGAAGGCGCCCACCGCAAACAGCGCCGCCGACGCCGCCAGCACCAGGTTGAGCCCGGCGTTCATCGCCCCCTCGGCCGATGCAGCGTGGAAGCCGCCAGCAGCAACCCGCTCCCGAGCGCCGCCGAGGCCAGGAGCACAACCAGGACGCCCAGCCCCACAACGTAGGTATTGGTCAGTGTCCCGCCCAATCCGGCTCCCGTGTTGACGCTGGGACGGAGCGGCCAGGACGTGCTCGCGACGATCACGACGAGCAGGGCCAGGACAGCGGCGGCCACCGCCGCACCGATTATCCATTCGCGGCTGAAGGGCTCCTGCGTCGAGTCCAGCCCGGTTGTTCGCCGCAACACGCCCACGAGCAGCGCCGCGCTCACCGTCGTGAACACGAGGAGCTGGACGGCGAACAGCAGAAAGGGGGCAATCGTGAGGTAGAGCAGCGCGACCAGCACCATCGTCGCCGCGAAGGCGCCGGTGGCGAACACAGTGCTGCGAAGGAATACCGTGGCCAGCGCGCTCGCCACCATCAGGACCAGGACCACGTAGATCAGGATCACGAGCGGCGCCGAGGTGATGGGCTGCGGCAGGGCGCCGATCAAGGGCACGGCGTCAGATTCTAGCTGGCGGCGCGAGGCTCAGTATTCGACCTCGCCTTCGCCGGGCGCCCAGTAGGTCTCTTCCTTGATGGCGGCATGCTCGAAGCCGCAGCGCCGCATGATGTCCCGCGCGTTGACGATCATCCCCGGGTTGCCGCACAGGTAGATCGTCGTGTCACTCGGCGTCAGCTTCAGGCTGTCGGCGTACTTGCGCACCAGGTCGTCTACCCTTCCCCGCTCCCCGGACCATTCGGGATCCTCCCAGGGCCGGCTGATGGTCGGGATGTAGGTGAGCCAGGGGTACTCGTCGGCCGCCTTGATCAGCTCCTTGTCGTAGCCGAACTCGTTGGACTTTGACACCCCCTGCAGGATGACGAGCCGAAACGGCTGCGCCAGCCGGCCTTCCTTCAGGTCCAGCGCCAGCGTGCGGACCATGCTGATGTAGGGCGCGATGCCGGTGACGGTCGAGACCAGGAAATGCTGGCTGTGCCCCGACTTGACATCGATGTTGAAGACCCCCTTGGCCTTCCTGCGCATGAAGACGGCGTCGCCGGCCTGCAGCTCGTAGAGCTTGGGCGAGAGCGCGCCTTCCGGAACCCTCTCGATGAAGAACTCGAGCTCCGGCTCGTAGGGACTGGAGACGATCGAGAAGGCCCGCTCCAGGACCTTGTCGTGGTTCTCGACGCCGAAGGCGACGTACTGGCCCGCCTTGAACGCGAGTGTCTCGGGCGGATTCATCCAGACCGACCACAGCGTCGGGGAGTAATCCTGCCGCCGGGTGATCGGCGCCTTCATGTACTTGTCGGAATCGGCAGCCACGGCCCCTATCCTATTCGGCGGCCGCCGGGCCAGGCGGCTGGCCGAAGATCAGGTCGAGCGCCACCCCGAAGACGGCCAGCACGATTCCGGCGGCCCCGAACGTGAAGCTGGCGCCACCGGAAAGGTACCCACGGCCCCAGAGCGTTCCGATCAGGAAGAAGAACGCGCCCAGCACCGCCAGCCAGTACGACGATCGGCCACGCCAGGCCAGCTTGGCGGCGAGGACGCCGCCCAGGCAGGTCAGGTAGACCAGGAGGATGAGGGCAAAGGTCGGGAGCAACGGATGGGCGGCAGCAGCGTCGAGCCGCGTCACACGTCGCTCGCGGCAATCGGCCCACCACCGATGACGCGGTCGCCAGAATAGAAGACGGCGGCCTGGCCGGGAGCCAATGCTCGCTGCGGGTCATCGAAGTCGATGCGGGCCTGCTCGCCGAGCGGCGTCACGAGGGCGGCAGCTACTGGCGCGTGCGAGCGGACTTTCACGTCCGCGCGAAAGGCTGCGGGCGGGACGCGTCCGGCGACGTAGCGGACATCCTCGACGCGGCAGCTCGACCGCAGCAGCTGCCGCGGACCGCCAACGGTGACGGTGTTGCTGGCGGCGTCGATGGCGCTGACGTACATGGGGGGCGACGCCGGCCCGCCGGCCTGGAGGCGCAGGCCCGAACGCTGCCCGACGGTGTACATGGCGATGCCATCGTGTTCACCGACGACGGTGCCCTTTCCATCCACGATCGGGCCGGGCTTGACCTGCTCGCGAAAGCGGTCCTTGAGCAGGGTCCGGTAGCTGCCATCGGCGACAAAGCAGATCTCCTGGCTCTCGGGCTTCAACGCCGTGACCAGGCCGAGGGTCCCGGCCTTCTCCCGCACCTCCGTCTTGCTCCAGTCGCCGATCGGAAAGCGCAGGACGGCGAGCTCCTCCTGGCCGAGCTGGTAGAGCACGTAGGACTGGTCCTTACGCTCGTCGACGGCTCGACGAAGCTGATAACCGTCGGATCCTCGGTCGATGCGCGCGTAATGGCCGGTGGCGAGCGCATCGGCGCCCAGCGCGAGTGCCTTGCGCCGCAGAAGGCCGAACTTGATCGTCTCGTTGCAGCGGATACAGGGATTGGGCGTGCGCCCCTGCAGGTACGCCTGCGTGAAGGGGTCGATGACCGACGACCGAAAGTCGTCCTCGAAGTTCAGGACGTAATAGGGAATACCGAGCCGGTTGGCGACGCGGCGCGCGTCCTCCACCGCGTCCAGCGAGCAGCACCCGTGATGCTTATCGAAGTCGCGGATCGCCATCTCCTTGGGCCAGAGCTGGAGCGTGACGCCGAAGACGTCATGGCCTTCCTCACGCGTCAGGGCCGCGGCGACCGACGAGTCGACGCCGCCGCTCATCGCGACGGCGACTTTCACGGATGCTCCAGCTTGTCGACCCCGATGCCGCGGCTGCGGCAGTACTCGAGCGCCCGGTCGACCTCGGCGGGTTCGCCGTCCAGGTCGAGCTCGACCCAGCCGGTGTCATTGCCGACATCGGCGCGCCGGATGTTGGTCACCACTTTGTAATCCTGGCCGAGCCGGTAAATGATCGGGTCGTTTCGGGCGTCGCCGCGGAACGTCAGGCGCACCGTCGTCCGCGCCATTGCCCCGGTCAGCCTCCGGCGACCGCCGGGACGATGGAGAGGTCGTCGCTGTCCTTCAGCGGCGTCTTGAGCCCAGAGCCGAAGCGGATGTCCTCATCGTTTCGGTAGATGTTGATGAACTGGCGGAGTTCGCCCTTGTCGTCGTAGAGCCGTTCCTTGAAGCCCGGGAACTTCTGGTTCAGCTCGTCCAACGCTTGCGACACGTCGC
Organism: Chloroflexota bacterium; assembly: GCA_005889345.1. Classification (GTDB taxonomy): domain Bacteria; phylum Chloroflexota; class Dormibacteria; order CF-121; family CF-121; genus CF-13. Next base: position 20,430 of record VBFR01000227.1, read on the forward strand.
CCGCATCGACCTCGACGATGGCCGCACCGCGCGTCAGTTGCCGAAGCGCGCCGGGCACACGGATTTTGACCGCCATGATGTGCTGGTCATTATAAGAAGGATGGGCGGCAAGCCCGGCCCGCCACCCATCCACGCCGAGTTCAGCTAGGCGGCTCGGACGACCTGGTCGGTCTTGCCCCGTTGGGCGACGACGTAGTAGACAGCGCCGATTACGACGATCAGTACCACCACCAGCTCGAAGATCGGAACGGAGTCTCCAAACCCGCCCAGGCTGGCACCGCCCGGCGCGAGCACGATATTGACGCTCGGGTTGCTCGCCGGTCGCGGCCAGAGAAAGTTGACGAGCATCGAACCGCCCCAGGCGAGGCCAAGCAAATTGACAATCAGGCCCCAACCGCCGAGCTTGAACGGGGCGCCCTGGGTTGGCCAGCCCCGCAGCCGGGCGAGCAGAATGGCGATGTTGCCGAGCAAGTAGGAGAGGTAGATCATGCCGGTGGCGACGATGGCGATCAGCCCCGCGCCGGCGTAGTAGATG